>NZ_CP050296.1:5910638-6212995 GCF_014189455.1 Mesorhizobium huakuii
GGGCTCAACCGTTTGCCGAAGAACTGGCAGATCGTGGCGAGGTTGATCGGCAGCGGATAGACCTTGTCGCGATAGGTCGAGAACGCCCGATGGCGGTAGGTCGTGAAGCCGGTGAAGGCGCGCAGATAGTTCCAGACCTCCTCGTTGGACGTGTGGAACAGATGCGGCCCGTAGCGATGGATCTCGACGCCGGTGGCGGGATCTTGTTCGGTATAGGCATTGCCGCCAATGTGCTGGCGCCGGTCGATCACCAGCACGCGCCGGCCGAGTTGCGTGGCGATGCGCTCGGCGAGCGTCGCGCCATAAAAGCCGGCGCCGACGATGAGAATGTCGGCTTTGCTGAGCAGGTTCTTGTCCATTCGTGGATCCGACGCCCTTATGGTTCGAGTATGATCTGAGCCAGGTCATCGGCTTGGACCATTGCCTGCGCGGCAGATGCCAGAGCTATGGCTGAAACTGGGTGATGACGGTTTGAGAAGGGCGGCGTATCGAGGCGGGTGATGAAGCCTGCCAGAACCTCTCAAGGAGAGCGATACGCCATGAACGAGACTATCAACATTGTTCGCCTTCGTCAGCCCGACGAAATCGATGATCCCCTGACGGATGTGCTTCGCACCGGCGCGCGCAAATTGCTGGCGCAGGCGATCGAGATGGAGGCCGAAGCGTTTCTTGCCGAGATGCGGGATCTCAAGCTTCCGGACGGACGTGACCGGCTGGTCCGGCACGGTCACGGGCCGGAGCGGAGCATCCAGACGGGGATCGGGGCGGTGCCCGTCAGCCGGGTGAAGGTCCGGGATCGCGGCGCGAACGGTGAAGCGGAGCGCATCCGTTTTTCCTCATCGATCCTGCCGAAATGGGCGCGTCGGACACGAAGTCTGGATGCGCTTCTTCCCGTTCTCTATCTGCGCGGCATTTCGACGGGCGACTTTCAGGAAGCTCTGGCAGCTCTGTTGGGCAAGGAGGCGCCGAACCTCTCACCCTCGGTGATCACGCGACTGACGGCGGAGTGGGGCATCGAATACGATCGTTGGCAAAAGCGCGATCTTTCGGCGCGCCGCTATGTGTATGTGTGGGCGGACGGGGTCTACCTGCAGGCCCGGATGGAAGATCATGCCGAATGCATGCTGGTCCTGATCGGCGCCACGCCCGAGGGCAAGAAAGAGCTGCTCGGCTTCCAGACCGGCATTCGTGAGAGCGCACAGAGCTGGCGCGAGCTGCTGGTCGACGTCAAGCGTCGTGGCCTGCAGATCGCGCCCGATCTTGCCGTCGGCGACGGCGCGCTTGGCTTCTGGAAAGCGCTCGATGAGCTCCTTCCCGGCACCAAGCACCAGCGATGCTGGGTGCACAAGACAGCCAACGTGCTCAACAAGGTGCCGAAATCGGTGCAGGCCGCCATGAAGACGGACTTGCGCGAAATCTTTTCCGCCCCGAACCGAGCCTCAGCCGAGACGGCGATTGCCGTCTTTGTCGAGAAATATGATGCGAAATACGGCAAGGCGGTCGACTGCCTGACCAAAGATCAGAATGCCTTGCTGGCGTTCTACGATTTCCCCGCCGAACATTGGGATCATCTGCGAACGTCCAATCCCATCGAGAGCGTCTTTGCGACCGTTCGCCATCGCACGGTGCGTACCAAGGGCTCACTCTCCTCGAAAACCGCCAGGCTGATGGTCTTCAAGCTGGTCATGGCCGCGGCCAGGACGTGGCGACGACTGAAAGGACAAAATCAGTTGCCTAAACTCATCGCAGGTGCAACGTTCCAGGATGGAATCGAGGTCATTGAACTGAAGCCGCAGAGCGCCGCTTGATCAGCCTCGTCACCCAAATTGCAGCATAGCTCAGATGCCAAAGTCGCCTCTTCCACTTATGCACCTGGCGAAAAGCCCTGCGGTTCAGGGCTGTTATAGCGAGCCCCTACACCAAAGCCGGATGAATGCGAAGGGCCACCAACGGGAGGGTGCCTTTTGTCTGGCATTGTCAGGCCGATGTCTTGCGCGGTGCTTTGCAACGCACCGCGAATCTGGAAACGCTGAACGATCGGCCCTAGGTTCGCCGCAGGCCTAGCCAAAACACGTGACCATTGCGGGGCAAACTCATGAAGCTGATTGTTGTGACCCCGGCAGGCCGCGAAAAGTACCTGCGCCTGCTCAGCCACCACGTTTTGAAAAGTCCCGAGGTGCATGAATGGCATCTGTGGGACAATTGCCGCAACGACGCCGACCGCGCCTATCTCCGGCGATTGGCAGCCAGCGATCCGCGCTGCAAGATAAAGACGCTTCCAAACGCCGACGGCACCATCAACGTCATCGGCAGGTTCTTTCGCTTCTGTGACGACGCCGACGCTCTCTATCTGCGCCTCGACGACGACGTGGTTTTTCTGGAGGAGGGCTTCCTCCCCAGATTCAAGGCGCGGGCCATGGCGGAAAAGGGGGCGGCCCTCTGGTATGCACCGCTCATCATCAACAATGCGGTCTGCAGCAGCCTGATCAAGAATCTTTCCAGAGTTCTGATCGAAGGGCCGCTTACTTGCCAGGCGATGTGCCCCTTTTCCTGGGCACATGCCAGCTTTCCCGAAGCGCTTCATCCAGTCTTCATCGAGGCTGTGCGGACGAACCGGCTGGGCGATTTCCGCGTGCCCGACCGGGAAGTCAGGCTGGGGCGCTTCTCGATCAACGCGATCGGGTTTTTCGGGTCGGATGTCCTGGAGATCGGCGAGCTTTTCTATCCGCCGCCGGGAAATGATGAAGAGGAATGGCTGTCAGCGACCTTGCCGGCAAAGCTCGATCGGCCAGGCAGGGTTTTCGGTGATCTCGTCGCCGCGCATTTCAGCTTCTACACACAGGAGCAGCGTCTGCTGCAGACCAGCATCCTTGACGACTACTATGCGCTCGCCGGCCTGCCGGCTCCGCTTTACGAGAAGCCGGTTGTCCGAACGAGATTGAAGGATCGTCTGAGGCCCTGGCGAAAGCCGAGGAATCGCGGGCCGGACTATCGGATTTCGCTTCCCGCCGGCGGCGGGGACTGAGGTCATCGGTCGATCGCTGTAGCGTCCACCATTCCGATCTAGGAGGCTGCGGGGCACTTGATGGAGCCTCCGAAACGCATGCTTGCGAAAAGATATTGACTATATAGTTAGTTATAATCTAGCCTCTGTCATAACCGAGTTGGCCAGCCGGCATGTGCCGGTGAATGGCCGCGAGTGGGGAATGCCTTGACAGTCGTCCAGCCCGTCATCGGGGAAGGGCGCCGCCAGGCTTGATCAGCAGGAGATGGACCGAGGCGGTCACGCAGCCGGTCCCAACAATGGGAGCACTAGAGCAGATTCGACTTACTCCGGGTCATACCCGGCTGCCTCGAAGTAGTTTCGGCATTCGGCCGGTTTGAAGGCGTCGAGGCAGTCGGCGATGACGGACCAGAGTTGATCGATGGAGCGGGCGGCTGCTTTTCTGAGTAGGGCTTTGAGCTTCGAGAACGCCATCTCGATGGGATTGAAGTCGGGCGAATATGGCGGCAGCAACAGAAGCCGTGCGCCGGTCCTTTGGATGGCCTCGCGAACGCCGGTGATCTTGTGAGCCGGCAGGTTGTCCATGACGACGATGTCGCCGGGAGAAAGTTCAGGCGCGAGCACCTGTTCGGCATAGGCCAGGAAGGCGGCGCCGTTCATCGGCCCGTCGAGCAGCATCGGTGCGGTCAGGCCGTTCAGCCGCAGTCCAGCGGTGAAGGTCGTGGTCTTCCAATGACCATGAGGAACCGGCGCACGGCAGCGTTCGCCACATTTGGCCCGCCCGCGCAGCCGCGCCATCTTGGTGGAGGCCGCAGTCTCATCAATGAAGATCAGCTTCTCGGGGTCGAGATCGAGCTGGCCGTCGAACCAGGCGCAACGGCGCGCCTTGACGTCGGGGCGCTGTTGTTCGCTGGCATGCGCCGTCTTTTTTAAACGTGACGCAGCGCCTGTCGAGAAACATCCAGATCGTCGAAGGAACCACGCGCACGCCATGCCCGGCCGCCAGCCTCTCGGCAATCTCCGCCAGAGTGATGTCGGGCGTCTCCTCGATCAGGCCGAGGATGAAGGCTTCGTGAGGATCAAGCTTCGAGCGCGACGGTTGGCCCTGCTTGCGTGCCGCCATCTCACCCGTCTCGCGATAGCGGCGATACCAGTTCCCCGCCGTAGCAATCCCGATCCGGAACCGGCGTGCTGCCTCCCGCGTCGAAACACCCTCCGATATAGCCAAAATCACCCGACCGCGAAGGTCCGCACTCAAGCTGCGTGTCATCGTCATCTCCCTGCAAATCACAGGGAAAATGAAACAGACTTCCGCCACCGCGTGAATCCCAAATGTGACTCGGCGTTCACGGAAAATGCTCTAGCATGAACTGGAAACTGACCGCGGCTGCCGTCGGGCTGTCGCTGTTCGCCGTGACAGGCGTCGCTCGCGCCGATGGCGAACTCAACATCTACAACTGGGGCAACTACACCAGTCCGGACCTCATCAAGAAGTTCGAGGAGACCTACAAGATCAAGGTCACCGTCACCGACTACGATTCCAACGACACCGCGTTGGCCAAGGTCCGTCAGGGCGCGTCCGGCTATGACATCGTGGTGCCGTCGGCCAGCGTCGTGCCGATCTGGATCAGTGAAGGTCTGCTGTTGGAGACCGACCCCAACAAGATGGAGAATTTCAAGAATGTCGATCCGCGATGGGTCGACGTCCCCTTCGATCCGGGCCGCAAATACACCGTTCCGTGGCAGTGGGGCACAACAGGCATTTCGGTGAACAAGTCGGTCTATGCCGGCGACCCGAACACCTCGGCGCTTTTCCTCGACCCACCGCCGGAGCTTGTCGGGAAGATCAATGTCGTCCCCGAAATGGGGGACATCATGTTCCTCGCCATCGCCTATGAGGGTGGCAAATACTGCACCAACGATATGCAGGTGCTGAAGAAGGTGCACGACAAGCTGGTCGAGGCGAAGGCGAAATGGCTCTCGCTAGACTATGCGGCCGTCGACGGCTTGGGCCGGGGCGACATCGCCGCCGGCGTCAACTGGAACGGCATATCGCTGCGCGAGCGGCTGCAGAACGACAAGATCGTCTACGGCTATCCCAAGGAAGGGTTTCCGATCTGGATGGACAATGTCGCCGTCCTCAAGGACGCCAAGAATGTCGAGAACGCCAAACTGTTCCAGAATTTCATCATGGATCCCAAGAATGCCGCGTTGATCTCGGCTTTCGCCCGCTACGCCAACGGCATCAAGGGCTCCGAGGCCTTTATGCCGGACGACATGAAGGCGGCGCCTGAAGTGGCAATTCCGGCCCAGTTTGCCGCCAAGGGCCAGTTCATGCCGGCCTGTCCATCGGATGTGCAGGCGCTCTACACGAAAATCTGGACCGACCTCCAGAAATAGCGCCACCGATCCATCGAACAGCCACCGGACCGCGACGCGCGGTCCGGCAACCCTTCATGCCAGATGCGGTCTCGCGATCGCAGGAGATTTCCGATGTCCGATCTCGACCTTTGCTACATGCCGGCCCATGGGGCGCTGCGGCTGTTCAAGGCGAAGAAACTGTCGCCCGTCGAATTGATGCAGGCCACCATTCGCCGCGCCGAAGCGACCAAATCGGCGATCAACTGCTTCACCTTCACGCATTTCGAAGAGGCGATGAAGCTGGCCGCCAAGGCCGAGGCGAAATACGCCAGGGGCGCCAGGACCGGCGCGCTTGAGGGGTTGCCGATCGGCATCAAGGACGAGAGCTACATCAAGGGCAAGCCGACATCGCACGGCTCACTGCTGTCCAGGGATGCCATAGGTGGCCATACCTCGACGATGAACGAGCGCATCATGAAGGCCGGCGGCATCGTGCATGCCCGCACGGCGACGCCTGAATTCAGCTGCGCCGGCTACACCTGGTCGAAGCGGTGGGGCGTCACCCGCAATCCCTGGAATCCGGATTTCACGCCGGGCGGTTCGTCGGGTGGCGCTGCCGCTACCTTGGCTTCCGGCACGTCGTCGATCGCCACAGGTTCGGACATTGCCGGATCGATCCGCATTCCGGCCTCGGCCTGCGGTCTTGTCGGCTTCAAGCCGCCTTACGGCCGCAATCCCGACGAGCCGCCCTTCAACCTCGATTTCTACTGCCACACCGGACCGCTGGCGCGAAACGTCAGGGATGCGATCCTGCTGCAGAATGTCATGGCCGGACCGAGCCCGCTCGACATCGCCACGCTGCGTCCCAAACTGCGCCTGCCGCTCGATTACAAGCCGATCAAAGGCTGGAGAATAGCCTTTTCCATGGATCTCGGTTCCTTCGAGGTCGACCCGGACGTGCGGAAGAACACGCTTGCCGCCTGCGATGTGTTTCGTTCGCTTGGAGCCACGGTCGAGGAAGTCGACCTTGGCTGGGATGACGGGGTGCTCAAGGCCGGAATGGCCTATCTCGAGCACCTGTTCGGCGCGTCGCTGTCGCAACTTCTTGCGGAGCACAGCAGCGACATGACCAGCTATGCCAGGCGGTTTGCCGAGGACGGGCAAAAGTCCAAAGCCACCGATTTTGTCGCGACGCTCGATGTGGCAGCCAGGATGTACCACACGCTCGGCCCGCTGCTGGAGACCTATGATGTGCTGATCTGCCCGACAAACGCGCTGCCCGCGGTGCCGGCGGAGTTCGACCAGACCAGGGACACGGTTGAGATCAATGGCAAGGAGGTCAACCCCTCGCTGGGCTGGGTGATGACGACGCCGTTCAATATGCTGAGCCGTTGCCCGGTTCTCTCGATCCCGTCGGGCCGTGCGGCCAGCGGCGTGCCGACAGGCATCCAGATCGTCGGCCGCACCTACAGCGATGCCGATGTCTTCCGAGCCGGACTGGCCTATGAAACGGCTCGGGGGCAATGGTATGGAAACACGGGGACACGTCCGTCGCTCTGATCGATTTCCGGAGTGAGGCGCGCGTGCCATTTGCCGAAATAGCTTATGCGGCGGGATATGTCCGCCGCGGGTCCGAAAGTCCTGACGAAATGGCGCAACGCAAGGCCACCGCAAAGCCGGAGAAACGCAAGGCCGCGACGACGAAGGGCGCGGCAAACGATGCCGCGCCGCCCAAGGATCGCCGGCGCGAGCGCGGCGAAGCCAGCGTGCAGCGCATCATCGACGCCACCATCGAGCTCATCGCGGAGGAGGGCCTGGCGAGCCTCACCATGCAGCGCATCGCCGAACATGTCGGCTCGTCCAACGCGCTGGTGGTCTTTCATTTCCGCAGCAAGGAGAACCTGTTCCGGGCCGTGCTGCAATATCTCAGCGATCAATACGATGCGCTGTGGATTACCCTGGTGCGGGCGCCCGGCCTGTCGCCGGTCGAAAGGCTGTTGGGTGCCGTCGATTGTGCACAGCGTTTCGCCCGGCAGCATCCGCAATGGGTGTCAGTCTTCGTCGTATTCTCCAGCGATCGCAAGAGCATGCAGATCTACAATGAAATCGGCCTGCCGAGCGATCTCGCCTACACCGCAGAAGCGCGCGAGCTGCTGGTCGAGATTTCGCGCGGCGGCGGCTATACCGGCGTCGACATCGACACCTTGTCGGAGAGCCTGAACTATCTGGTTCACGGCGCCTGGTACTGGGACCATCTGAACCCTTCGAGCCGTGACACCAATGTGCTGCGCAAGACCATGCTGCTCCTGCTGCACCAGGCATTTCCGCGGCATTTCGAATTGATGCCGTAGCTTGTTCTCAGGGGCGCTGCCGCAGGTGGCAGCCGGCTTGGCGCTTCTGCGCCAGGTACTCGTCGATCAGCTGGCCGTAGCGCACCTTGCCGAAGCTCGGAAAATGGCCGCCATGCACGACCGAGACCTCGAGGTCACGCATGGCGAGCAGCGTCTCGACATAGTCCGACATATCCGAATGGTAGACGTCGTCGATCAGCGGGCCGTCATAGATGATGTCGCCGGACAGCAGGATGCCGGTCTTCTCCTCGTAGAGCGCGATGCCGCCGGGTGAATGGCCAGGCGTGTGGATCACTTCGAAAGCGCGGTCGCCAAGATCGACGACGTCGCCATGGTCAAGCAGGCGGTCGGCCGGGGCGGGCAGGATCCGGTAGCGGGACGAGTCCCAGCCTTGCGGCAATCGATCGAACATATCGTCGGTCGCATAGCGGTCGGCCACCGTCCATTCGTTGCGCGGATTGGCGAGGATGTCTGCCTCGGCCCTGTGCACGCAACGGTCGGGAAATTCGTGATGGCAGCCGATATGGTCGAAATGCGTATGGCTGGCGACACAGGTCAGCTTTCGCTCGCTCACCAAAGGCACGTGTCTGCGGAGGCTGAAATGACCGAGGCCGCTGTCGAACAGGAGATCGCGGTCGCGGCCGCGCACGTGCCAGATGTTGCAGCGGAAGAAGGGTTTGATCCATGGCTCGTGGATCAGCGTGACGCCGTCGGCCATGCGGATGGTCTCGTACCAGTCTGCTGCGCCGATGACCGGAAGGGATGCCATTTCAGTCCGTCAAAACGATGATCTGGTCGGTATCGCACGAAACGGCAACCGTGTCGCCGGGCTGGACGGTGGCTGAAGCGGGCAGCTTGGCGATGAACTGCAGCGAGGGATCTTCGGCGAAAACGGCAAGCACGCGCTTGAAACTGCCCTGGAAGACGACGTCGCTCACTTTAGCCATGCCGAGACTTGCGGTGCCCGCGGCCCCACCGAGGAGGAGATGCTCCGGCCGGACGGCCAGTGCAACAGCCGAACCCACGGGCAAAGCGCTGGGCACAAGCACCGGTCCGGCCGGCGTCGAGACTGTGCTCGTCCTGTCCTTGGCCTGCGTGACCGTGCCGGCAAGGATCGTGCTTTCGCCCATGAAGGTCGCCGAAAAACGCGTCGCCGGCCTGGCATAGACTCGCTCGGGCGGTCCTTCGTCCTCGATGCGGCCGTCATTCATCACCACGCAATGGTCGGCCAGCGCCATCGCCTCTTCCTGGTCGTGGGTGACATGGATGAAGGCGGTGCCGACGCGCTTCTGGATCGCCTTCAGCTCGTCCTGCATCTGCCGGCGCAATTTGAGATCGAGCGCGCCGAGCGGCTCGTCGAGCAGAAGCACGGCAGGCTCGATGACCAGCGCCCGCGCCAGCGCCACGCGCTGCCGCTGGCCACCGGAAAGCTGGTGCGGCTTCTTGTCGAAGGCCGAGGCGAGGCCAACCAGCGCCAGCGCCTCGCGCGCCTTTGCAGCGCGCGTTGCACCATCGACGCCTTGCATGCGCAGCCCAAAGCCGACATTGCCGCCGACGCTCATATGCGGAAACAGCGCATAGTCCTGGAACACGGTCGTCGTCGGCCGCCTGGCCGGCGGCACCGCGGTGCAATCCTCGCCGCGGATGAACACCTTGCCTTCGCTGGGCGTGACGAAGCCGCCCAGGATGGACAACAGCGTCGTCTTGCCGGAACCCGACGGCCCGAGCAGGATCGTGTAGCTGCCGGGCTCGATCCGCAGCGAGACGTCTTTCAGCACGGCCAGCTGCCCGAAACGATGCGAGACAGCGCGGATATCGACGAGGGGCGCGGTCATGGCTTTCTCCGGCGCAGCAATGTCAGTTCGAACAGCACGACCAGCACGATGGAGACGGCGAAGACCAGCGAACCGACCGCGTTGGTTTTCGGGTTGAGGCCGGAGCGCAGCAGGTTCCAGATTTCCACCGGCAGCGTGGTGTCGAAGCGGGTGAGCAGGAAGGAGATCACGAATTCGTCCCAGGAGAAGGTCATCGACAGGAAGAAGCCGGCGAAGATGGCCGGCGCCATGACCGGCACGGTGATCAAGAGTAGCACCTTCCATTCCGGCGCCCCGAGATCGCGCGCGGCGCGCTCGATGTTGATCTGGTGATCGCCCATCTGGCTGTAGATGATGGCGAAGCAGAGCGGCAGGTTGATCACGACGTGGCCGATTCCGGCCGCGAGCAGCGATTTCGGCACGCCGGCCCAGTTGAACAGCACCAAAAGCCCCATGCCGATGATGAGATAGCTGACCGTCAGCGGCAGTGTGATCAAACCGCGCAGCAGGCCCGAGCCCGGCAGCACGAAGCGGGCAAAGCCCCAGGCCGAGAGGAAGCCGAGCGTGACGGCGGTGGCCGAGGAGATCGATGCCACCAGCAGAGAATTGACCAGCGCCGAGGTTAGCCGCGCGTCGGAGAGCACCGCCTCGTACCAGCGCAGCGACGGCCCGGTGAAGGGTGGGATCGGAAACGACGTTGCCTGCAGCGAAAACAGCACCAGCACCACCACCGGCAGGAAGATGAAGCCGTAGACGGCAAGCGCGTAGAGCCAGGAAGCGACACGGACAATCCTGCGCATCTCAGGCCCGCTCGATCTTCAGCCAGCGGGCGCAGGCGAGGTAGGCGACGGTAACCACCGCCATCAGGATGATCGACAGCGCCGAGGCCAGCGGAAAATCGCCACGCCGGCCGATCTGCATCATCACCAGCTGCGGCATCAGAAGCTCGTTGTTGCCGCCAAGGATCTGCGGCGTGATGTAGTCGCCGATGCACAGCACGAAGGTCAGGAAGGCGCCGACCATGATGCCGGGCAAGGTCAGCGGCAGGACGACATGCAGGAAGGTGCGCACCGGTCCGGCGCCGAGATCGGCGGCCGCCTTGCGGTAGCTCGGACTGAGCTGCTTAAGGTTGGCGAAGATGGTCAGCGTCAGCAGCATGACGAAGAAGTGCACGAAGCCGGTGACGGTGGCTAGCCGCGTGTTGGCGAGCTGCAGTGGCTCGGTGATCAGGCCTGAACCGGTCAGCGCGCGGTTGATGACGCCATTCTGCGCCAGCACCAGCAGCCAGGAATAGGAGCGCACGACATAGGACGTCCAGAACGGCAGCACGGCCAGCATCAGCGCCAGCCGCTGCCAGCGTTCCGGCACCTGTTCGGCGAGGATCCAGGCGAAGGGATAGGCGAGCAGCACCGAAACCAGGGTGACGATTGCCGTCACCTCCAGCGAGTTGACCATCGCCTGCCAATAGGAGGGGTTGGTGAAGAACTGACTGTAGTTGGTCAGCGTGAAGCCGCCGCCCTCATGCGCCGTGAGGCTCGAAAACCCCATGGCGATGAAGGGCAGCACGAAGAACAGCAACGTCCAGCCGAGCGCCGGCGTGACCAGCGCCCAGGGCAAGGCGCGCCCGCCGTTCCCGGTTGAGCTCACCAGCGGCTACCGATCACTTCGCCTGCAGCATTTCGGTCCACATATCCTGCATCTTCTTGTCGAGATCGGCATTCGGCGCCGGATAGGCTTGCGCACGGGCAAGGAAGCCTGGCTGCTCGTCGAAACGCAGGACCTTCTTCTGGTCGTCGGTGAGTGCCGCCTTGGTGTTGGCCGGCATGCCCCAATAGCAAGACGAGGTGGCAAGCCGCGCCTGGCCTTCGGGGCTCATAATGTACTGGATGAATTTCAGCGCCAGATCCTTGTTCTTGGAATCCTTGAACATGGCCAGCGACTGCGACCACAGTACCGCACCTTCCTTGGGGATGGAGAAGTCCAGCGCCGGGTTCTCCTTGGCCAGCCCCGCCGTCACCCACTCGCCGCCGCCGACCAGAATATCGACCTCGCCGGTGGCAAGCGCGGTCTGGCTAGCGGTGACTTCGCCGACCAGCTTGGCGTTGGCCTTCATCTTGAGAAGCTCTTCCTTCAAAGCGGGAAGGTCGGCTTCGGTCAGCTCCGAAGTCTTCTTGCCGATAGCCAGGGCCGCCATGCCGATGACGGGCAGGTAATAGTCGTAGATGGCGACCTTGCCCTTGTATTTGTCGCTGGTCAGCGACGCCAGGGACTGCATGTCGGCCGGATCGACCTTGGTCTTGTTGAAGCCGATCGTGTTGTAGCCGAACTTTTCGGTGATGCCGTAGCGCTTGCCGCCGACGACGGTTGAGCCGTCCATCTTCACTTGCGGGAACAGGTCGGCGAAGGGCAGCTTGTCTTCCGGCAGCGGCTCGAACAGGCCCTTTTCGACGCCGCGCGGCACGTCGATGCTGTCAATCACCATCACGTCCCAATCGCCGGGTTGCGACTGTTCGACGATGGCCAGCCCGGCGCCGGTGCCTTCGAATTCCTTGACGTTGACCTTGACATTGTTGGCTTCCTCGAACGGCTGCAGCAGCGCCGGATCGGAATGGTCGCACCAGATCAGCGCGTTGAGATCGGCGGCCTCGGCGAGGCTGCCCGCGCCAAGCAGCAGTGCCGTGGCGGCGCAGGCGGCGCGCAGATGGCGCTTCAGGATGGAAAGCGGATTCCCGGATGCGGATTTGACGGACATCGAGTGTTCTCCCTTGCCTTTGTGGCTTCTTGCAAAAAGTTGAACCAATTCTAAAATTGAGTCAATTCTGTTTTTGTGGCAAGAGGCTGATATGAGCGGATTGCGGGCAAGGCAAAAGGCGGACCGGCACAGGCGCATCATCGAGGCGGCGGCAGCGCTTTTCCGCGAGGCCGGCTATGAAGGCGCCAAGATCGAGGCGATCGCCGCGCAGGCGGGAAGTGTCGATCGGCACGATCTACAATTACTATGAGAACAAGGGCGACATTCTCGGCGCCATCGTCTCGCTGGAAGTCAACGAGGTGCTGAATGCCGGGCGCGGCGTCGTCGCCAGGCCGCCGGCCAATGTCGGCGATGCGCTGGACACGCTGATCGGCATCTATATCGAGCACTCGCTGCATTATCTCAGCAAGGAGATGTGGCGGCAGGCGATGGCGATCTCGACGCAATTGCCCGACAGCCCGTTCGGCCAGGCTTATACGGCGCTCGACCGCTCACTGACAGAACAGATCCGCGCGCTGATCGCCCGGCTGCAGGAAATTGGCCTGGTGCGGCAGGACATCGATGGCGCGGCGCTCGGCGAGCTGATCTTCAACAACATGAACATGATGTTCATCGAATTCGTGAAGCGCGACGAGGCGAAGATAGCGGAGTTGCGTGCGGCAATACGCCGGCAGAACCGGATATTGGTGGCGGCGATCGGACGCGAAAGAGGTGAGACCGCAGCTATGTGAAAGAACCGAGCCCGAGACTGGCGCGGTCGCGGTCATTTTTCGTTGACTGGTAGTCTGAATACTGCAGCAAAATCATTCAGCTTTAGGTCGCGGGGACCGGCAACAAAAGCTGCGTAATCTCCAGATTCGAGCTTTAGAGGCGGTGGATACTTCAAGGCTGCCTGGGCCATGTATTTGTCTAGCGCCGGGACTTGACCTTCGATCCAAGGTGAAATCGTGCCTGCGGGGTTTCGAGCCGCAAGCTCAGCGTCACTCACTACCGAAAATAGCCCCAACGTTTCGCGCGGCACGTCAAAGTCCTTCTTCATCGCCGTTCTAAGGTATTCCAAATACTCATTTCCGCGCTCGGTGTTAGGGGCGATCGGCTGGTCATTGACAATGTCAAGCACCCGGCCGTCAGTAGTCTCCAGAGTCCGGACCATCGCAGCGAACTTCGCCAACGCAATGACTCGGGTTTGCGAGTTAACATCATTGAGCGCTTCCTTCTGCCCTGCAGGTCCCTTGTTGCAGGGGCTAGGTGGTTTGACTGAGGGATCAACGGACCAATAGTCCAAGCCAAAAAAGCGCACGGCGACCCAAAAAATGTTTGCCTTCGTCTCACTAACGCCAAGCGAGCGCATCCCAAACCAAAATGTGTTTTGAGTAGAATAGTACTCCCGAGCCTTTGAGCAGGAATAGTAATCGTGAATAATTGCAGCATTAAGGTATAGGCCGGAGTACGTATCGCCGACAAAAGTCCAGAATTCCCAGGGGATACTGGCGCCATCCGTTGCCTCGCCTGCCGGTGCGACCCACTCCAAACCATTGGGATCCAAGTATCTAAACGGCTTGTCCAGTCGAAAATATGTACGATCTGGGCCGTTGATGAATTCACCATGGGGATTGTCTGGAAATCTTCCAAATTCTTGGCCGTTGGCACCACCAACCATCATTACCAAGCACACGGCAGAAAAAGCGGTTCTTTTCATTCACCCCTCCCAGCGCGTCCAAATCCATGCAGTGGATTTCAGTTGGACTCTCCGAGTTTCGCAGGAAATTGTCGGAAATCAATAGTGGCAACTAGTTAGTCTATTTCTTACCCTTGTGAGCATCGGGTCAAACGCGGCAGCAGGGACGACGTTCGTGTCGCAACACGCAAACGGCAGATAGTTTCCTTGGGTTTTTGATTGTTCTGGTGCCCCCCCGACGGGATCGAACCGCCGACCTTCGGTTTACAAAGATCGCAGGTCGGCCGTGGCCTTCAAGCGTGAATCCGATCAAACCCTCGGCAAAAGTGCACTGTCACCGTAATTCGCGCAACCTTCAGCGCGAGCTGTTTGAGGACAACGAAAAGGTGTTTCATTTCCGCTTGAAGGAGCCTATCGCTCCCGAAATCCTGTCGAATGTCATCGATTATGCCCGCGCCGAGATCGGTGCGCGGTATTCCCTACTGGAGGCCAGCCGATTAGTGCGTGGCGCGCGCAAACCGGGGTCGAAACGCCAGTTTTGTTCGCGTCTGGTCGCGAGGGTCTATAAAAGAGCCGGCATCGATCTTGTCCCGAACGCCGACTATTGCTCACCGGAAGATCTACGGCTTAGCTCCTTGTTGGTGGAGGTGCCGGTCTCGACAGAAACGGTGTCTGCGGAGGAACTGGAATGGTGGAGAGCCCACGACAATCCGATCCAGGCTATGCATCAAGCCCAGAACGCCGTACTCGACGCAGCCCGTTCTGTTGATCCGGATGTGGAGAGCTTCAACGATCTTTATTCCCTGCTCGTAAATCGACCTGACGCGGATCAAGTGATGGCAGCCGCCCTTCGCGGTAGCGGTTACCTTGATGTGTGGCGAATGGAGACTGATTTACATCCGTGGCGCTATGACCTGGGCCTTATCGACCGGATGACCGAGTCGCAGGAGGAACTGCGGGAATATTGCATTGATACGATTAAAGAAGCCTACAGTGGTGGCGTCCGGTTCGCGGTCAATCTCGTTCAGTTGCAGGCCCTTAACCGCGAGCACCCGCGCGAATCCCTGCGCCTGCAGATAGAGCTTTATCAAACCCTCGTTCGGAACGACCAATTGCGCAGGGAAGTTGCCTACGCATGGCTGTCCAAACACTACCCAGACGACCTGAAACGGCACATGGAACAGATCGAGCTGCACAGTGCCTATTGGTAGTACTCGATTGTTGACCGTGTCGAACCACACCTGGCGGCGCTGTCCCGTCACGCCGTAGAAGCGGAGGGCGGGACGAACGTCTGCACATCATGTGGAGACGAGCCAGCGCTGGACTATCGGTTGGTCAATGGCGCCGAGACCATGCCAGGAGTGCCATCCTTGCGCCTCTGCGAGGACTGCATCGAAATTCGTCGTGGCATGGACAACGTGCTGGTCCGGTTTCTGGTCGCACCTTGAAAAAGGAAGCTGCGTTGGGCCTCTTGTGGGCGCGAGGGGCAACGGCCCTTCATTAGACGCCTGGTGCATTGCGGAACGACAAGGGTAACGCCATGATACCCCTTGTTGAGGGGGAGAATTCCATGGTGCAGAGACATACTGTTGTCATTCCAACAGCCGACGGCAGCGGGGCCGAGGTCTATCCCCTCAAAGAGTGGGGACGCCAGCATCCTGATATGTTCCCGGATGGCTTTGATTTCGTCTACGGAACCTCGCATAGCTATCGAAAGGCCCTATTACAAAGGCAAGGCTGGACCAAGCAGGAAAGTGAAGCTGAGTACAGACTGATCGCCCCAGGTGCGGAGGGTAGTATCGGGATTGTCGAGGATTTGCTCGGTGAGGCCGAGCCAGTTGAGCGGGGCTATGACGCCCCTTATTTTTCATTGGAATATCAACTGCGGGACTTTCTGGCGTCGAACCTGAGCACCATCGATTTCGGGGGAAAAAGGCTTTGCCTTTATGTGGACCCTACCGGCCGGGACGGCGTTGAATATCCGACTGCTGTCGGCCCAATCGACCTTCTGGCCGTCGACAATGAGGGCTCATTCTACGTATTCGAGCTCAAGCGCGGGAATAGTTCTGACCGCGCCATCGGGCAAATTGCTCGCTACATGGGATGGGTCAAACAGACCATCGGCAGGGACAAAGAGGTGCAGGGGATTATTGTCGCCAAGAACGTCGGCGAAAATCTGAAATATGCTAGGAGCGTGCTCCCTTCTGTAACCCTATTTGAATATGAGGTTTCGTTCTCGCTGAGACTCGCAAATAATGTAGAAGCGGTTAGGTCATAAATGATTTCTTTCATGGGGTTCTTGAATGAATACACGCAGCTTAATAGTTTGGATTATATTGGTGTCATGCACGCCAGCTAGAGCGGCATCTGAATCGGAGCTTTCTGAATCCCAGGCAGTCGGCCTAGTCTATGAGATACTGCAAATGTATAGAGCGCGTCAGCCAACCTGTGACATTGATGATTTTAACACGGAATTGGCGGAGCAAAAGCGATTGCGTTAATGACGAATGACAAGCGCTTATTTGATGAAAGTTTACGTGAGGGAATTCTTGTATTTGACATGGCGGTTCGCGGCGGGCCGACAGTGGCGGAATGCCAAGACATTTTAACCAAAGCGACTAAGTACGGCCTGCAGGCAAAGTGACCCTAGTCCCCATGGTCAGAGTATTTCGTTCGGCGTGATCGTCAGATCGAAATCTGCTCGACCTCGTCGAGGCTGACCTAGGCCCTCGGTTCACTGACGCTTAGGATTGAGGGAGGGATCGCGAGGGAAGAACCGCAAGGGGGGCTTCATTCGCCGTACGCCTCGTTTCGGGCGTCGATCAATTGAGCAAACCAGCTCTCAATCCCCTCAAGATAGTCCGCCAGTTTCTCCATTCCGGTTGCGAACGTCCGGATATTGATCAGCTTGAGGACCGGGCCAAGCGTTCTCTTGGAATCTCGAGTTCTCGCGTATCGAAAACTTTCACCTCGGGGATCATGCGCGTTTATCTGGCTCATATAGGAATCTACGCCATTCAGATCCTCGGACGGCAGCGGCTCTGACCCGACGATCTCACAAACGGGTTCAAGCATTGGCCTGGCCATAGTCCAGAGAGAAAGAAGATCGTGACTGCCGAGCTTTCTTTCCTGGGCGGGTGTCATTGATTTCCCTTGGAGATCCAGAGCCATTCGGACTACGTCCTTCAAGACCAGTTCGATGTGGTGCCGGTACAGGTACACAATCGGATACACAATGAGGTCCTGATCGACCGGACGCTCGCACATCTTTGACGTCAGTTCGAACGCCGCCTTCCGAAAACCCGCCTTATAAGCGTATCCCGTCTCATGCCAATGAGAGATGCAGGCGTTGAGATGCCAGTCTTTCGGCTCACCGCCGAACAGCACATCGGAAGCGCGAGGCGGTGGAAGACCCCCAAAAACGGACTTATCTGCGTCACCCATTTAGCCTCCTCCCATCTATGACATAGGACATTATCACAGATGCTGGCGGCCCCCGGACATGATCGGAGCCTGCCTGCTGTTCCTAGCAGCAGCGAGGGACTGCCCCATCCAGATGCCAGGATATTCTAGAGAAAGCGCCAAAAACTCGGTTGAAAAGGCCACTTTCCCTTACACAAATCCTTACACAAATGCCTGGATAGAACGCGCAGCGGCAGATGCTGGCACTCTACAACATACCTAATTATGAAGGTAAAATAGGGACTAATGCTCGATTTGCTGGTGCCCCCGGACGGGATCGAACCGCCGACCTTCGGTTTACAAAACCGCTGCTCTACCAGCTGAGCTACAAGGGCACGGCGCTCCGGTAGCATATTTCGTGCGTCAGTAAAGACAAAACTCCGTTTTCGGTTACCCCGGCGGTGGATGACCCCGCCGCCCGCCCATACTGAAATCCGCGAGCGCGCTTCCTACATATTGGTGAGGTGCAATCGCTTCGGACTGGAGTGTCGCATGATCAGGCTTGTCATCATTCTCCCCATCGTGGTCATCGCCTGGATGTTGCTGGTGAAGCTCGTCAGCGACGTGAAGAAGGCCAATGTCGACTGGACCGGCGTGACCACGATCATCGGCTTCATCGCGCTCGCCTTCTGGCTGCGCCATGTGACGGGAATGGGATGAGAGAGAGCGAATAGGGAACAGCGAATAGTCGGTAGTGGGACCGAGATTGCCGTGCGATCCTGCCTCGCTACTCGCTACTCGCTACTCGCTACTCGCTACTCGCTACTCGCTACTCGCTCTTTCCGACCCCGCCGAAAAATCTCCTCGACCTTTCGAACCTTTTGACAGGCCGCGCCGACTGACCTCCAGAGGCGAGTGGTCGCCTCGGTCAAGGATCCAGGAGATCATCATGTTCAAGCGCACGCTCACTTCCGCCCTCGTGGCCACTTTCGTCGCCACAGGCGCACTGGCCGCCACCGTTCAGACGTCGTCGGCTCACGGTATGCATCATCACCATCATCACTACGACGACGACTACGGCGACTACTGGTGGTACCACCATCACCACCGTCATCACCATCATCACCATGGCGGGGTGGTCATCATCTTTTGATGCCAAAGCCTGTCGGGTTTGGAGGGCGGCTTCGGCCGCCCTTTGCATTTCCCGCGATCGACAGGAAGGAACCGACCGCCTCTCCGCAAAAAAGATAAAAAAGCTTCGAACCTTTTTCGCTACCGCGACGACAGATGATCAAGAGGCGGATGGATCGCCTCGGTCAACGAAGCAAGGAGATCATCATGTTCAAGCGCACACTCGTTTCCGGCCTCATCGCCTCCACCGTCGTCGCCACCGCGCTGGTCGGCACCGTTCAGCCTTCGGCGGCTCATTCGCATCACCACGACCTCGGCATCGGCATCGCCGCCGGCGTCGGCGGGTTTGTCCTTGGCAGCCTGCTCGCCCAGCAGCCGCCGCGCACCGTCTATGTCGACGAAGACGGCGGTTCCTGGCACGTCCGCCGCTGCCTCGATCGCTATTCGAGCTACGATCCGGACTCCGACACCTACATCGGCCGCGACGGCTATAGCCACTATTGCCGGCTTTGAGAGGAGGAGGACTGTTTCAGCAACAGAAAAAGGGGCTCACGCGGGCCCCTTTTTGCCTTTTTCACAGAAGCTTACAGTTGCGTCTTCGAGCTGGAACCGGAGATCGGCAATCCGGCGGCGCTGCAGGTGCTGCCGACAATTTGCCTCGTCTCCGAAGCGTCGCCCATGGCGACGAGATCGAAGCTGCTTCCCGAATCCGGGTAGACCTTGGCAATGAAGGCTTGGTCGCCGCCATAGCTGCCGGAGGAATCCCTGCCGTTGACGAAGCCGCAGACGACGATCTCCTTGCGACCGTTCAGCGTCCGCTCGCCGGCAAGCATCTTCCCGAACCGGGCGGAAGCAGGATCCGGCAAGCGTTGACGGATGCCGGTGGTGATGATCTCCTCCAGGGCAAGCGGGATCGGTATGGGATCGATGCGCTGGCCGCCGGCATCAGGTCGAGGTGCCGCCGCTACGCATCCGCAAAGTGAAGCGGTAAGCAAAAGCTGAACCGTTTTCCGCATCCGTGCCCTTTCGCATGCATTCGAACGCCACGGCAAGACGGAGTCATGCCGCCGGCGCTTGCGGTGCCGGCACGGCCATACTGCTCGATTTCTTCGATATTACGACCAAGAGCGCGCTACCTGGGGCAAGCTGATCAGCCGGCCTGTACGCCGCCGATCATCCTGGTCACCTCGGCCGCGGCGCTGCGCACCATCGGGCCGATCTCGGCCAGCCGCTCCGGCGTCACCCGCACGGTCGGCCCTGAAACCGAGACGCCGCCGATGGGCTCGCCGAACTCGTTGAAGATGGCGGCGGCCACGCAGCGCATGCCGGGGTGTCGCTCCTCGTCATCGACCGACCAGCCGCGCCGCTTGATGACAGCCAGATCGTGGGCAAGGGCAGGGATCTCGGACAGTGTCTTGTCGGTGAAGCGCTGCAGGCCGGCCTTGCGCAGAATGGTGCCGACGCGCTCCGGTTCGAGATGCGCCAGCACCGCCTTGCCGATGCCGGAGGCATGGAAGGGGCTGCGCGTGCCCGGGCGAAAGAAGGCGCGGATCGCCTGGTGCGTCTCGACCTGGCTGACGAACACCACGCAATCATCCTCGGCGACGCCGAGATTGGCGGTCTCGCCGGTTCGTTCCATCAATTCCTGCATGACGATGCGGGCGCGGTCGACCAGCTTGCGGCGGCGCAGGAAGGCCGCGCCCATGCGGTAGGTCTCGACGCCGATCGACCACAACTGGTCTGATGTGTCGAACTCGACCATGCCGTGGTTTTCGAGCGTCGTCAGCATGCGGTAGGCGGTGGAGGCGGCAAGGCCGCTCTGCGCTGATATCTCGCTCAACGACAGGCCGCTGCCCTCCGCGACAATGGCCAGGATGCGTAGCGCGCGGTCGAGCGACTGCACGGAAGTGGCCTCGGACGGACCGTTGAAGGCACGCGGCCGGCCACGCTGGCGTTTTTCGGTGGTTTCCATGACGCCAGTTTCGCCGATTTCTCCAAACGTGCAATGAAAAAGTTTTTCACTCAAGAGGCGAAGGAAATTCCTGGAAAACCGAAAATCCAATAAAATCAGCAAACAGCCGCCGTTTTCTAGAAATGAAAAAATATTCTGAAAAAATTGAAAAATAGCCGGCTTGCTGAGATTATCGGCCATCCAACAATGACAACCCAAGTGGAGGGCCGGAAAATGGCCAGGATGCGCGCTGTCGATGCGGCGGTTCTCGTTCTCGAAAAGGAAGGCATCGCCTGCGCCTTCGGCGTGCCGGGCGCGGCGATCAATCCGCTTTATTCGGCGCTGAAGGCGAGAGGCACGATCCGCCACGTGCTGGCTCGCCACGTCGAGGGCGCATCGCACATGGCTGAGGGCTACACCCGCGCCAAGGCGGGCAATATTGGCCTGTGCATCGGCACTTCGGGGCCGGCCGGCACCGACATGATCACCGGGCTTTACTCGGCGGCAGCCGATTCCATCCCGATCCTCTGCATCACCGGCCAGGCACCGCGCGCGCGGCTGAACAAGGAGGATTTCCAGGCCGTCGACATCGCCGCCATCGCCGCACCCGTCGCCAAATGGGCGGTCACCGTCATGGAGCCTTATCTCGTGCCGATGGCGCTGCAGAAGGCGTTTCATCTCATGCGCTCGTCGCGGCCCGGCCCGGTGCTGATCGACCTGCCGGTCGACGTGCAACTGGCCGAGATCGAGTTCGACATCGATGCCTATGAGCCGCTGGCGCCGTTCAAACCGGCCATGACCCGCGCCCAGGCCGAAAAGGCCCTGACGATGCTCAACGCGGCCGACAAGCCGCTGATCGTCGCCGGCGGCGGCATCATCAACGCCGATGCATCCGACCTGCTCATCGAATTCGCTGAAATCACCGGCGTGCCGGTCATCCCGACGCTGATGGGCTGGGGTGCGATCCCCGACGACCACCGGCTGATGGTCGGCATGTGCGGGCTGCAGACCTCGCACCGCTATGGCAATGCGACGATGCTGGAGGCCGATTTCGTCTTCGGCATCGGCAACCGGTGGGCCAACCGCCACACCGGCTCGGTCGACGTCTACACCAAGGGCAAGAAATTCATCCATGTCGACATCGAGCCCACGCAGATCGGCCGTGTCTTCGCGCCGGACCTCGGCGTTGTGTCCGATGCGGGTGCGGCACTGAAGATGCTGCTCGACGTCGCCACCGAGTGGAAGACATCAGGCAAACTGCGCGACTGGTCGGGCTGGGCAAAGGAGTGCCAGGCTCGCAAGAAGACGATGAAGCGCAAGACGCATTTCGATCAGGTGCCGCTGAAGCCGCAGCGCGTCTATGAGGAGATGAACAAGGCGTTCGGCCGCGACGTCACCTATGTCACCACGATCGGCCTGTCGCAGATCGCCGGCGCGCAGTTCCTGCATGTCTACAAGCCGCGCAACTGGATCAATTGCGGCCAGGCCGGCCCGCTCGGCTGGACGCTGCCGGCAGCCCTTGGCGTTCGCGCCGCCGATCCCGACCGCACGATAGTGGCGCTGTCGGGCGACTATGATTTCCAGTTCATGATCGAGGAACTTGCGGTCGGCGCGCAGCACAGACTGCCCTACATCCATGTCGTCGTGAACAACGCCTATCTCGGCCTGATCCGCCAGGCCCAGCGCGGTTTTGCGATGGATTACGAGGTCAGCCTCGCCTTCGAAAACATCAACCGGTCAGGCGATCCCGAAGCAGGTTACGGCGTCGACCATGTCGCCGTGGCCGAGGCGATGGGCTGCAAGGCGGTCCGGGTGCGCAAGCCCGAGGAATTCGCCGGCGCCTTCAAGCAGGCGCAGCGGCTGATGAAGGAACACCGGGTTCCGGTCGTGCTCGAATTCATCCTGGAGCGCGTCACCAACATCTCGATGGGCACCGAGATCGACAAGATCACCGAATTCGAGGACCTTGCCGAAAGCCATGAGGATGCGCCGACCGCGATCGTGATGCTCGATTGATAAAAAGGACAAAAAGAATGCCGCGTTTTTCAGCCAATCTGTCGATGCTCTTTGGCGAGCATGATTTCCTCGACCGTTTTGATGCCGCCGCCCGCGCCGGCTTCAAGGGCGTCGAATATATCGGTCCTTACGATCATGCGCCCGAAGTGGTGGCCGCCAGGCTGAAGAAGAACGGCCTGACGCAAGTGCTGTTCAATCTGCCGGCCGGCGACTGGGGCAAGGGCGAGCGCGGTATCGCCGTGCTGCCGGACCGCGTGCCGGAATTCCGCCAGGGCATCGCAAAGGCGATCACCTACGCACAGGCGCTCGGCTGCCAGCAGGTCAACTGCCTGGCCGGCATCGCGCCCGCCGGCGTCGACCGCAAGGTGCTCGAGGATGTTTTCGCCGAAAATCTCGCCTTCGCGGCGGAGAGGCTGGAACAGGCCGGCATCAGGCTGCTGATCGAGCCGATCAACACGCGCGACATTCCGGGCTTCTTCCTGAACTACTCGGAACAGGCGCTGGCGCTTATCGACCGCGTCGGCTCAAAAAACCTGTTCCTGCAATATGACATCTATCACATGCAGATCATGGAGGGGGATCTCGCCCGTAAAATCGAGGCAAACCTCGGCCGCATCGCGCATATCCAGCTTGCGGACAATCCCGGCCGTCACGAGCCGGGAACGGGCGAGATCAATTATCCTTTCCTCTACGACCACATCGACCGCATCGGCTATTCCGGCTGGATCGGGGCCGAATACAAGCCGAAAGCCGGCACGGAAGCCGGGCTTGGCTGGTTCAGGAGCTTGGCCGGGCAGGGGAGCGCGGCGGCTTAACAGCTTCCTTCTCCCCGTCTCTATACGGGGAGAAGGTGCCGGCAGGCGGATGAGGGGCAGCGCCAACCTTCGACGAGTTCGAGCAGAAGACTTTCTGGAGAAAAACAATGGAAACCATAGGCTTCATCGGCCTCGGCATCATGGGCGCGCCGATGGCGGGGCATTTGCTGGATGCCGGCTACAAGGTCATCGCCAGCGACCATCGCTCAAAGCCGCCGGCTGATCTCGTCACCAAGGGCCTGAAAACAGTCTCCGGCCACGCCGCCGTCGCCAAGGCTGCCGACATCATCATCACCATGGTGCCCGACACGCCGCAAGTCGCAGACGTGCTGTTTGGCGATAATGGCGTGGCATCGGGCCTGACCAAGGGCAAGCTGGTCATCGACATGAGCTCGATCTCGCCGATCGAGACCAAGGTGTTTGCGAAGAAGGTCAACAAGCTCGGCTGCGATTACCTCGACGCGCCGGTTTCGGGCGGCGAGGTCGGCGCCAAGGCGGCGTCGCTCACCATCATGGTCGGCGGCGAGGAAAAACCGTTCGAGCGCGCCAAACCCGTCTTCGAGAAGATGGGCAAGAACATCACTCTGGTCGGCCCGAACGGTGTCGGCCAGACCACCAAGGTCGCCAACCAGATCGTCGTCGCGCTGACCATTGAAGCCGTCGCCGAAGCGCTTGTTTTTGCTTCGAAAGCCGGCGCCGACCCGGCCAAGGTCAGGCAGGCCTTGATGGGTGGATTGGCGGCCTCGCGCATTCTCGAAGTGCATGGCGAGCGCATGGTCAAGCGCACCTTCGCACCGGGCTTCCGCATCGAATTGCACCAGAAGGATCTCAATCTGGCGTTGGAAGGGGCAAAAGCGCTCGGCGTGTCGCTGCCCAACACCTCGACCACGCAGCAGCTGTTCAATTCCTGCGCCGCCAATGGTGGCGCCAAGGAGGATCACTCGGCGCTGGTCAGGGCGCTGGAGCGGATGGCGAATTTCGAGGTCGGTGGCGAGGTGGCGGACGTCAAAGGCAAAGCGGCATAGGTCGGGAGAGGGCGGCGCAACGTTCCCAAACCGCCACCTCTCGTCCTACACAAGAACGGGTTTCGGCGCCTGTCGCCGGAACCCGTTTCTCGTTTGCAGCAAATAGTCCGCTGTTTCCGGCTCAGCCGCGCTTGAGGAAGGCTCGTGCGGCATAGAGGCTGATCGCCGCGGCGTTGGACACGTTGAGCGAGCGGATGGCGCCGGGCATGTCGAGCCGCGCCAGCGTCGTCACCGTCTCGCGCGTCTTCTGGCGCAGGCCCTTGCCCTCGGCGCCGAGCACCAGTGCGATCCTGTCGCCGGCAAAGCTGGTTTCGAGTTCCGCCGGCCCGTCCGAATCAAGCCCGATGGTCTGGAAGCCGGCCTCGTGCAGCTGCCCGAGCGCGTCGGCGAGGTTCTTCACCTCGATCTGGTCGATATGCTCCAGCGCGCCGGAGGCGGATTTCGCCAGCACGCCCGATTCCTGCGGACTGTGGCGCGCGGTGGTGATCAGCGCGCCGGCGCCAAAAGCGACCGCCGAGCGCAGGATGGCGCCGACATTGTGCGGATCGGTGACCTGGTCGAGCACCAGCACCAGCCTTGTGTCGCCGAGCGCGTCGAGGCGCTTCGGCTTCAACGGCTCCGCCTCGATGAGCACGCCCTGATGCACGGCGTCCGACCCGGTGATCTTGTCGATGTCTCTCGGTTCGACCAGCTCCGCCTTGAAGGGCAGGGCGGCGAGATCGGCTATCTCAAGACGCTCGGCCGCGTTGCGGGTCACCAGCATTTTTTTGATCCGGCGGCGCGGATTGTCGAGCGCCGCCCGCACCGTGTGCAGGCCATAAAGTCGCACCAGGCCATCGGCGGCGTTTTCGCCGGGTGGCACGGGCTGACGTGGCTTAAATGCCGGGGCGCCGCCGCTCTTCTCGTCGCGGTGCGCGCGGCGCAGCTTGGCGTAATGGGTATCTTTGGGGGTGTTGGTCTTGTTGCTCATGGCCGGCTTCTATAGCGGTCTGCCGCGGCCAAGGATATGGCCCGTCGCCGCAGCCGGCGAACAACATCGAAAAACCCTTCCACTGCGGTTGACACCCACTGGCCTTGCCGCCATAAGGCGCTTCGCTGATTTCGGAGAAGACATCCAACTCGGGCTCCGGGATCGGCAAGAATGCCTCGTTGCATGGCTCCGGCGGCAGACTGGAGAGGTGCCCGAGTGGTTAAAGGGGACGGACTGTAAATCCGTTGGCTTAGCCTACGTTGGTTCGAATCCAACCCTCTCCACCACTGCCGGCCCGGAAGCCCTGAAACGAAAAAGCATCGGGCCGAAAAGGGCATGGCGCTTTTCGGGTGAATCCGATACTTCAGTGCAAGGCGCGGGTATAGCTCAGTGGTAGAGCAGCAGCCTTCCAAGCTGAATATGCGGGTTCGATTCCCGCTACCCGCTCCAGATTTTCAGCCGTGCGATCCGCAAATAGCATAAGATACAGACGCCTGCCTACCGTCATTGGTCTCCACCAGCGACTTTCCGCCTCATTCTATCGCGGGCGCCTAGTTTTTCTTCTTCCGGCATTCCGCCGTACGAAGATTGCTGATTCGGGAACATCATTTGACGCACCGTCGGACCCTCCCTTAGTTTTCGACCGATGTTTGAAATCACGCGCGACGATATTGCCGCACTCAATGATGAAGACTTGCGAACGCTGATTGGCCTTTTGTGTGAGGCCACTTTGCGACGCGCGAACCTGCCCGTATCTGCCGCCACATGGGGCGGCGACCAAACCGCTAAGGACGGTGGCCTTGACGTGCGCGTGTCGCTGCCTTCAGGGACCAAGATCGAGGGTTTCATACCAAGGGCCGCGACCGGCTTTCAGGTGAAGAAACCTGACATGCCACCTTCGGAAATCCCGAAGGAGATGAAGCCGAAGGCTATCATTCGTCCGGTGATTGAGGAGCTGGCCGCCGCAGACGGCGCCTACATCATTGTGAGCTCCAGCGGCTCTACGGCGGATTCCGCACTTGGTAATCGCCGCACCGCTATGGCGGACGCGGTGAAGGGCATCGCAGATGAGGCGAAGCTCCATCTCGACTTCTATGACCGTAACCGCGTTGCGAGCTGGGTGCGTGACCATCCGGGGTTGATCCCATGGGTGCGTTCCCGAATTGGAAAATCCGTTCCCGGTTGGAAATCTTACGGGGGATGGTCCAACGTGCCAGCCGGCGCGGATAAAAGTTATCTTCTCGATGACAAGGCGCGCATCAAGGCGGACAACAAAAATGATGGTGGCAGTTTGTCGGTTGTTGACGGCATCAACCGAATTCGGGACGCACTCCGGAACCCAGGCCAGGTTGTTCGCCTTGTCGGCCTTTCAGGTGTTGGCAAAACGCGGCTCGTCGAAGCCCTGTTTGACAACGCAGTTGGCGCGAATGCGCTGGACCCCTCGCTCGCTATCTACACCGATGTTGCCGATGCCCCTGACCCTCAACCCAGAGGCCTTGCTTCCGACCTAATCGCAGCTGGCACACGTGCAATTCTGGTAATCGACAATTGCCCTCCGGAAACGCACAAGCGCTTGTCAGAGGTGGTGCGCGCCTCCGGCTCAACGGTCAGCGTCGTTACCGTTGAATACGACATCCGTGAGGATCAGACAGAAGGCACAGACGTTTTCTCACTGGAAACGTCCTCGCCGCCTTTGATCGAGAAATTGGTGGCACAGCGTTTCCTCGAACTGTCGCAAATCGATGCGCGCAGGATTGCCGAGTTTTCGGGCGGCAACGCGCGAATAGCGTTGGCTCTTGCCGCCACTGTAAAGAAAACCGAGACAGTCTCCGGCCTCACCGATACCGAATTATTCAAACGCCTGTTCCAGCAACGCCATGACCCTGATGCGGGCCTGTTGCAAATCGCTGAAGCCTGTTCACTGGTTTATTCCTTCCAGGGCGAAGCGTTGACAGGGGAGGATGCAGAGCTACCCATACTCGGCGGGCTGGTTGGAAAAACCGCGCAAGAGGTATTTAAGGCAGCTGCCGAACTGAAGCGGCGGGATCTCCTGCAAAAGCGCAGCGAATGGCGCGCGATCTTGCCGCACGCTATCGCAAATCGGCTGGCGGGAATGGCTCTTCAGAACATTCCCTATCCCGTTATCGAAGCGGCCATCGTGAACGGATCGTCAGAACGCCTATTGCGCTCCTTCTCGCGTCGCCTTGGCTATCTCGATGTCAGCCCGGAAGCGCAGACGATCGTGCGGGGCTGGCTGGCCGCAGGCGGGCTCCTTTCGGATGTGCTGAACCTAAATGAACTCGGTCGCGCGATGTTCGAAAACGTAGCACCGGTACAGCCCGAAGCGACGCTTGCCGCGCTTGAGAAGGTGTTAGCCGGGGCAGACAACGACACATTGGTACGTGGCGCGCATTTCATACGCCTCTTGCACGCACTAGCTTTTGACGCTGCGCTGTTCGAGCGCGCTGTCGCACTGCTATGCAGGTTCGCAAGTGTGACTGACAAGACGGTTGCCAATGACACGCTGAAAGCGATTGAGCCCCTGTTCTATATCGCTTTTTCTGCAACCCATGCGCCGCTGGCGATGCGGCTGAAGGTGGCGGACAAGCTGGTGAAATCGGACAAGCCGTATGAGCAACAACTCGGTGTCAAGGCTTTAGAGGCCATGATGAAGTCGGGGCAATTCATGCCTTACTCCAGTTTTGAGTTTGGCGCCCGCTCACGCGACTACGGCTACCATCCAAGGCGTGGAACGGAAGTCAGCGCCTGGTTCGAAACTGTGCTCAAGGCAGTTGAACCTTTCGCCCTGCAAGACAGCCCGGTTAGGGACAGGATGCAAAAAGCCATTGCCCGGAAGTTCCGCGGCCTTTGGAAAAACTCGGGCCAGCTCGACGCGTTGGAGCGTCTTTCAAAGGCGATTGCTGGCAATGGTTTCTGGCGTGACGGCTGGATCGCTGCACGACAGACGCGGCAATACGAAGGAAAGACGCTTGAAGCCGAGAGCCTGCGGCGCCTCACAGAGTTGGAGCAATTTCTTAGGCCGAAAGATTTGATCGATAGCGTACGGGGCATTGTGCTCGGTGAAAGGGGTGGCAGCCTTGATGACTTCGAGGATGATGAGGAAGTAGACATTTCCGAGCGTATGAAACGCGTTGATGCCCTTGTTGAGCAATTTGGAAAAGAAGCCGCTGCCGACGAAAAGACATTGCAGGCTCTCCTCCCGGAACTCATTAGCGGTCACGGGCGGCTGTTCGAATTCGGGCGAGGACTTGCGCTAGGCGCAAAAGCACCTCGCATCATGTGGGCGGCTTTGGTGGCACAGGTGGCGGCAACCGAGCACCCAAACACGCAACTTCTACGCGGCTTCCTGCAGGGATTTCAAACGAGGGATCCTGCAGGCGCGCAGGCACTTCTTGATGAGGCTGTCGAAGATAAAGCCCTAGGCAAATGGCTGGTCGATCTTCAAACGAGCGTCCCGATAGACGAAGCCGGCGTCAAACGGCTTCATCGTGCACTGGAACTGGGCAGGGTTCCTACGCACTATTTTTCCGCATTGGTTGGCGGGCGGGTATGCGATCCCATTCCGGGGCCGGCATTTCGTGACCTGCTCCTGGCCATTAGCGCGAAACCCGGTGGCAATCCCATTGCGCTGGAAATTCTCATGATGCGCCTGCACGCAGATGGTGGAGAGAAACGAACACCATTGCCTGAAACTGTCGAGGCCGGCCGCGTACTTCTTGGGCGGTATGAGTTTGAGCCACGTTCCGAGCACGCGGATCACAGAGACCACACGCTAGATGTTGTTGCCAGAAATTGCCTGGGAGGGCCTGAAGGTGGTCCCGTCGCAAAGAAGGTTTGGCGCAATCTGAGGGCGGCAATTAAGAAGCACGAGGTTTATTCGTGGGAATGTGACGGCCTGCTCCAGGCGTTGTTCAAGGCACAGCCGGCGACAATGCTGGATGAGTTGCTCGGGGGCGACGAGCAGGAACGCAAGGAAAATATCACAATCGTTCAAGATACAAACAATCTACACCCCAATCCGCTGGGTGTGGTCGCGGACGAGGTGCTGCTGGCGTGGTGCGATGCCGACCCAGGTTTGCGCTATCCCTTTGCAGCCACGATAGCGCTCCTTTTTGATCAGCCCGAGAATACATCGCCACTTGAGTGGCATCCAATTGCGAAAGCGCTTCTGAAGCGCTCGCCCGATGCGGTCGCGGTCCTGATGAAGATGTATGAGGCCCTTTGGCCGACAAGTTACGGAGGGTCATTGGCGACCGAGTACGAGAGGCGGCTTCAATTGCTTGACCGATTGGACATCGGCAGTGACGCTGCCCTCGTCGCCGCGTTCCAGTGGGCGCGCGCCAAGCTGACCGCCGCTGTGGATGCAGAGCGAGGCCGGGAACTGGAAGAAGATCGGGTCGAGAACAGTCGGTTTGAGTGATGTCTAGAGCGTTATCTTTATCACCTTACAAGATCATAACCGCGATCCAGGCGGAAACGCTGCGCGCTATGTTGCACAGCGTTTTTTGATTGATCCCGCCGCGTCAGCTGTTAAACGCCGAAGCCACCTGGTGCTGCTGTGGTACCTGGCCGTTCGGCGTCAGCTTGTCGACAATGCCGGGCAAAGCCGTGGACAGCTGCTTGAGCAGTTCCCCCTCGTCCATTCCAGTGCGCTGCGCGATCTCGCGGATGACCTGCGGCCCCAGTGCTGCGCCGAGATCATTGGCGTTGATCGACTGGTTCTGTCCGGTGCCGACCCAGGAATCGGCGACATTGCCGTGGCCGGCATCCCTAAGCTTGTCGAGCAGGCCACCCAGACCGCCGAGCAGGCCGCCATCACTGGCGGTGGTTCCGACAGGAGTTGGGTCGACCGGCGCGGGCGCTTGAGGCTGATCCGGCTGTTCGGCGCTTCTGCCGCTCAACATTTTTCCGACCAGCAGTGCGCCGAGCGCGATCATCAGCGGTTTGGTGATGTTGCCGCCGGGAACGGCGTTGTCAAAAAGTCCCATAGTGGATCCTCCATCTCAACCAAGCCCTGCCCATCTCTGACAATGGCGCATCCAGGCGGAATTTCAAGCTGGCTTGAGGTTTTGACAATCATATGAAAATGTCGGGTCGGCGGGGGATGGAGAGGAAAAAATGGGTATCATCAGCTGGATCATTCTCGGCGCCATCGCCGGCTTCCTGGGCAGCAAGATCGTCAACAAGACCGGCCAGGGCCTGCTCATGGATATCGTGCTCGGCATCGTCGGCGCCATCGTCGGCGGTGTGATCTGCAGCCAATTGTTCGGCGTGGGTGTCAGCGGCCTCAACATCTCCAGCCTGATCGTCGCTGTGGTTGGCGCTGTGGTTGTGCTGTGGGCCTACCACCAGTTCAGCGGACGCCGGACGCTTTAGGCGCCGGCTGCATCGTCTGAAATTTCGAATTTTTGCTGAGGCAGGACCCGCGTCGGGCTTGCCTATGGCATCAACACTGCGTCGGCGGCAGCGAAGAAGATCAGCGTTCCGGCGATGAACACCGCCCAGCCGACCAGCGACTTGCGAATGGCGGCCTTGTGCTCAGCGTCGGAGTTCTTGTTCTGGTCAAAATCGGTCATGGGGAAACGCCCTTGGCTGATTGATCATGTCTTCGCCGAATAGACGATCGATCTGGGCTCGGCAACAGCAGAAACAGACGCTCGGGTGCCGATGCTAGGCGACGACACTTAGCCTGCGTTTGCGCTGATCCAAAGAGACGATCGTTAGCCCGCTGCCGACCACCAGCAGGATGCCGCAGACCGCCAGCGCATTGGGGAACTGGCCGAACACCAGCAGGCCCGAAATGACAGCCCAGACGGTGAAGCAGTAATAGAACGGCGCCACCGCGCTGGTCGGCCCGACGCGATAGGCCATGAAGATGAAGAAATGGCCGAAGATCAGGAAAAGACCGGCGCCGGCCAGCAGCAGCAGGTGGCGTGCTTCGGGCATCACCCAGCGCTCGGACGCCAGATGCGCCGCACCCGCGCCGATCAGCACCACCACGACGGCTGAAATCGCCACGATCATCCCCGGCACCTCCGCCGGGACACGCCTGCCGGCAAGGTCGCGCGCGGCTGACAGCGCCGCATTGCCGAGCGCCAGCAGCGCGTAGACGGAAATGCCTTGCATGGTCGGCTGCGCCACCATCAACGCACCGATGAAACCGAGCCCGATCAGCGCCATGCGCTGGGCGCCGATGCGTTCGCCAAACAGGATCGACGAGCCGACCAGCATGAGGAGCGGCGTGATTTGTCCGAGCGCTGTCGAATCCGCGATCTGCATGTTGGCGAGCGCCACGACGTAGCAAAGGATCGCGGCCATCTCGAGCAGGTTCCGGCGCAGCACATGGCCGTCGAAGATCAGCGGGATCTGTTTGCCGTAGCCGAGCAGGAAGAGCAGTGGGAAGCCCCAGAGCGTTGCCGCCACGCCGCGCAGAAACAGCACCTCGTAGGACGGCAAGCCTGCCGTCGCGAGTTTCATCATCGTGTCGTTGACGAGGTACGATCCCGTCGAAACGATCATGAACAGCGGGCCGCGGATCGAGGCAGGGATGAAATGCATGGGGTCAGGAGATCAGACCTCGGTGGCCGCCGCAATGGGCCATCAACTGGCGGTGATCCAGACAGGGATTGGCGGGCAGGAGCCCTTGATTAAGGGCCGCGACCGATCGGCCTGTTAGCCATTTCATTTCACGCATCGCCTTCCTATATCAGCGCCACACCCCCGCAATCGGATCCCAGGTTCGGACTGAGTGAGACGGCACCCGGCCAAAAGACGCTTGTGTTTTTTGGCCTTTGTCGCTAATCGCCCCGCATTCGACTGAACTGAAGGTCAAGGCCGTCCAAGGAAAGAGACTATGGCAAAAGGTAAATTCGAGCGCACTAAGCCTCATGTGAACATCGGCACGATTGGTCACGTTGACCATGGCAAGACGTCGCTGACGGCGGCGATCACGAAGTATTTTGGCGAGTACAAGCGCTACGACCAGATCGATGCGGCGCCGGAAGAGAAGGCCCGCGGCATCACCATCTCGACGGCTCACGTCGAATACGAGACGGCCAACCGCCACTACGCCCACGTCGACTGCCCCGGCCACGCCGACTATGTGAAGAACATGATCACCGGTGCCGCGCAGATGGACGGCGCGATCCTGGTCGTGTCGGCTGCCGACGGCCCGATGCCGCAGACCCGCGAGCACATCCTGCTCGCCCGTCAGGTCGGCGTGCCGTCGATCGTGGTGTTCCTCAACAAGGTCGACCAGGTCGACGACGCCGAGCTCCTCGAACTGGTCGAGCTCGAGGTTCGCGAGCTGCTGTCGAAGAACGAGTTCCCCGGCGACGACATTCCGATCGTCAAGGGTTCGGCGCTGGCCGCTCTTGAAGATTCGAACAAGACCATCGGCGAAGACGCGATCCGCGAGCTGATGGCTCAGGTCGACGCCTACATCCCGACCCCGGTTCGTCCGCTCGACAAGCCGTTCCTGATGCCGATCGAAGACGTGTTCTCGATCTCGGGCCGTGGCACGGTCGTGACCGGCCGCGTCGAGCGCGGCGTGGTCAAGGTCGGCGAGGAACTGGAAATCATCGGCATCCGTCCGACGACCAAGACGACCTGCACGGGCGTGGAAATGTTCCGCAAGCTGCTCGACCAGGGCCAGGCTGGCGACAACATCGGCGCGCTGCTGCGCGGCGTTGATCGCGAAGGTGTCGAGCGCGGCCAGGTTCTGGCCAAGCCCGGCACGGTGAAGCCGCACAAGAAGTTCGTGGCCGAAGCCTACATCCTGACCAAGGACGAAGGTGGCCGTCACACGCCGTTCTTCACCAACTACCGTCCGCAGTTCTACTTCCGCACGACGGACGTGACCGGCATCGTGTCGCTGCCGGCTGGCACCGAGATGGTGATGCCTGGCGACAACATCACGGTCGATGTCGAGCTGATCGTGCCGATCGCCATGGAAGAGAAGCTGCGCTTCGCCATCCGTGAAGGCGGCCGCACCGTCGGTGCCGGCATCGTCGTCACCATCAAGGAATAATCGAGGCCGGCATTAGCCGGATCGAGAAGAAAAGGGCGGTCTTTGGGCCGCCCTTTTTTGTTTTCACAGCTGCATGACCAGGAACTTGCGCCTCACCCCGCAAAGCTGTTGCAAGCGCCATAGCGCCAACTAGTATAGGTTGCATTGCGGGAGCTTGCCGAAGAGTGGTTCCGGGGCGCTGTTTCGATAGGAAGGCATGGTGGTTGCGGGCACTGGCCCGTCTCACGCTGTTGGCCGCCATGGTGCTGCCTGTCGCGGCGGTGCGGGCCCAGGAGCAGTCGCTGGACATCCCGTCGATGCGTTTCGCCGTCGTGCGCAGCAATGCGCCGGGCTGCGAGCCCAATTGCCCGGAATGGATCTCGGCGGAAGGCACGATCGAGGCGGGCACGCCGTCGCTGTTCAAGCGCACGCTCAAGGCGCTCAAAGGCCGGCAATTGCCGGTGGTCGTCAATTCCCCCGGCGGCAATGTCGATGCGGCGGTGACGCTTGGCCAGATGATCCGCAAGAACAAGCTCGACATCGCCGTCGGCACGACGGTGTTTTCCGGCTGCGAGCCGGAGATGAAGAATTGCAGGGATAACCAGGGCAAGGGCGCCGACTATTTCGGCATGGCCTATGACGACGGCGCCATGTGCAATTCCGCTTGCCCGCTGATGTTTTCCGGAGGTGTCCGCCGCGTGGTCGGGGAGTTTGCCTATCTCGGCGTCCACCAGGTCACCACCACCTACAAGCGCGAGAAGCTGCTGTACCGGACCACCTACCGGATCGTGAACGGCAAGAAGAAGATCATCAGCTCCAAAATCGTCAGCCGCAAGAACGCGGGCAGCTACAAAACCTACGAAATGAGCAAGGCGGTCGAGAAGAAGCTCTCGGCCTATTTGCAGGAGATGGGGATAGGCGAAGGCGTGTTCATAACGATGAAGAACACGCCGGCGAGCGAAATCCATCAGCTGGTTCTCGAAAACATGCTCCACATGAACCTCGTCACCTCCCTCGACACCGTCGAGCTTTTCACCGCCGCAACCATCTGCAACGCAAATCCGATGCCTACGAACTGCCGGGAGATACCGGCGGGCCGAGAGGCGACGCCGGCCAGCCTCCCGACCGCCCAGGCAAAACCCGCTCCCGCCGCTCCGCCCGAGGCCACGGCGCCGAGAGAGGCAGACATGCGCTTCGTGCTTGTCCGCGGCAGCAACCCGCTCTGCAATCCCGACTGTCCGGAATGGATCTCGGCGGAGGGCTCGATCACCGCGCAGACGCCGGAAAGACTGCGCCAGGCGCTCGATGCCATCGGAGGCCGCCGGCTGCCGATCGTGATCAACTCGCAAGGTGGCGATGTCGAGGGCGCGCTTGCCGCCGGCAGGCTGATCCGCGAACGCAAGCTCGACGTCGTCGTCGCCCACACGGATTTCGTGGATTGCGATCCTTCGGCGGAGTGTCTGGCCAAGGACGGCGTCCACACCGGCCTAACCATCGAATCCGAGGGCGAATGTGCTTCGGCCTGTCCGATCGTGGTTGCCGGTGGCATCAGGCGCCTCATCGGGCCGGCAGTGCGCCTCAGCGTGGGCTCCCTTGGCCTGCAGGAAAAGGTCAAGGCCTATCTCACGGAGATGGCGATCGGGCCTGGCCTGTTCGCCGCCATGCAGGCTTCCTCATCTCCACGGCAGCTCGATCAGGAGACAATGCTGAAATTCGGGCTGGCGACCGGGCGCCAGTCCGCCGACGAACTGACGGGCGCCGGCATATGCAGATCGGCTCCGAAGCCGGACAATTGCCGGATCGTGCCGTCGGCCAACGCCGAAGCCGACATGCCGGCCAAACTTTAGCGCCATGTGTTGAACTGGCCATCGAGGCAGGTTGAGATCGGCCGGATGTTTCCGCTACCGTCTGCGGAGATCGAGGACAGGTTACCGCCATGCGCAAAGATGTTCCGACACTCTACGAATGGGCCGGCGGCAGCGACGCCCTGAACCGGCTGACGCAGACCTTCTATGACAAGGTCGCAAAGGACCCGGTCGTCGGCCCGGTGTTCAAGACCATGTCGCCGGACCATCCCGTCCATGTTGCCGCCTTCATCGGCGAGGTGTTCGGCGGACCGAAGACCTATAGCGAGAAATTCGGCGGTCACCGCGAGATGGTCATGCATCATCTGGGCAAGCATTTGACCGAAGAGCAGCGCCGCCGCTGGATCAACCTGCTCGCCGATGCCGCCGATGCGGTAGGTCTGCCCGACGATCCCGAATTCCGCTCGGCCTTCATGGGCTATGTCGAATGGGGATCGCGGCTGGCCAAGATGAACTCCAATCTCGGCGAGACCTGCGATCCGGAGACTGAACCGATGCCGGCCTGGGGCTGGGGCGTGCCTGGAGGACCGTACACGCCGCCGGAAACAAAGTAGCTTCCAGCCCCACCGGAGCGCAGGACTATGTCGGAAGATTTCAAGATCGTGCGCTGGCGCGAGTGGGACGGCCCCGGTATCGAACATCTTGAACTGCGCCAGCGGGCAGGGGAGATCCTGGCCGACTCTGTCGTCATCTGCTCCGGTCAAACCCCTTTCGCCGCCCGCTATCGCATAGAATGCGACGCGAATTGGCACGCCAGGCGTGTCACGGTCGACATGATCGGCAGCGGGCGGACCCTTGTCCTTGCCGCCGACGGCGAAGGCCACTGGCTCCGGGACGGCCTGCCGGTGCCTGAACTGGAGGGCGTGATCGACCCTGATCTCACCGTTACCCCGTTCACCAACACGCTGCCGATCCGCCGCTTGCGGCTTTCCTCCGGGCAAAGTGCCGAGATCATAACCGCCTTCATCGAATTCCCGGCGCTCACGGTCGTCAGCAACCCGCAGCGCTACACATGCCTCGAGGAGGGCAGGCGATATCTCTATGAATCGCGCGCCAGCGACTTCAGGCGCGAGGTCGAGATCGACCGCGACGGGCTGGTCGTCACCTATCCCGATTTCTGGCAAAGGGGATGAAGGCGCGTTTGCATGCAAACCACTCTTTACAGACAGCGCGGAAGCTTTTAGGAAGCCCCTGCTGCGCCGAGGCGCGCGATACGGGCATAGCTCAGTTGGTAGAGCGGCGGTCTCCAAAACCGCAGGTCGTAGGTTCGAGCCCTGCTGCCCGTGCCATTTTCCTAGGAAAATCAGGCACTTAAAAATCGGCTTGCTAGCCGAGGACGCCGAAAGTAGCCTTACACATCTCTTGCACAAACTTGCACACGCGCAGGGAGTGTCTGGCGATGGCGGAAAAACACACGATTCTCGAAGGCAAGGTTCACGTTTATCGGCGCAACGACAGCCCGATCTGGCACTGTTCGACGTTCCTGAAAGGCAAAAACTGGCGCGTCAGCACCAAGGAAGAGAGCCTTTCTCGGGCCAAGGACTGGGCTGAGGACTGGTATTTCGGGCTGAAGGACAAAGGTCGGCGCGGCGAACTGGTAGGCGAGAAAACTTTCAAGGACGCCGCCGACCAGTTTATCTCTGAATACGAGGTTCTTACGGATGGAGAGCGCAACGCCCGTTGGGTCAAGGACCATTACCGGCGCGTTCGCACCTATCTGGTGCCTTTTTTCGGCAAGATGGGTCTTTCGACCATCACGGCCGGCACGGTGCAGGAATACCGCATTTCGCGGATGACGCCTGAGGAGGGCAAGAAGCTTCCCTCACGCAGTACCCTGCACCACGAGACTGTGACCTTGCGGCTGGTCCTGAAAACCGCCCTGCGCCACCGCTGGGTGCCCCACCTGCCCGACATCTCGCAGCCCTACAAAAAGTCAGCGAAGGTGGTACATCGCGCATGGTTTACCCCAGAGGAGTACAAACAGCTGTACCAGGCGACACGGGCGCACGCTCATGATGCACGTGCAGTTAGCCTCAAAGCGCAGAAGGGCGAGCAGGCGCACCGTGTCTGGCTGGCCGAGCAGCTTCACGACAAGATCCTCTTCCTGACAAATACCGGTTTGCGGCCGGACGAGGCCAACTGGCTGGAGTACCGGGACGTGGAGGTTGTCAAGGACGGGCCGACGGGTCAGAAAATCCTGGAGATCCAGGTGCGCGGCAAGCGCGGCGTCGGGTATTGCAAGAGCACGTCCGGCGCCGTGTTCCCGTTCGAGCGGATGGTGGCCCGGAACAAACCTAAACCAACGGACCGGATTTTCCCGGTCGATCACAAGAAGCAGTTCAACACCATCCTCGACAACATCGGCCTCAAGCTCGACCGGGAGGGCAATCGGAGGACGCTGTACTCACTGCGCCACAGCTACATCAGCTTCCGCCTGCTGGAGGGCGCCGACATCTACCAGATCGCCAAAAACTGTCGGACGAGCGTCGAGATGATCGAGAAGCACTATGCCGTGCACCTCAAGAACCGCCTCGACGCCGCTGCCATCAACGTCCGTAAGCCCAAGCCGGTGAAACGGCCCAAGCCTGCGGAGAAGACCCTTGACCTGTTTGAAAACTGAGGCCGGCCCGAGCTTGTGAAATTGACGGGAATTTGTTGCAATGCGTACAGCGCACCTACGCATCGTCCAACGTGTATTACGCATTGAGACTTGGGGGACGATGCTTGCTCGGTTTTCTAACCGGTTGCGGAGCGCAAACCGGAGAAAACCGGCAGCTGCGCCAAGGGGGAAACCCCCTTTGGAAACCCCGTCCGAGCCGTGGAGAGGCCCGTGGCCATCTACCATCTGAACGTCAAGAACATCAGTCGGGGCGATGGGCGGGACATCGTGGCGGCTGCGGCGTACCGGGCTGGGGAAGTCCTGCCGAACGAGGCCGAAGAGCGCCTGTCGGACTTTGGCGGGCGCCGGGATGTCGTCGCCAGTGAAATCCGCTTGCCTGATGGGGCGCCGGAATGGATGGCCAACCGGTCCAGCTTGTGGAACGCGGTGGAAGCGGCCGAAAAACGCAAGGACGCCCGGCTGGCCAAGGAGGTGGAGTTTGCGTTGCCTCTGGAATTGCCACGCACGGCGTGGCTGGGCATCGCCCGCGTCATGGCCGACGCCTATACGGTGCAGGGGTTCGTGGTGGACCTGGCCATTCATGACGACGGTGCCCGCCGCAATCCCCATGTCCATCTGCTGATGACCACCCGGCTGGTGGGGCCGGACGGCTTCGGCTTGAAGATCCGGAGCGCCGACGGGAAGCTCTTCGTGACCGAAGCGCGTAAGCTGTGGGAGCGGATCGCCAATGACGCCTTGGGCAAGGCGGGCCTTGCGGTTGCGATCGACAGCCGGAGTTACGCCAAGCGCAAGCTTGATCGGTTGCCGGGGCGGCACCGAGGCCCTAATCCTGAAGAACGGCGGGCCCGCAGGGTCCATGCGCAACGGGAGGGGGAGATGGCACCCAGACAACCTGACGAAGACCTGCCGGTGCCTGATCCGGATGGTTCGCCGATCCATCCGCAGGAGTTGGCCGCAGCCGAAGAACGGATGTTGGAAGACATGCAGCGTCCTGCCCCGGTCGAGACGGGGCAGGTCCAGGGGGACCTGGAGGCTGCCCGGGCCGTTGTCGACCGGCAGAATGCCGTGGAGATAAGCGAGGACGACGACGCCGCTTACCGGCTGGCGCCGGATAACCTGCTGGACTGGCTGGACGACAAGACCCGTCCCGAGGACGTCCCGACGCTGGAGCGTTGGGAAAACCACCTCGATTGGCTCGATAGAGGGCCGCCAGAGCCCGAGGAAGGCCGAGAGGAGCCGCAGACGCCCGAGCCGGACCGGGAGCGCAGGTAGCCCTTGCACGATCCTGAAAGCCGTCCCATCATTATTTCATGACCAAAGTACACAGAGGCTCTGTTTTCGGCATCCGCGAACTGACGGACGAGCAGCGCGCCAAGGCGCGCAAGGAACTTGAATGGCTAGAGAAGGATCTGATCCGGCGCCGCAAGCGGCTTGCCTATTGGACCCTTCGCAAGACGCAGGCTGAGACGATCCCCGGCATCCGCGAGGAACTGCGACAGAGCGCTTTTTATTTTCATGCCCGCGCCCAGGAACTCGTGAATTCCGGTGAGAAGCTGCGGGCCTATCTGCTTGTCGAATTGCAGGACCAGCCGGAGCACTTGCCGGCCTATCACTACGAACACTAACCACCTTCGGAGCGTGGGATGAATGGGCAAGAAGAGCTGGAGCAGTTACGTCAACACGCCCAGGCGCTCGGCCATTCGATTGATGGCATCGACCGCGACATCGAACGCGCGACCCACGGCCTCGCGGCGGGTGGTGATCCCGGCCGCACGATTGCTTTCCTTCAGGAACGTCATAACGCGCAGCTTGGGCTTATGTACGAGCTCGGAAAGGTGGATGCCCGGATCGAGGACCTTGAAAGGCTAAGCCGCGAGGAACGGGAGCAGCCGCAGGAGCGTCTCGCGGCCCAGGGTTGGGAGGAGGATATGCCCATCGCTCAGGAGGATCATTTGGACTGGTTCAAACAGTCACTCGCCGACAACCCGCCCCAGCTTGAAGAGCAGGCGTTGGCTGAACACGAGATGGTGCGGGACATGGAACGCGAACCAGCGCCGGAAGACCATCTGGACTGGCTGGGGCGGCGCTGAGCAGGCGGCGGAAGCCCGCCGCTCCTTTTTTAATGCACGCAGACCTGACGTGTCGTCTGACACGCCCTGCCAAAATTTCCTGAGCAGGCCTCAAGCGCCGCCTGCGACGCATCCTCAAGCGTGTCGCCGAATTCCAGTTGATAGCGGGACGCTTTGCTGACCGGTTTGACACGGGCCACGGCGGCACAAGTATCGCGGAAGACCTGCGCAACGTTGCACCGGGTTCCGTTGCTGAAGCGGCGGCATTCCGCCATGGCGGCGTCGCTTGCGCCCTCAACGGTCGCGTAGCCGCCCTCGGTGAGGATCACTACGCCGTTCCTCGCCACCGCCAGGGCGCCGAAAGCACCCTGTGGCGTTGCCTCGGCAATGCCGGGCAGGTTGGATTGGCCCTGATTGGTGGGCTGACCCTCGCTTACATTATCGATCCTGCTTTTAAGGTCGGCGAGCTGTTTTTCGACGTCGACCCGCGCCGTATCCCTGGCGGCGATCTGTGTCTTCAGGTCGTCGATCACTCTCTCCAAGCTATCGTTTTCGAGTTTCATCTCGTCGCGAGCGGCCGTGATTTCGGCCAATTGGTTGGTGAGCGACGCGACCTGGCCCGGCTGGGGCGCCGGGTTTTGCTGCTGCGCAAGCTGCGTTGTAAGCCTTGCGCGGTCGGCGTTGGCCGCATCCAGCTGCAACAGCAGATTGTTGGTGTTGGCCGGAGTCTGGCCGGTTTGCTGGGCCAGTTGGTGCTTGAGGTCAAGAATGGTATTTCGCAGATCGTCCCTTTCTGACGTGAGGGCCGCCACCTTCCTGTTCAGCGGACCAATCTGCGCCTGCAGCGAATCAGCGAACGGGTCGGTGACGACCGGCGAGGCCGCTTGCTTGCGCGCCACCTCATTTGCTAGGGCCTCGCGATCGGTTACGAGGGCTTGGCGGTCCGCGCCTAACTGCGCCTCGGCCGTTTTGAGGGCCTGCTCGCGCTGCTCCAGTTGTGTGAGACGGGCCTTGTCTTCAGCGTGACCCATCAAGGCCCCGGTCGTGTCGGCCACCCAGGCCCAGGACGATGACAGCGCATGCCCTGCCGACGTCGTAGCGTCGTTGAACCGGCGATCGAGCCCGTAAAAATTGACAATCGCGGGTGCCACCAGCAGCAAGACCACGCACGCGGCGCCTGCCAACCCGACGCGCCGCATGTTCACTTTCGCACCCAGCCTCGCGCCAGCTCGACGTGTTGCGCGAAGGACGCGTGACGTTAAGGCGCCCAGTTTTGACCAGAGCGGTGATGGCGGTGCATTCCCAGCGAAGGGGTCTGAAAACCCCAAGCTTCGGGAGCCTGTAACGGGTTCGTTGACTACCGCACCAGCGAGTTGTTCCAAGTGCGCCGTCTTCGCGGGTTCGGATGCACGCGCATCCAAGGCCTTGAGTCGCGCCTGGAGCGTGGGGTGGGTGGAAAAGAGGTTGCCGAACGCGGCGCCCCGGAACATCAGGTAGCCGTAGTGGTGCTCCTGCGCGGTCGGCTTGGCCGTCATGCCATGGATGCGCCGGAGGGCGCCGGCCATAGCCTCGGTCGATGTCACGTGTGCCCCGACCGCATCGGCGTGAAACTCGCGGTTGCGGGAAATCCCCTTGGCGACGAGCTCGGACGCGACAAACACCGTTTTGCGGACAACGACGCCGGTGCCCCACGCGAGATGCGCGTTCAGGCGTGCGTTAGCCCGTTTCTTCGAGGCGGATGCGGCCATGAACATCCCAAATACGGTCAGGATGTTGACCACGCCGACCAGCATGCGCTGGAAGCCTTCGGCAAACTGCATCCGCGCTATGTCTTTGTGGAGGATGTGACCCAGTTCATGCCCGATGATGGCGTCCAGCTCGTCCTTCTCGAATTCGAACAGGGGCTTGCCGATGACCACCATGGACGACTTCTGTCTCGCACCCATGGCGAAGGCGTTCATGACGTTTGTAATCCCGACGGCAGGCCTCGGAAGGTTCAACCGGTCCGAGAAGCCATGCACCCGCACGGCCAGCCAGTGGTCATCCGTCACGGGGACCACCCCGAAACTTGTGCTGACATCACCGGAAGCCCGGGCGATGTAGCGACCGCCGAACATGAGGCCCAGGACAGACAAGGCCATTCCAACGAGCATCGGATAGTGGGCGTATTCGGTCCTCAGATACCAGTCGAACGGCGCCCATCCCCGGTACCACAGCATCAAGGCCAGCCACGTCACCACCTGGCAGGTCAGGATCAAGATGCCGCAAAGCAGCAATGCCGTCGGCCACCACGAGCGGTTGCGGGGCTTGAGGTGCACGCCGGGGTCGGCGGAACGGTCCGAGAATCCAAGGAATGCGGCGACGTGCGGGGCGAAACGCAGGAGGAGCAGTCGACCCAGCCGGATATAGGCGCGGAGCTGGTAGAAGATCAGCGCAAGCTCGGCCGTCCACGCGGTCCATGAATAGGTCCAGCGCGGCCACGGCACCAAAGCCCATGCGAGGGACACCGTGTTGATTTCGTAGATGTTGAGCGCGATCCATGCGACGCGCAGCACCGTGACCACAAGGACCGCCTTGAGCAGCGGCCGCAGCCTCGTTTCCGTGCCAAAAATCGAAGTTGCCAGCGTCATGGTTGAGGCTCTGCCATGGTGCCGATCCGCTTCCGGCACGTCTCGCTCTCGGTGTAGGACACCAGCCGTGTCTTGAAGGGGCGTGCGCCGCGTGCGTAGTTGATGCCCCAGCGCCAGCCGTTACGCTGCCAGCCGGAGAGCAGCTCCATGATCTCGTCCGGCGTCATCAGCGGCCGCCCGAGGAACTGGACGGTTTCGTTGCCGGAGGTGCCAGTGTTCACCGAGGCGTCCCCGTACCAGCGTCCCAAGTGGGACGAGCCATTGTGGCCGCTGGAGCGGCTTAGGTAGGCGAGCGTTTCGTGGCCGAGGTACTTGCCGATCAGCTCGCCGGTGATGGGATCGTCGATGCCATAGAACTGTTTGACGGAGCAGGTGAGGAAGGGCTGCCAACTGTCGCCCGGATACTGCTCCTGCAATGACATGACGTCCTGAAGGAAGAACCACAGGCGGACGCCGGCGCTGGCATGGGTGCGGATCGCGGCGCGGAATTCAGGAAAGGGTCCGAGGTTCAGGAACTCATCGAGGATGAAAAGCACTGGAATGTCCGGTATGCGGCGGTTGCTCTCCATCGCATCAAGGGCCGATTTGAGCAGGATCCGCAGCCACGGCGAGAAGGGTTCCATCTTGCCGAACGGAACGTCGATATAGACCGTCACAGGCCTGTCTTTCAGGTCCTCGAAGGAAAAGTCCGTACCGCTCAGGCTTCGCTGGATATCGCTGTCGCGCCAGAGGGCGAGCTTGCTTTCCAGCGTGGCTTCCAGGGTCTGGAGGCCCCGGTCACGCGTCTTCTCCAAGATCGCCTCTCCGGCCTTTGCCGAAAGGGGGAACTCCTTGAGCTTCTTGGCGACATTCAGCAGATCCTGCCCCTTCTGGGAGGCCAACTGGCAGACCGTCGCAAGGGTCCTGCGATGAGGCGGGGCGTTGTGTTTGACATACATGATCGCGGCCGTGAGGAAGCCCGACGCGTCATCGCTGAAGAACTCCGCGGACTTGGGATCGCGCGGGAACATCTGTTTCGCAAGCGACAGGGCGTCCGCTTCCGTGCGGACCTGCACGAGCGGATTATAGCGGTGTCGAACCCATCCGGAGCCGTGGTCGAAGGGCGCAATGCGGTAGACTTCATGACCGATCGACTTCCGCCACGCGGATGTTTTTTCGAAATGTTCGCCCTTCGGATCGATCACCACGCAACTGCCCCGGTAGCGCAGCAGGTTCGGCACGATCGACGTCACCGCCTTGCCGGACCGCGTGGGCGCAATGGTCAGCAAGTGACCGTCGTCGTCCCAATGCACGAACTGGGGTTCAGGGCCGCCGTCATCGTCCGGGTAGGCGCCGAGCAGGATGGACGACGGATTGTCGAAGGCGGAGCGGCCGGCAAGAAAGAGCTTGCCGTTCGGGATTGTCCGCAGGTCCTGGGATGTGGCCCAGCGTCCCGACCCGTATAGCGGCGGCGGATTTTCCAGTTGCCGCTCGCGTTCCTGGCGCGCTTCAAGGTCGCGTCTGGCGGCGTCGACAATCGGCCCGGGATCCCGGCCGGAGCGTATCGCCGCCTCGACCTGGTCGGCAACCTCCGGACCGTAAAGCTGCTCGACCTGCTTCCGGGCACTTCTCGCGCGAATATGGCGGCCAATTTTCAGGCCATACTGGCCCCACTTCATGCCGTTCGAAATGTCCCTGGACAAATCGCCCAAGGGATCAAACTTAAAATCGCCCATAGTCACCCCCAAGCCCAAGCGCAGATTAACGACCGCGCGCTGAAAAGCAAATGCGACGGGAATTGATTTGTTTGAATAGTGGTAAGTGTGCTTCAAGAAGCGGAGGAGCCACGACTGCGAACTTGCCAAGTGGGAGGAGTTGAGGGGCGTGGTGGGTGGTTAACTAAGTCGGCTATGCATATGGGGGACTTCCATGCCGCTCTTATATAAGTACCGCGATTGGAAAAGGGATGTCGACTTCAAATTTGTAGCCGACGTGATCCGGGGGAATCTCTGGTTTCCTGTTGCCTCGGAAGTGAACGACCCATTCGAATTCCGATGTGCGGTTGACTTGAGCTTTGATCGGGAACGGACGATTGAAGCCTTCATTCGTGTTGAGATGTTTATGAATCCGACTATCAGCCGGGCGCAAGCAGAGGAGAAGGTTCGACGCGTATTGGCCGGCGTACCGGAGTCCAAGATCCGGCTGCGTCAGTGGGAAATGTCCGTCGAGATCTGGCAGCGTCTCGCTTCCTCGGTGTCCATGTGCAGCCTTTCGGCTACCCCAACAAGCCTGTTGCTTTGGTCACACTATGGTGGAGGGCATAAGGGGATAGCGGTCGAAATTGAACCAATCGGCTTGGAAGACGTCATGTATGAGGTCGGCTACGTTAATGCGGTCCCCATTTTGGACCCGCTTTGTCTGGACGATTTCAAGGCGGCAATGGAGGCCAACCTATTCCAAACGTTATTTTTGAGGAAATCGAAGGTCTGGGAATACGAGCGTGAGTACCGCATTATGAAGATGCGCGCCGATTCCCATCTGGAGAAACTTAGGCCTGGCTCTGTGAAACGGGTGATCGTTGGATGTGCGATGCCACCGGAAAAGAGGGCCTTCTTTCTGGATTGGATGAAGCAGAACGCTCCCGACGTAAAAGTTGCATCTGTGGCCCCGGTTGGGAATTCTGACTATACGCTGGAAGTCTGGGACGAGTGATTTTCCGCCTCGGCGAACCCCACATGCGACGCAAGTAGACGGCACTGCCCGGAACAGCAGAACTGCTGTTCAAGCCTCCGGAACCGGAGCCCAGCACAAAGAGGGGATGAACATCCCCTTTCATTATTTCAGGCGAACGCCTCACCAAGAAATCTCAAGTTCCGGGTATTCCGCCAGGATCGACGGGCGAAATGCATCCTGTTCGAGACGCGTAGGACGCCAGACGTATTCGAACTGCTCGGAATCGAGCCATTTCTCAAGCGCCTTGGCGGCCTCCGTATCGGACAGATCGAACGGGAACTCCTGGACGATGCGGTAGCGGCGATGACCCTGCATGGCGGCTTCATCGATGGCGGTGGCGATCGTGGCCGGTTTGAAGAGCCCTTCGGCGTATTTCGTCCTCTTATTGGCGGCCATGAGGAAATTGCCTTCTGCGCGTTTCATCAGAAGGCACTCCCGAGGTAGGTGTCGGTGATTTTCAGGCGGCCGTGGCCGAGTTCAGCTGAAATCCTGTGGCGCGCCGCGCGGTCGGCGGCACGTTCATTTCCGCCCATATCGGCCCAGCGCTTGCCGCCCGCCAGCGGGCAGGGCTGGCCGGTCAGCGTCGCGTAGCGTTGCTGGGCATAGGCATGGCGGAATCCGTGGGTATTACGAAGCCCTACCTTGAGCGTCTGGTACTCGAACCGCTTGAGCTGTTCGACATAGCTCATCTGCGCGGGGATCAGTGACCCGTTGCCTGGGACAAGGCGCATAATGTGTTCAAGGACATGCCGCTGTTCCAGCGTCGTAACCGGAACGGTCCTTGCCCGCCCGCCTTTTGTCCAGCTCGCCTGCAAGGCGATATGGTCGGCGCGGGCGGCCGCCTGCGGCTGGAACTTCATGGCCTCTTCGCGCCGCAGGCCGAACGCGACCTGCAGCAGGACCGAGGCCTTGATGTGGGGGCATTCGATGCTGTTGAGCTTCGCATGGTCGAGGGTCTGGGCGCGATTGCGCGTGACGTCGCCACGTTCGGCAACGCCGTAAGCAGCGTTGTCGCGGTTGACGACATTGACCTTGTTGATTTTCTCGGCCCACCAGCGGAGCCAGGTGAGGCGGTTGCGGATACTCGCGTCCGACGTATCGGAATCGTGCCATCGTTCGACGAGGGCCTCGACATGCTTGGGCTTGAGGGAACCGGCGGACGGCAGCTTGTAGCCGAGGTCCGTGAGGTCATTTGCCATTGCGGCCAGGCCGCGTCGGCGGTTGTTTTGGGTGCCGTAGGAACCATCCCGGTTCCGTTGGCACAGACGCACAAGATCCATGGTCAGATCGTCCATCTTGCTCGCTTCCTTTTTGAGGTGAGTGTTGATGGCCGATGCACGTCCGTAGAGCGTGGCACCCCGCGAAGGTCATTCGCGGCATGGCCGGAATGCGTAGTCTTCCTTACGGTATAAGCCTCCCGAGCCAGCCGGGTGGCTGGCCTATATGGTTTGCCCTGTTGGGCATCCGGTTACCGAGAGGTCGAAACCGGAGGTGTGGCCGCCGCGGCGGCGCACGTATGCGATAAGCAGTCATTCTGCTCTCCTTTGGTTGGGGAAATGGTCGGTGAGATGGGTCAGGCTTTCGTTGCCTGCCCGGAGAGTGAGTGGTGTCGCCTGCTGATGGCCAGCACATCGCACCGGAAATGATCACCGAAGCGCAGCGTCATTTGCAGGTCATGCGGTGGCGTTTGCGCGAACCTTGCGTTCATCGTGGCTTTGAGGGCGGTCTGTCACTCCCCAATGTATTGGCGAGTGACAGACCGCCGGCTGCCCGCTTGGTCAGACATCCTATGTCCGACCTAGCTCGTCACGCCCTCCGCATTCCTGGCCAGCGGTGCTGGTCCGGCATCCGGATTGCGCTTTGGCCCGGCAAGCGGTGGCCCTGGTTCAGGGCCGAGGCCCTTTGGTCATCATGGCGGCGGTTGGGCCTCTTTCACAGGTGGATCGCTCCTTGCCGCGACATGTCAGGGATGGTCCGCCCTGGCGGCGGTTTCGTCGTCTTTTGCTCCTTTGTGCCGGTCACAGGTCAAAACGGCCAGCGATGGGTCGTGTGTGCACCGGGCGTGCCGTCCTGCAAGGCATCCAACCGTCTCCCAGAGGGACCCTCGGTCGAACCCTCCGTTGCAGGCTGGCTTCGGTCGCCCGGCGCCTTGGTCACCCGACCGGCCGCAATGACGTGGCCGGGATAACAAAGGAGAAAGACAATGTCGAAAACCACCACCAACCGGCCGACCCACACCGTTTTTGTTGTCGAGGGCGAGGGCGATAAGACCACCTGGACGGAAATCGGCGCGCTGTGGAGCCACGAGGACCGTAAGGGCTTCAACCTCAACCTGAAGGCGCTGCCGCTCAGCGGTCGCCTGGTGATCCGCGAACGCAAGGCGAAGACCGAGGCCAAGGAAAGCGTGGGGGCATGAGCCCCCACCGCTTCCGCGTTGCGGATGGCCTCCTCGCTGTTGCGTCAGCCGGCATGGCTGGCGCGAGAGAAGCGCGCTGCCTGTCCATTCCAGTCCAGCGGCTGGGACCCGTCCCGGCAGTGGCTGCCGCCACGTGCCCCAGCAATACCGTGCTCCACGGCGACTGCATCGAGGTGATGGCCGGCCTTCCGGCCGAATGTGTCGATTCCATTCTGATCGACCCGCCGTACCTGTGCCGCTACCGTGACCGGAGCGGGCGCACGATCGCCAATGATAACAACCCACGGTGGCTCAAACCGGCCTTTGCCGAAGCCTATCGCGTCCTGCGGCCTAACAGCCTGTGCGTGAGCTTCTACGGCTGGAATGCGGCCGATCAGTTCCTCGGCGCGTGGCGTGCGGCAGGATTCCGCATCGTCGGGCATCTCGTATTCGCCAAAACCTGCGCCTCATCGACGCGGTTCGTCGCGGCGCAGCATGAATGCGCCTACATCCTCGCTAAGGGACGCCCTCCGGTGCCTTCAGAAGCGCTTCCCGACGTCTTGCCGTGGCAATACACCGGCAACCAATTGCATCCAACGCAAAGGCCAGTGGAGCCGTTGCGAACGCTCATTGACGCGTTCTGTCCCGCAAGCGGTCTGGTTTTAGATCCGTTTTGTGGTTCGGGTTCGACGCTCGTCGCTGCCGTGGATTGCGGCAGGAATTGGCTAGGTGTTGAGCTCGATGTCCGACATGCCATCAGAGCATTGCGGCGGCTGAATCACGAATAGCCTCCCGCGCCTATTTGCAGAAGCGAGCAATTTGGCGCGCACCATCTCGATTCGGCGCACAACATTCAAAAAAACGACCCAGCCGAGGCTGGATCGTTGTCGAATTCATGGTCGCTCGGTCAAACGACCATTCTTCAAGGCCCATTCGTAAGTTCGCTTGGAGCGCTCTCTCTCCTGCCGGAGCCACTCTTCACGGCTCATGGCATTTTGAGTAGCGCTGTGCATAGTCTTCGGCTTGCTATGCTCTGATTTTGCATGGCCAAACAGGTTTTTTTCTTGTCTCTTCATCGATGTTCCTCACTAAAGCAGCTTGAAATGTAGTATATCACGAGAAACCGCTGCAGTGCCACCCCAATAATAAGGGGGGGTCAACCAAAGTTCGTTTCTGAAGTTGCGATCGGATCTTCCAGATGAATTGCTTCTCTTGCATCTCCGCCTCCAGAAGTATCTGAGAAACAACATATCTTCTGGTCGAGTAGAACGGAACGGCCTTGCCGGTCTTGGCGCTTGCTGGTAAGCAAATTATAAGCTCTCCAGATGGCCCTAGAACTCGAATACACTGCCTAAAGAGCTGAGAATACAAACTCCGCATATCGCGGTGAGCGCTTTCGTCCGCGTTAAATCCATAAGGCGGGTCAGTGATAATTAGGTCGAACGGTTGCGCAGACGATGGGTTTAACTTCCAAGAATCAGCCAAGTCCTGCAAGTGTTTAACACTATCTGACACAACCCTTACATCTATACCGGAACTCGATTTGAAATCGTTATAAAGTCGTCGAAAACGATAGTCAGAATGCGTAACGGCCCTGGAATATAAGCCCTTCACGATATCAAAAGAACCTCGGTTCTCGAGATGTTCACATGATCGATCACTCAAAAGTTGGTCCACCTCAACAAGCGTTCTATCGAATTCCTCATACAAGATTGGTCCGAGCGATGACTCACCATTCTTCCCATAAATATATCTATTTAGCTTTAAGGATCTCCACGTTATATAGAAAAGGAGGCGATCAGCTAGTGGTTTATCGGACATAGAGATGAGGCTCTCCACCGGCATTTCACCGGTTTCATCGCCAATGACCTCACGATGATTTGGGTCTCTAGCTTCGAGGCGTCCTGCCGGAGCTAGAAGCTCCAAATATTTGTGAATTGCGCCGATCGAATCGTGACCGCCATGCTCTCTGAGAGCCTCCCGCATAGACACATCTGTCTTTTTCTTCCTTTTTGGGTTCAGAAAATCACATATTCTTCGCAAAGATTTGGCGAAAGACCTCAGCTGAGTGGGTGGCATCGCGAAGAACGCTATGTTGTCCTCAATCATCCGCGGAGATGCTGGGTCGGCATCCAGGCCTACGAAATGCGCATTGGGCCATAGGAGTTTTGCGTCGATTAAGGTTGTGCCGGACCCAACGAAAGGATCAAGTATCCTGACGTTTCCGCCCTTCCCGAAAGGCGCTCCAGAGGCGGAAATCGCCGCACGAGACAGGGTATGTGGAAGCGTTATGCTCTGCACCCAACCAGGTTTTCGCTCCTTAAATACCATCATCGGATTGGCATTGTAGAGATATTGCTTATAAATAATAAGGTAGTGCTTCTGTCCAGGATAGCCCAACCGTTCTTCCTCATCAAAGTATAGCGACTGATCAGTTACTATCCACAAGGTGAATTCTTCGGCGCAACCGGCAATGACTGCGGTCTCCCGCTCAACTTTAAACGAGTATAAGCCGTGGGCGATTTGCACATCAGGCACCTGTGGGCCAATTTTTTCCAAAGCAGCTTCCAGCGGCTCATTTTGGATGTGATGCTTGCGAGCTTGGAGTCGGATCCTATCCAGTCCGTTTCGAAGAGAGTGCGCCCCGCGTTCATGTGGGCGAAAGTATTCGTCTGCGTAAGGAGTCAGAAAGGCGCGCTTTCCGTGCTCTAAATTGTACGAAAGATTATCTATTATATCTTCGCGATCAGTTTTAGTCAGGTCCCTTATGTACACCGATGAGCCAACCGAATGAATATATCCGGAGTTAGCCACCATAGACGGCAGGTCTATTTCGATAGTTGGCGGAAGATATACAACCGAAGAGGTAAAGAAGAGGTCAACAATTATGCTGTGTTCTATCAATGAACCATGGACATCACATATCGACTTACTTATTTGCTGTATCCGACGTTCGCGCCCGTGGACTGATCGTGTAGTGATTTTGATGCCAGCAGTGAATGACATGAAAATATCTTCAATCTGCTGCCGGTAGAAACGGCTAGTTGTTATGAGTATCGGGCACTTATTTTGCCCGTCCGCTCGCTTCGTATAGCGATGTATCAATTCATTCAATTCAACGTAAGGGAGGTTTGTAACCGAGGCGTTCTTCCAGAAAAGAAAGAACAAAGCCCCTGTAACAGGGATTGCCGAGCTCGTGCTAGGTGAAGGAGCGTAAATCCAAATACGGCGAAACTCCTGCCAGAAGGCTTCCTTGTCCCACTGGCCGCCCGATAGTGATGCGTCGAGCGATTTGACCATTGCATCGTATAGTTGCGGCATAAGCCCCCCCCTTTTCCCCGACCAAACAGTAGGTAAGTTCTCGCGGGTGGGCAATTCAAAAAGGGTGGCGCGCCACGGCTGGGTTGGCCTTTATCCCCCGCAATGATGGCGGCGTTGCAAGGGCGCAACTGGAGTACAGGGTCGAAGGAGCCTAGGCCGCACGCGACATTGTGACCCCTAGGCGAGTATAGCTACCTTCGTCGATTGGCCCGACAGACCGCCGGGGCTGATATTCCTTGTGGCCGTTTCACTTGTGCTGGCTATAGGCCGACGACGGTCACCATTTGGAGTTACCATTTTGACGGCCAGCTTTTCCCTTGGCTGGTCTGCCCTGGAAATATTCCTTCCCACTTAGCCGACGCAGCCGTCTTGTCCCGTTCCAGCCCGCTCAATTCGCTCCGCTCCCGTGTTGGGGACAAGCCAGCTCAGAGCGCCGTCTCCCTTTGTAACCGTCCTCCGAGACAGAAACCATCAATCAAAGGAAAAGACGATGACCAACCACCACAATGGCCCTCATTCCTACAGTTCCGACACAAGCCTGTCGTTTTCACCAATGACACAGGCGCAAGCTTTCGGCGCCGGACAACTGCCACGTCGCAGCTTTGGAGCAGCCCACCTTGGCGCAAGGTGCGAGGCTAACGAGCCCGATGCCATACCGTCGTCTTCGTCGGTGTGGTCAGGCGTCCCGTTGCGCTGTTTCATCGAAGACCAAGAAAAGAGTGTCTTCGTCTTCCTTAAGCGGCGTTTCGACCCGATAGGAAAGCGACTCGTTGGGCGCTTGATAGACCATTTTGGCCTCCAATCTCGGCAGGCTATTGACGATGTCTTGCGCAGGATCAAGCTGACCAAAGAAGCCGATCAAGCGGCAGTTCTGGTTCCATTCCAGTGCCCAGGCCCAGGTCTCAGCCAACGGGTGCTTACGTGTGATGAGCTTGAAAAAGCCGTTAGCAGAGATCGCCAAGAGCCGGCAATCCCAACTCTCGATGGTTCGCATGAAACCAACCATCAATGGGTTACCCCAATCGCTGCGGCTTGCGGTCAAGATCGGATGATAACCGTGAAGCCAATAGCCACCCCGACGGGTCTCGCTGTTATAGGTCTGCATGTAGAAGAACGCCATCAACTGCAGGCGTGCCAGCTCGAACGCTCGATTTTCGTCAACCTGAGGTGGGCTGGAATATTGAAACGATAGGTTGATGCCCGGTCCCAGGGTCCCCTGGATTTTGATATGTTCGCTACTGTCCTTGACCGCCTTCCGCGTCCGGCGGCTGCGCGAGTCTTTGGCCTTGCGTTGGGCATCCTCGATCGCCGAGACGTCGTCATGTCCGTAGCGGCCCCAAGAATCGGGTTGAAGGGTTATCGCCGAAATATCGTCCTCGAGATCGGCCTTGTGAGAGTTGCAAGGACGGCAAGCGTTGAGGATCAGATTCCATTGCCCTTGGAGCTTCCCATCTGGCACGAAGCGGCGCCCGATGACATGCTCCCGCGTCTTGTTGCTGGGAGAAAGAGCGAGCCCGCAATAGACACAGGTCTGATTGCGAAGCGACACGGGGCGTTCGGGTGGCAAATCCATCAGTTCAGACTGGGGGGCGGGCGATTCCATAGATGGATAGTAACGCCGAACGCCATTCGCGGCCAAACCCTACGATAGCGATCAGCGTGCATTGGGTTGCGGCAATAGTCGCGCCCGAGCCAAAGGCTTATGAATTCGTGCTACGATGCGGTCCGCAGTAAGCGCGTCAATTTGCCAATTCGCGCGAAGAGCCAAGGGGCAGCTGGTGGGGATTATCGGGGAACTCTGGCGGGAATTTATGGTGGCGTTCCGTGCGGGACGGCAGGGCGGAGCGGCTCTGCGGGAATTTCAGGACGAACAGGAGATTCAGAGGCTCGGCGCGCAGTGGGGCCAGGCCCGGACTCCTGCCGACCGGGAGCGGGCCGGCATGGAGGCCATGAACTACATAATTCATGGGCCCCAGGGCAAATCAGGCGGGGCTAATTCGGCCGAAGCGAACGAACTGGAATGGTCGGACAACCCGGGCGCACACGAAGCCTATTTGACCAAGAGATGGAACAACCCCTACTTTGCACCGTCCCGGCGGACTGTTTCAAGAGAAGACCTTTCCGAGGCAAGGAAGAACGACAGCGACAAGTTCTTATTGGCGCAGGGTTTATTTTTCTGCGCTTGCAAAGGAAGTTGACGAGCTTCCTTCGCCCATGACCACTGCCGACTTGCATAAAATTCGAGAAAGCCTCGATGAACTCATTCAGTTCGCGGTGAGCGTCGGCGGTCCGGCAAAAGACATCGCATTGAAGGCTGACCACATCAGAGACGCGGTCATCATGACGATGCGCGAGGCATTTTCGGGTGACACCGACATCCTAGAGAAGATTGAAAGAGCAGACGCTTTTCACAAGGATCGCACCAGAAAGTTCTACCTGCCTATCGTGGCAGAGATTCTGAGCGAGGAAAAAACCACGCCTGGTGAGGAACTCATTCCCTCGCTTGTTTCAGAAGACCCAACAACGATTTCAATCGTACTCGATTTACTGCCCGACGAGGACCGGGCGATCACGCAAGCGGCGGCTTTGAAGCTAATTCTACGGGTATTGGATGAAGGGTATATCGACCCCCAGCTCGACGAGAAGCTCACAGTTCTTTCAAGATGACGTCCATTTGACGTCCGTAAGCCTTCAATGCGCCTTGGTGCTTTGAGATCCCGTGCCGTTGAGTTTGGTGAAAACCGCAAACCAAAAACGATAGTCGCGCTCACGCCCGTCAAAGTGAGCCGCCAACGCGCAATGGGCTCCGGCAGCGGTGGCGTCCGCTCCATAGACGTGGACAGCAGCCTTTGCTGCTTCGTCCGGGTTAGCGAAATCCCAAAGTGTCAGGTTGCCACGATTGGGCGCACCGATGCCAACACGATCGTGGGGATTGTTTGGCACGCCGAAAGCTCTCGCATGGATAGCAGACTTACACTCAGGCTTTCGCCTTGCGTTTCGAGGCTGGTTTCTTGCCTGGAGCAGCCTTTCTTCCCAGCCCTAGCGATTTCGCCAGCGCTGATCGTGTGGCCGAATAGTTCGGCGCAACCATAGGATAGTCCTTCGCCAATCCCCACTTTGCCCGGTATTCATCGGGCGTCAATCCGTGCCTCGTTGCCAGATGGCGCTTAAGTGACTTGTATTTCTGGCCGTCTTCAAGGCTGATGATGTAGTCTGGAAACACGGATCTCTTGGGATTGACTGCCGGTTTAGGGGCGGGCGCTTCTTCAGGAGCGGCCTGGCCAATATTAGACAACGCGGAATTAACGCTGGCGATCAGGTCCGGCAATCCAGAGACTGGAACTGCATTCTTCTGGACATAGGCGGAAACGATATCGGCAGTAAGTTCGATGAGATTGTTGCTGGCTTCTTCAGACATCATCCATGCTCCTGGCCCCCGAGCATGCTCATATCCTTCAATACCGGAGTGCGCAACAAACGTAGTGGCCTAATGTCGACATTCTGAGCTTTGAAGCCGCCCAAATGCGCGATGTGAGCCGCTTGCATATCCTCGAAACAGGTTGAGCAGTTCAATTGCTAGCCCAAACGGTTCCGCCTAAAGCTCTTAGGTTCGAATAATTTCGTGCATGTCGGGCAATATGGCGTGCGCCGTCGCGGACATGCCGCTCGGCCATTTCTATCTCCATCGTTAGGTAGAGCACCTTTCTATCCTCCTTGCAGGAGGAGCCCGGGCATGCCTAGCAGTTGCCCGGACGCTTCCGCGCTGGGTCGCGCACACATGGCCCGGACACCAAGAGCACGGAATGGTTGAATCTCCGTCTTATTGTGGTACGGCTGGTGGAGAGAGAGGCTCTTCAATGAAGAGGATGACAGAAAACGACATTCCGGCGTTCGTGCAGGAGGTCGCCGCAACCGGCTGCAACATCTGCGCCGTCGGCCCAAATCACTATGTTGTGGGCGATGTCGACGTTCCCCGCGACAAGCGTAGAGGGCTTTACAAGAAACTCCAGGAAATCGATGCTCGTTACGGTATCCGAGATCATCTGCGAAACGAGATCGCGTCGCATCTAAACTCCATCGGCCGCTATATCGACAGGCCCCCGCGAAGCTGAAAAGCGCCGCAGTTCGCACCATACCCCTCTTTGAACGTCCCGTGAACTCTATTCGAGCGTATTCCGCAGTGAAGCGCCCAGTTTATAGCAACGCCTCCTCTAAATCTAATTTGCAAGAACCCACTTCCCGCCCTGGCCTTGCAAAATGTAGAACTGCCCGGCTTTCAATTCGAACGAATTGTCGACGCCGGACGTTGCTATCTTCCCCACAATAGATTTCGCTCCCGCAACGTCGATAGTTTTTACCTCTGCGCTCGAAATCGCCAAAAGAGAGTCAGTTCCGTCGACGCTGACTAGCAAATTGAGTGAGGTGTCGGCTGAATTGCAAATGGCAACTTTGTCAGCGATGGGGAAAGTGGCGGTCTTCGAAAGCAAGCAAGCACTTAAACCTGATTGGTCAGCTTGGAGGGTTCCTGGGTCCACACCGTTTAGTTCTCTCGGGAACTGGGCGGAACCGCCAGGTATAATCAAAATTCCCTCCGATCCGCCCAATTCCTGTCCGACACTGTCTGTCACGCCTGGTCCAAATTGCTTCTTGAGAATTAAGGCATCCATGCCGGTCAGCCGCTCCCCCTTATTCCAAGGAACAACGAACTGACCAATCTCATCGGCATAGAGCGCAGTCGGAATGCCGATCAATGAAAAGCACAAGAGAGCGGGGAACCTAAAGTTCGACGACATTTCGGCACCTCAAAATGGAGGAGTCTGCTTGGAAGGAACCTTTGTCGGGTCGGGCACATCGCCTGTCTTGGTCTGATCCAACTGCTTAGCTGCAACTATCTTATCCGAGAGAATTTGATCTGCGACGTTGACCCTTCCGAAAACGTAGCCAATTATCGCGCCTAGCAAGCTGAACACTGGAGCTGTTTGTTGATCGGAATATCCCGCAACAATTAGAAATAGCGACGCGAATATAACCGTTAGAATAACGAACGATTTTTGAAAATCAGGCGTGAAGCCGGTTCTCCAAGCAATCGCAGTCAGGATTAACGTCATGCATATTAGCAGAACGACGGTGCATGCCGTAAGGTAAATCTCCCAAGGGTGCTTCGTCGAATAGTAGGTCGTTCCATTCGACTTAAATGTCTCAATGACTTTAGGAGGTTGCTGTACGCCCGCTGACTGATCGGTGCCGGTGGTGGCAGCCTTGGTAGTTTCGGTCTTTTGACTGTTGGGAGGCGGGTTATCCCGACTTTCAGTCTGCGCGAAAACTTGCTGGGTCTCGAGAGGGGGACTTGCCATGGCATGGACTGTTAGTGAACTGAAAAAGAGGATCGAGACGAAAAGCATTGCCAGCGCCCATACACCCGGAAAGGGCTTTCTCATGAGATGGCCTCCAACGAGGAAGCCCAGTCCCTGACACCTCGGAGATAGGCTCTTGCGAGGCCTGCCTCTCCGACTGCCGCTACCTTTAGACAGTCGCCTTTGTTCGAGCCAAAGAACGGTTCGATCAAGACGGTCGGCACGTTGGCGAGCGCGCTGACTGATCCATAGCCTCGATCTCCGGGTTGTAGGGGTTGCAGGCCATTGCCATTTTTCAGTGGCAGGCCGAGAAGGGATTGGATCTGGAGCGCCAATGGTCGGGCAAGGACCTGCGCGGCGCCGTTGCCGGCGCGAAACAAGACCATTGATCCAGTGGCTTCGGGGCTCGCGCTGTTAAAGTGCAATTCGATCGCGCAATCAGCGCCCCAAGTTTGCACCTCACTGTATACCTGCGCTATCTCGGAAGAATAGCTGCCTTGGCTCACGCGAATGAACTTCTTCCCGATCACATTGTAGTGAGGGGACTCAGCGACAATTTGGTCCGCAACGACGCCGTTATACGCGAATTCACTTCTCGAAATCGGCGATACCGCAGCTGAGCCGGTACTCACGCTATTGTGGCCGACAACCACGGCGAGGCGGATATTCTTTGTTCCGAGTGGGGCGTCGCTAGGTAGAGTTGCCGCTGGCTTCGGCGGCTCCGAAGCGGCCGGCGCTTGGCTGCCACTGAGAAATGATCGGGCCTCATCAAACAGCGACAGGACCTTTATGACGTAGTTCGCATCCGCAGCATAATTCGGCGCGATAAGCCTGATGTAACCTGCGGCGTCGTCATTAAATTGGTTCCATCCCTCGTACGGGCCGCTCTCTATGAAATGCCAATATCCGGCGATGAAGGCACGGAGCGAAGAGAACAGGCAGTAAACCGTGTCCTCATTGTCAGATCCCGTGTAGTCCACAGGGCTCGCATACCCTTCCATTCGGGCGCGATATTTTATCCCCCCGAAATTAAGGGCCTTTACAGCTAAATCGCTGTTCCCGCGGTTTGATTCCAAAATCCACTGCGACAGCGACGCAACCTTTAGCTCGAAGGGTACAGAATCATAGGCTTTGTATTCAGCAATGAGATCGCCCCACTTCGGGCCGACTGATTTTGGCGGTTCAGAATTGCCACTAGCGGGGATCGGGGTGGCTTGAGGTGTTGAACCGGGATCGTCTTCGCTAGCTCCGGCTGGATCGTCAGGGTAAGAAACCCGAATGGCGTATGATCCGCCGTCTTCGACAATTTCGACCGTGGCACCATCGTCGGTAAACATTTTCGCCCTGGTCTGCGCCTCGGCCAGCGAAAATCCTTTGTAGATGCGAACTGTTGCCACGACACTCTCCTACTGCAACGCTATCGTCTTCGGCTTACACGGTGTGCTTTTCAGGTATAGGTTGGCGCAGGAAACAAGCGCCCCTCGTGCCGAGGTGTAAGAATTTGATTGTATAACCACCATTAGTTCTGCGGGGGTGACGAATAGAGATTTGAGATATCTGCGCCGATCTTGGTCAATATTACCGGACGGTCCGTTAGGATATAAGAAAGTTATCAAGCGCTGATAATTTGAGTCCGTCGATGGGGTCGCGGCCAACACCACCTGCGCCTTCTCGTCAGATGAAGCCAAGGCGCGCTCTCCCACATCATGGGAAATATTGATCTGTGCGCTAGCCATTGTTCCTGCTTGATAATACACTTCCAAATCCGACATGGCGAGAGCCAGTGAATACTGAGAAGCAGGTAGGCTAAGTCGCTGATAAATCCGCGTTGCTGCGCGATTTCGGTCAATTTCCATCTGGCTTTCAAGGAGCTGAACTGTCTTGCCTAAAAAGACCTTCTGTTCATAGGCAGCTTGTGTACCAGTCAGGCCAGCGGCAACGCTGGTGAGAATATTCTTGGTGCCTACTGGGGCGATCAGCGTCGACGTTTGAGTGAGCGCGATATTTGCGACGGAACCTGCAACGTCGAGTTGGCTGCTATCTGTCTGGAGTCGTCGTTCGAACTCGGAAAAATTTAGGTCTATGGCATACATGCGCGCCGCAACATAATTATTGCGGTATGAGACTTGTTGATCATCAGACAACGAGAAGTAGGACCGGAAATCTGGAGATCCAAAATCCCTTTTGAAATCAGCTACTTCTTCATTTACGGAAAATACGCGCGGAGGGCTTCCCGTGTAAATAGGGGAGCATCCGCTGATCACGCATACTAGGAAAAGAGTGGAAAACAGGCACAAAAACCCGCGATCCGAAGATGACCGCATGACGCAAACTCCCCCAAAGCCGAAGGCAGATTACGTCTTCTTAAGGATTTATCAATCTTTTTCTTCAGGCGAAATGTTGGTCGTTCTGATGACGTTCCTACGGGCTAATTGGCAGGACGTTTCCGTCCTAATAGTTTCGAGAATACTGCAACCCAAAAACGGTGGTCACCGTTGCGCCCGTCAAAGTGTGCCGTCAAGGCGCAATGGGCCGCAGCAGTAGCCGCGTTCGGCCCACGAACAAAAGGCCGCCAACCCAAGGGTTGACGGCTAAATAGCCCTCAACGTTACCAGTTTATACCGGCGTGCCGTCTGGATTGAACCGGATCCGCAAATCGTCTGTGGGCTCATCGACATCGACGATTTCATCCAGCCGAGGGCTGTTGAAATCATTACCTGCATTCAGCGCCGCGATTTGCAGCATACTGTTTGCGTTTGTGTCCGCTCTCAGGAAGTACTCGACGGCCGTTTGACCATGGCCGGAAGCGTATCGGATTCGAGGACAATAATTGGTCTGATTGTCTGCTATCAGCATTTCATCGCTGTCGAGGCACTTGACCACAAGATAGATGTGGTCCGCCCCGGCGGGTTTCGTGTTGTCAAAACAAACCGCTACGTCGCCAGGCTTTTGGCCTCCCACCTTCACCCTGGCCCAACCGCGGGTCTTCTCAAGGTATTTGGCCAACGCACCCGCACCTCGCTCCATAGGCACGTTGATGTCTGCAGCATTCAAGAAACAACATAGCGTGGCAGCGCAGGCATTGTGAGAGGTCGCTTCACCATAGATTGGTATCATTGCCTCCTTGCCCTGCTCACGGATCGCTTCGCATTTCTGCGGGTCCGAAGCGACACTCACAAGTTTAGCAATCTTGCTGGCGTCACCCGACGCCACTGCAATGTTCCCACCGGCAAGCGCAAGCATGAAGCGCATGGGGTGTTCATTTAGGATCGCCTCCACCCTTTCTGGAGTAATGAGGGCCTTGTTGAGATGGTCGCCTGCGTAGTAGGTCTCGCCTCGCTCGATCCAGCGGTGAGCACCCTGGCAGGCCTCGAGTACCGGGAATGAAGCCCATTCCTGAGCCAACGCCAGGCCAAACGCCACAACGGACAGCTTGCCCGACGCAAATTTTTCGTAGCCGCGCCGGTCCAGTAGCGCATATCCCAGACGGTCCTGCAGGTCGGGACTGAATTTCTCGGTTCCCGTCAAAGACTCGGAAATTTTCAAGCTTTTCAGGGTCTGGTTCATGAACTGGTAGCGACCGGCGGCCGACGATCCATAGGCCTTGCTCCAACCTGGCCCAGCCGCGATCACCTCGGAAATGGTCATTGAGGTGAGTTTCTTAGGCAAGTGCTTTTGATTGTTACCGAAGATGACGTCGTAGCCTTTTGGTGCTTCGGTGTTGCCAATGAGGTCCAATAGTTTAGCTGCGCTACTCGGTATCGACGCGTCCATGGTCTCCCCCCATTGGAACAAAATCGTCCACCTACACTTTAGTGGCCGCAGTATTGGTAGACTGAATTTTTAAAGATGGCGAATCATAAATGGGGGTTCTCGTGTAGGATTCACGGTCAACTTCGGAGGCTGTCGCCAACAGACAGAAATTTGCGTTCTTATCGGCCGGCTACATGGCGAAGGCAAAGACATCACTGAAAAAAGAGCCGTGCTCCGGGTAGCGTGGTACTGATCAGCGCACCATGCGTTGGCTGGGAAGCAGTTTTCCAGGCGAGATAGACGAGTTGCTTGACGGTGGAGATTTCGAGTCCAGCAATGATCCCGATACGCCACTAAGCGTATGGTACGGCGGCATGATGGAAGCTTGCAAGCATCCAGACTATGTTATCGCGAAGCTGAAGGGCCATGCTCAATAGCCTCGACATTCGGGTTCAGGCCGGCGTTGCGCGCGGTCCACAGCCATATGCAACAATTAGCACCGCTCAAAGTAGGCCAGGATCTATTGAAAGTGCGCTAATTGGCGATACTCTGAGGGAAGGGCGGCCGGGCTCCTCACTACCGAAGCGAGACTATGGATGAAAAACAGATCGCGCCAGCCATTGTAACAGAGGTTCCTTGGTCGGAAAGTCTGACCGCTTATGACGACAAGCATTTCGAGCTCTATTTGAAGCTCATGGATGCTTGCGCCGACAGTGCCAGCGAAGAAGAGATGGCACAGGACATATTGGGTCTCGATCCGGTGAAAGAGCCAATCCGCGCCCGTAAGGCCCTTCGCAGTCATCTCAAACGAGTGCTCTGGTTTATGCATAAGGGCTACAAGGAACTCCTTCCAAGCCAGGCGCCCCAATAACCATGGCGCTGCGCTCGTTTGGCGGCGCATCACACGGCGCCCTTCGCCGGGGGCGGTCAGTCCCGCGTCCCGCCTGCGGCGGCGCTATGCTGACGCTCCTTAGGCCGCCCTGTTGAACCGGTCTCAGGGCCGCGAACTTTCTCCAGCACCGATCTGACTTGATCCCGCTGGCGGGCATCTCGGTGCTTCCGCCCTGTACTCCTTTGTTTGCTTTGGTTGGGAGAGGTGCGCGCAGCACTCTCTCTCCACTACGCCCGCCCACCGCGAGGTTGCGGTCGAAAGGCGTTAGATTCAGAACCAGATTCCCGCTCCAGCCACGATCTAGGCGGACTTCGAACAATTGCCCTCCCAAGAAATTGGGAGGGGTCGCAGTGGCTTGATCTGTTGATCGGGACGATGCACGCGTTAGGAAAAGAAGTTAACTGACTGAAATATATTAGTCTTCACCGCGAGATGTCGGTTCAGATGTTGCGCGTTTAAAAAATTAAATCGGGGACGAATTGTGGATTGACGGCTTGTTACGCTTGATCAAAAGACGTGAACGCGCTCAGGTGGTAGTAGACAGACGCATGGTGATTCGGGTCGCCTATAGAGCGCTTCCTGTATCGCCGTGCAATATACGCAAGGGGCATACAGCATGGCGAAGATCCTTATTGGCGGGCTCTCAGCAACGAGAGCCCAGATACGCCAGATGAACTCCACGCACCGGCGCTCGAGAAAGGGGCGCATCCTCGGAAATCATGGCACCCTACCGCGCTGATCAGATCCAGATATCGGCATCTGTCGCCGTCCCTCTGACGGACAGACAATTGCTGAGTCAAAAAAGCCGTGCTCCTGGCTTGGAGCGCGGCTTTTTTATTTCAAACCAGATGGAGGTTCGCACCAGACAATAGAGACACGCGTGGCCGCTGGCGATGATGCGGCGAGGCGGAGAATGAAGAGACCCGCCGCTCACGCGACGGGTCCCCAGTTCTCCAAGATGCCGATGGGTGAGGTTTAGCCGCCTAGACACCCATCGGCTTGGCTCCAGGAGAGGTATTCTCCATGCGAGATGATGTCACATGGAAACTCATGTTGGCGCATCTGCTGACGACCCTGAGCTGCACGGAAGTCGTTGTAGGCTCCCTGAACATGGACCCTGACATGGTGCATCTGCTCCACGTCATGAAGGAGTCGGTGTTCGGCATGCAGGTCATGGCCGAGGTGCTCCATCATTATGGTCCGGTCTACGGACCGAAGTTGAAGCGAGTGCTGCTTGCGCGGAAGATCAAGCGCATGCGGGTCATTCGCCGGAAACGGAACCTGGATCGCCGCTGACGGCGACCAGAACGGTCCTCTGCGGTCGGGGCGTTACGGCGTCCCGGCTGCGCATTTACGTTCACGTAAATAATGTTCTCTTTATGTCCCTCTGGCAAGGGGCTTAAGGCGCCTTGTGCGTGACCGAAATCCGGCACGACAGGTATCCTAGAACCCCCTGGCAGCATGTCCGCCACTCCTCCTGGGGAATTTCTGCGGTAATTGACCGGGCAAGTCAACGGACTGACGCTTGCTGCAAGACATGGGGACAGTCCACGAGGACAGCGGTGATAACTCACCCGGCACGATCGGACGGCATTGACCTGTCTATAGTGGGTCCACTGACCACTCGACGCTACCTGCTGATCTATATCGTGCAAGACCGCGGGACTCGGCGCATATATCGCGGCAATCGGCCGATACCAATTGCCGGTGTGGCGCCCTTCGCCGGGGGCGGTCAGTCCCGCGTCCCGCCTGCGGCGGCGCTATGCTGACGCTCCTTAGGCCGCCCTGTTGAACCGGTCTCAGGGCCGCGAACTTTCTCCAGCACCGATCTGACTTGATCCCGCTGGCGGGCATCTCGGTGCTTCCGCCTTGTACGCCCTTCTTTGTTAGGTCCGCTTCGCGGGACGGCTACGCCGACATAGATGTGCCTTGCGGCACGTTGGTTGTGACGGGAAAGGGCGCGCGGCCGTCTCTCCCCACAAGCCGGCGCTGGCGACGTTCCCAATCCTTCGCTTTGCTCTGGGTTGGTCTAACGTCAAATTGATACTAATGGCCCCAGCCTCAGTTGGCAGCACAGATTTCTCCTCAGTAGGAAATGCTAGCCGAACTCTTGAGGCGCATTACAAAGTTTTAATATACGCCGCCCTTTAAAAACCATTTTCCTACATCTACTTGATTTAACAGACTACCAGTTGCGTTGCAGTGCATACGGCTTCCTTTCAACCTAATGAGGACCAGAATGCCTAGCTTTGCGCTTTCCCGCACTACTCCTGATTTTTCGACACAGGCCCTTGAGCCGAGCCTGAAGATCGATCACCACCATCATCATTCGCAGAAAGCGTCCGTGTCGGGTGCGTTGCAGCAAAACGAGTCTCTCTATCAAAGGCTTCGGCGGAAACTGTCGTGGGGCACTGTCGCCAACGTGGCCAAAGGAGGGGCTTGGGCGACGGGAGGAACAATCGCAGCGTTTTCAGTTGCCCTGAACTTCGTACCCGTCTGGGTGCTTCCGACCGTCAACGCCGCCGCGGCTGCGGTCCACCTCCAGGGCCTTTGGGAAGGGGTGACTAATGAGCCGAGAAATAACGCCCCGGACCAGGGGGCGCTAAAATCTCGTATGAAATACAACTACGAATTTCAGTTGATGGGGCTTGACCGCGCAGGTGGGGTCATGGGTCGTTTCAGGACCGATGTGAGCCCACAGGCTCACATTTCAGAACCTGACGGCGAATGGTGGCAGTTGCGCGGCATTTCGGATGGAACCGTTGCTGACCTGACCATTTCCGATAGCGATGGATATGTCCTTGAAACATCCACGTCGTCAAGGACTCCAATGCCGAAGGGGTGATTTGGGCGGGCCATATTACTGCCTACGATACCAGCATCTCAAAGGAAGGCTTGATCCAATCCCCTATTCTGATCAACTCGAACATCCAAGATGCGAAGACGAAGACACTTCTCGATCCTTACCTCAACGACCCGAGCGTGCTGGTCAAACCTCACTCGGGGCCTTGAACAAAACAGCATCAGAGACGAGCTCAATCGACATTGATACTCTTGAACCCACGACGCGTGATCAGAATGGCGCCCTTCGCCGGGGGCGGTCGGTCCACATCCCGCCTACGGCGGCGCTGTCGCTACCGCTCCACGAACGCCCGATGGAACGAGTCCAGGACAGGCCTGATCAGATATTCGAAGAAGGTCCTGTCACCAGTGCTGATAAAAGCTTCGACCGGCATGCCCGGGTAGAGTTGTTCCGCGGTGACAGGGGCGGGAAGGTCATCTGAGATACGAAGTTTGGCCCGGTAATAGGGCTCGTGGGTATTTTCATCCATCAAACGGTCAGCCGAGACGTTGATGACCGTTGCGGCCACGTCTGGGGTGAGGCGCGTGTTAAGGGCCGTGAGCTTGAGTCTCGCGGATTGTCCGGCATGGACGGAGTCAATGTCTCGCGGGCTGAGTTTCGCCTCAACGATCAGATCGGAGCTGGTGGGCAGGATCTCGATAACCTTCTCGCCGGCTGCAACAACGGCGCCTGGCGAGCTGTAGACGGCCGAGATGATGATCCCGTCGGTTGGTGAACGCACGGTGGTCCTCGACAAGATCGCTTGCGCGGCGGCGAGTTGCTCTTCGATGTCCGCAAGCGACGTACGTGTCTCGGCCAGATCGCCCACAGCTTGCTCAACCCTCTGGGTCTTGCTGCGCTCAATCTGTTCCTTTGCCTCGATGACTTGGCTGCGTGTTGATGCGAGCTGGGATTCGATCGATCCCGCTTGGCCGACGAGGTCTGCCTGGTTGCGCTGGATCTGCGTGTATTCAAAGTGGTTCGTCAAACCCTGATCAACCAACGCTTTCTTACGCTTGAGTTCGTCGGCCACGATCGTCAATTGGTTCTCGATCGCTTGTCGCTGCGCTGATAATCCGACGAGAGAGTCCTGCAGCGTCGAGACACGCTGGTTGAGAATGTCCTGCTCCGAGTTGAAGCGGCTCAGCCGCGCGACAAACTCTTTGCGTTGCTCTTCGATAAGATTCGTAAGCTCGCTGTCTTCAGAGTTTTGACGCAAGCTTTCGGGCATGTCTAAGGCTGACGCGCCGTCGCGTTCGGATATGAGACGCTGCGCTTTTGCAGACAGTGAAACGAACTGCTTGAACAGCCGGTTCACCTGGGTTTTGGCTGTCGTGTCGTCAAGCAGGATCAACTCTTGACCTGCCTTCACGCGGTCGCCTTCCTCGATCAGCGATTGCCTGATGATGCCGCCTTCAAGATGCTGGATCTTGATATTGCGGCCGGAGGCTGAGATTGCGCCTTGGGCCACGGCTGCGCCGGACAGTGGTGCCGTCGCCGCCCAGTAACCGAAACAGCCGACAAGCAGCGCCATCGCGCTGTAGCCGGCCAACGCTACCGCGCGTGTCTGCGACCGGATCGTCTTCTCCCATTCGAATGCTGCCGCTACCATGGTCTAGCCCTGTTTTGTACCCATCGGACCACTCCAGCGGCCGCTGCCTTGGCTGGCTGTGGTGAATGAAGCTAGGTGGGCGCGACCGTTGAGCTCCGGTTGCGGCGCGGCGCGCGTTGGCCCGGTGCCGCTTGTGAGTTGCTTTAGAACTTCGGTGCTTGGGCCAAACATCTCGATGACTCCATTGCGAAGCAGCAAGGCCCGGTCGCAGGTGGCCGCGAGCGAAAGCCGATGCGTGACAACCACGGTTGTCGTCCCTGCCAAGCGCGCATCGGCCAGAGCGCGGCCCAGCGCCTGTTCGCCCTCTTGGTCAAGATTTGCGTTGGGTTCATCAAGAATAAGAATCCGCGGATTGCCGTAAAAAGCGCGCGCTAGGCCGATGCGTTGCCGCTCTCCACCGGATAGGGAGGCGTTTGAAGCGCCGATCTGGGTCTGATAGCCTTCGCGCTGTGATAGGATGAGCTCATGCGCCTGGGCGCGTTTGGCCGCCTCTATGACGGCCTCATCGTCTGCCTTGGGGTCGAAGCGGGCGAGGTTCTGAGCGATTGTGCCCGGCAGCAGTTGGATGTCTTGTGCGAGATACCCGACAGAACATCCCAGTTGGGCCTCATGCCACGTGCGCAGATCAGCTCCATCCATTTCTATGGCGCCGGAATTGGGGTGAACCGCTCCGACGAGAAGGCGCGCCAATGTTGACTTGCCGGCACGGCTCGGTCCGATGATGGCGACCGCCTCGCCGGCGCGGATTTCGAAATTGATCCGTTTGATGATCGGCTCTGAGCCGGGCAGGGCCCCGGGAGGAACGTAAACCAGGTCGCGCACAGTCAGCCGGCCCAAAGGAGCGGGAAGCTGGATTTTTGCCGGGACATTCTCAGCGCTGTCCGGCACTGCCTTTTTGAGCCGAAGCCAAGCCTGCCGGGCGTCGATGGTTTGACGCCAGCCGCCGATCAGCTGATCGAGCGGCTGCAGGGCGCGGCCCGAAATAGTGGACGATGCGAAGATCATGCCTGCGGTCATCCTGCCTTGAAGGACTAACCAGGCTCCCAACCCGAGAATAGCGAGTTGCAGCAGCATGCGCGTAGATCGCGAGATTCCGCTGAACACAGCGCTCGTGGCAGCCGCGCGATCCTGCACCTCCAACGCGTCGCCAAAGCTTTTTCCCCAAGCTTCGGTGATGTTCCCGTTCATGCCCATGGCTCGGATCGTCTCGGCATTCCGAACGAACGCTTGGGCCGTAAGATCCGCTCTGGCCGATTGTTCGGCGGCCTTGGTCGAGTTGTTGCGGTTTCCAACTTGGGTCAGAACAACCAAGATCACCATTACTACGGCGCCAAAGACAGTGAGAAGGCTGAGCCAAGGGTTCACAAACGCTAGCAACACCACAAAGAGCGGTACGAACGGAAGATCGAACAAGGTGCCAAGCCCACGTGACGCGACGAATGAGCGTGCAGTCGCAAGGTCGCGCAAAGCCTGAATGTCTCCGGCCTCCGCCCTTGGGGAACGCAACGAAGCAGCGAAAGCGCTCGAGGCGAGCTTCCGGTCCATCGCGGCGGCGACCCTCTGGGAATAGATCGAGCGGATCACCTCGAACACGCCAAGAAAGGCCAGGGCGAGGACAGCCATCATCGATAGATAGACCAGCGTATCGATGTTGGCGGCCGGTAGCACCCGGTCATATACTTGCATCATGAAGAGCGGCATCACCAGCAACAGCACGTTGATGATCACCGAAAAAAGCCCGATGTCGAAAACACTCTTTGCGAATGAAGCGATAGCGCTTTGTGAGCGCATAAATGTTCCAAGCCCCAAGGTACGTTTCATAGCGGGGCGCTAAAGCTTCAGCGCCCGGTCGACTGAGAGGCGGCGCCAGCTCATGGCGCCGCCGGAAAGATCATCAAACCAGTCCGCCGATGGGCTCGGAATCGAACCAGAAGTCACCGGGGCTATGGTTGGCTGCGGCGATGATATCGGCCAAAGAAAAGGCTGCCGTCCCGTTGAACTGGATATGCTCGACATTTGTGAACTCGATCGTCTCGGACGAGCTATGGCTGAAACTGGGTGATGACGGTTTGAGAAGGGCGGCGTATCGAGGCGGGTGATGAAGCCTGCCAGAACCTCTCAAGGAGAGCGATACGCCATGAACGAGACTATCAACATTGTTCGCCTTCGTCAGCCCGACGAAATCGATGATCCCCTGACGGATGTGCTTCGCACCGGCGCGCGCAAATTGCTGGCGCAGGCGATCGAGATGGAGGCCGAAGCGTTTCTTGCCGAGATGCGGGATCTCAAGCTTCCGGACGGACGTGACCGGCTGGTCCGGCACGGTCACGGGCCGGAGCGGAGCATCCAGACGGGGATCGGGGCGGTGCCCGTCAGCCGGGTGAAGGTCCGGGATCGCGGCGCGAACGGTGAAGCGGAGCGCATCCGTTTTTCCTCATCGATCCTGCCGAAATGGGCGCGTCGGACACGAAGTCTGGATGCGCTTCTTCCCGTTCTCTATCTGCGCGGCATTTCGACGGGCGACTTTCAGGAAGCTCTGGCAGCTCTGTTGGGCAAGGAGGCGCCGAACCTCTCACCCTCGGTGATCACGCGACTGACGGCGGAGTGGGGCATCGAATACGATCGTTGGCAAAAGCGCGATCTTTCGGCGCGCCGCTATGTGTATGTGTGGGCGGACGGGGTCTACCTGCAGGCCCGGATGGAAGATCATGCCGAATGCATGCTGGTCCTGATCGGCGCCACGCCCGAGGGCAAGAAAGAGCTGCTCGGCTTCCAGACCGGCATTCGTGAGAGCGCACAGAGCTGGCGCGAGCTGCTGGTCGACGTCAAGCGTCGTGGCCTGCAGATCGCGCCCGATCTTGCCGTCGGCGACGGCGCGCTTGGCTTCTGGAAAGCGCTCGATGAGCTCCTTCCCGGCACCAAGCACCAGCGATGCTGGGTGCACAAGACAGCCAACGTGCTCAACAAGGTGCCGAAATCGGTGCAGGCCGCCATGAAGACGGACTTGCGCGAAATCTTTTCCGCCCCGAACCGAGCCTCAGCCGAGACGGCGATTGCCGTCTTTGTCGAGAAATATGATGCGAAATACGGCAAGGCGGTCGACTGCCTGACCAAAGATCAGAATGCCTTGCTGGCGTTCTACGATTTCCCCGCCGAACATTGGGATCATCTGCGAACGTCCAATCCCATCGAGAGCGTCTTTGCGACCGTTCGCCATCGCACGGTGCGTACCAAGGGCTCACTCTCCTCGAAAACCGCCAGGCTGATGGTCTTCAAGCTGGTCATGGCCGCGCCAGGACGTGGCGACGACTGAAAGGACAAAATCAGTTGCCTAAACTCATCGCAGGTGCAACGTTCCAGGATGGAATCGAGGTCATTGAACTGAAGCCGCAGAGCGCCGCTTGATCAGCCTCGTCACCCAAATTGCAGCATAGCTCTCTCGGACTGGCTCGGGTTACTATCGTTGTAGATCCAGAAGGAGTTGCCGTTGCCTTGGATGCGGTAATCCTGGATATCGCCGTTGAATACGATGATGTCGTCGCCACCTTTGCCGTCAATGTACGGTCCATCGCCGGTGCTATAATTGATGGTGTCGTTGAAGCGCGAGCCGCCAAACGAATCTCCAGCGCCGACGGAGCCGGAAACGCCCTGGTTGTTGCCGGGGTCGTAAGCTTGTCCGACATGGATGATACCGAAGCCCGGAACGTCGGTCTTGACCTCGTCATTGTTGTCCGGGTCGGTCAGGGCATAGGTGAACCAGTCGACGCCGGTGAACCCTGTGTCGGGTGTGTAGACATAGTCGGTACCGTTGAAGGCGATCGTGCCATGTTGCGGCTGATCCCAGACGGCGGCGTCATAATGCGCGCCGGTGGGGATGGTGTCGTTGCCGGTCATGTTGAGGACGACAGCTGTTCCGGCCGTTGTCCAGTAGCGATCGTCGTTTGCCGCCCAGGTGTTGCTGTCAGCATGGGGAACGTTGATCGGCCTCGAGTCCGGCCAGACATCGCCTGGTTCGTGCCCCGCGGCGGCAATAATGTCCGATATCGCAAGCTTGCCGGTGTCGCCAAACTTCAGGTGCTCGAAATTGGTGATCTCGATCACATCGGTGGATGCGTTGGCGGTCTGGTAGATCCAGAAGTGATCGCCATTGCCCTGGATCTGATAGTCCGCGACATCGCCTGAGAAGACCATGGTGTCGTCGCCACCCTTGCCGTCGGCAAAAGACGTGTTGCCGCCGGTAAACAGGGCCGTGTCGTCGAAGCTGGAGCCGCCAAAATAGCTGTCGTTGCCGGTGCCGATCGATCCGGTGACACCTGTGTGGTCATCGGGATCGACCGTCTGGCCGACATGCACGATCGCGACCCCCGGATTGTCGGGCGTCATATTCTGATCGTTGTTGTCGGCGTTGAACAGCCCATAATAGAACCAGTCGACCCCGGTGAAGCCGGCATCAGGCGTATAGGTGTAGCCAGTGCCGTTCCAAACGACCGAGCCGTGATCGGGCTGCTCATAAAGGTAGGCGTCGGAGTTCGCGCCCCCGGGAATCGTATCATTCGCTGTAATATCGACGGCTAATGAGGTCTCGAAAGAAGTCCAAAAGCGATCATCGTGAGCAATCCACGAGTCAGCCGAGCCAATGACAAGCGACAGTGTATCCGAAACTTGCAGGGTGCCGTCGTCAGCGGTAATCGCGATTTCGACCACTCCCTCAGATCCTACTGGCGCCAAGCCTGATAGGGTGTGTGTGTTCGCATCGAATGCCAACCAGGTCGGAAGAGCCGATCCGTCAGCCAGTTTTGCCGACAATGCGAGTGTCTGACCATCGGGATCGTAAAATGCATCAGGCGGCAGCACAGCGGTGAATGACGCACCCACAGCCGTTTCGTAGTCCGGCAGCCCTTCCGAAATGATCGGCCACTGATCGGCGTGGGCTATCATATCAGCCCGGGTCCAAACCGTGTTGTCTGCAAAGACTATCTTGTCAACGCCTTGGCCGAGATTATCAGCAAGGCTGTCTCTAAGCAGAATGGAGCCGCCATCACTCGCACCCGGACTGCTTTCGGCAACGACGACCGTGACGTCATCGTAGTCACGGATCAATGTCACATCAGCAGCGTTAATATTCGTAAATACCAAAGCGTCATCGTCGCCGTTGGATGGAGCCTCAGTGATCACATCGTGACCGTCACCTAGCGCATAGATGTATGTGTCGTTGCCGCCGCCACCATCCAATTGATTGTCGCCAGGGCCTCCGACGAGATTGTCAGGACCGGTACCCGGCGGGCCACCCGCGGCGGGAGGTTTCTGATAGTCGTCTAAATCAATTACGAATTTAATCCCGTCGTCGAATTCCGCCGGTTTCAGGTTCGCGCTCTCGGGCTCGTAAGACTCATAGGTTGATGTGGCGCCCACGGCATCTGGCTTCCCCAACGGCATGGCTAAGTAATACTCGTATCCATTATCATTATAATAAACGAAATTGTCCACTGTGTAGTCGGCAATGGGGTACGCATCAAGTATTTCGTGAAGATCAAAATAAGATCCGTTTCCCACGTAATGAAACGATGCATCGTCAGAATCGTACCCGCTAAATACGATTCTATGTTCAGGGAGATCGCCTGGGCCTGAGACATTCGGGTTGTCAGTTAGCCAAACCAGAACTCTATCTTGGTAATTTCCAGTCCATTCAAAATTATCATCAAGTTGATGATCTGCGTACGTAAAACCAACCATGTCGCCGTTGCTGTAGTGCCTATTCACAAGATTGTCAGTATATTTAGCCCACTCGGTAAATGTGTAAACTGGAAGGCCATTATACTGATAATTTGCTTCGTGGGTTGGATTGATGGCGTATTCGGAAACTACCGGGTCAGTGGTCACATCATGAACAGAAAAATCCGTTATCTCCTCGCCATTCAAGTAGTATTTATCGCCGGGTTCTGGATTTAAGATAAAGTAATTCTGGCCGTATAGCACATTATCATTCAACTTGCTGACGTCCATATTGGCCACGCTTTGTTCGGTGGCGTTTGGATCGTAGATAAAGCTTACCGTCGAATCTCCCTCAAAATAATACGAGTCGTTTCCGGCCCCCCAAATATCACGGTCGGCAACGGGTTTTCCGCGTTGTTCCAATCAACCATTTTCGTGAGATAAAACTGATCGTCGCCATTGCCGCCGATGAGGACGTCCCCGCCATCGCGTGATGCCAGAATATCGCTGCCGTCCCCGCCGATTAGAACATCCTGCCCGTCATCGTCGGTGTGATAGCCTGTACCGGCCTGCTCCCCGGCAAACAAAATGTCATTGCCGTCGCCACCGTCGAGATAGTCGTTGCCACTGCCTCCAAACAGATGATCGTCCCCAATGCTGGCAAAGATGTAGTCGTTGCCTTGCCCACCATCTACAATGTCGTTCCCTTGCAATCCCAGGATGACATTAGAGGCATCATTGGCTGTGATGTGATCATCGTGTTCAGACCCGATAACATTTTCGATGCTGGTCAGTACGTCGCCCTGGGCATCTCCGCCGGTCTGCGGGGCAGCGGATGTCAAATCCACCGTCACGCCGGCGCTGCTATGCGAATATGAAATCGTATCTTCGCCAGCGCCTCCATCTACGGTGTCACCACCTCCGCTGCCGATGAAGAAGTCGTCTCCCGCCCCGCCGCGGAGTGTATCCGCCGCGCCGGTATCCGTCCCATCCGTATGGTATGATCCAAAGATCAGATCACCGGCCGTCGCTTTTTCAGTCCGGTCAACTGTGTGTGCGGCAACCTCGTCGCCCCCAGCGGAGGTTTCCGGCGCAACCCACACCTTGTCTAGCGTCGTTCTTAGAAGCGACCCGTTGTACCCCGATAACGTTAGATGCGCTTCGTCCAGTCCGTTCTCAAGGTTGTTGACATCTGCGTAGTCCGAGAAGAGGCGGTCCTTGGCGAGACTGAGTGTCGTCTCGATTGGAGCGACATGGCCGTAGTGGTCACCGATCCTGCCGAGCTCTGCATTGGCCGACGCCATGGTTACGGCGTGGGTCGTCTCATACGATGCGATCTTCAACTCATGCTTGGTCCACATCCCGAAAGCCAAGAGCGCTTCGGAGGCGGCAATGTCAGCCTTGGTGGTTGGGTTGGGGTTGTCGAATAATCCGAATATCTGGGACTCAGTATACCTCCTCGCAGTTAGATCGGTTCCGTTGGTTCCATTGCTTCTATATCGGATCTCGAAGTAAGCCTCAGCTCTGTCCCCAGCGGTAAGTGCAGTCTGAAGCCCTAGTCCTATAAGATCGGACGTGTTATAAGACAAACTATATAAAACTGCTCTTTCGCGAGAATCTGCTACACCGTCAACAATGCCACTTAATATAGCCTCGTAGTGTGGGGCGCGGGCGTCAAACACCCCCTCACTTCCTGGTCATTCGCGAATGCGAATTCAGTCCGGGCGCCAGGCATGCTTTGGGCTCGATCTGCCATAATGGCGTTCAGTGCAGATTGGAGACCAGCCTTCGTCGTCGCTTCATTGATTGCGGTCGTTAGCTGTTGCCTAACGCTGGTCTCGTTCTCACCGATCCCGAGCGCGTCAAAAACGGCATTACGGTTTCCCGCAGAGTCCTCAATGTTGAAACCGATGCCGATCGTCACCTTACGGTCGGGGATATGCGTGTCGAGATAGGGGTTATAGGCGACCCCCCTCCAGCTGCTTCAATATTGCGAAACGAAGCTCTTCGTAGGTAGCTCCGACCGGGTCGTTGTAATTCATCGCCGCGCCTTTCCGCCTCAGAAGGCTAGTGTGGAACTAAAGGCAAAAGATCAAATACACGCTCAGCCGCGTGCTTGGTCGTGCAGTATGCGCTGTCCATAGCAGCGCGAGTTCCATCGTAATTTGATATCGTCTCGCAGTCTAACTTGCTCCACGCACTCCACATAGACTGAGATTTATCTATGTCCTTTGGGGCTCGACCAGATTTAATGAGGCGATTATACACATCATCTAAGATATTCTCCCAAGCCCACGCTGAATACCCATTGCATGTATTCACGGCCATCTGGTTCTGGCTTCCGTTGTCATATTGCGTGACGCAAATCACTATCGCCTTCGGTATGCATTGATATCGGTCGCCGTCCTCCTGGTCGTCCAAGCACTTCAAGATAATTGTCTGGGCCGAAGCGGTGCCGGCCGAGTCATCGTTCCAGTCGTATGCCGTTTCTGCAGCGCGACTCGCCGTGGCAAATCCCGCCGAAACGGAAACGAGTAGCGCCGACAGCATACCATTGATTGTCTTGCGAGCGTTCAAGCGTACCTCGGGAGGTATTATGGCCTTTCAAGCCGACGGTTGCACTGTGGGATGAAGATATCCTCAGTCAAGCTCCCAGGCGACATCGATGCAAGGGTACCTTGGGTTCCATTCGAGGATATTGCGGCAAGGAGAACACCGTACCATTCACTGCATCCTCAGGTGAGGCGTTTCGTCATGCGAACCGCCGAACGACCGTGTGCCCAAGCCGTGCACATCGGAGTATAAATGCGTCATTTGCTTGGAGCATATTGTAACTGTCGAAGTTGGCAAGATGCATTATGTTGCTAGGACACAAATATCTGACGAGGTTGTTGAAAGTTAGGTTATGCTAATTTAGTGAAGCTAGACGACGCGCGTGCGTGGGGTGCAAAGGTTGCCTCGTTAATTAGCAATTGAATAGATATCGAGCTGCCATCGGTTATTTATTTCTGGCGATGTTTGGTTGTAGCGCCCAAACGGCGCCCTTCGCCGGGGGCGGTCGGTCCCGCATCCCGCCTGCGGCGGCGCTATGCTGATGCTCCTACGGCCGCCCTGTTGAACCGGTCTCAGGGCCACGAACTTTCTCCAGCACCGAAATGACTTGGTCCCGCTGGCGGGCATTTCGGTGCTTCCGCCTTGTACGCCCTTGGTCGGGAGAGAGGCGCGCGGCCCTCTCTCCCCGCAAGTCTCGCCGGCGGTATCCCCCATCTTCCTCCGCTTCGCTCCGTGCAGACCGGGGATACCCCTCCGCCGCCGAGGCTTGCCCCTTCTCTCCCCGCTGCTCGCCGCGAGGCAGGGGTTCAGGGAGGCCTGAACCCTTCAGGTCAACCTGAAATCAACAAGGAGCAAGACCATGAACATGAATGAAATCACCATCCCGCTCGGCAAGCTGGTGCCGAGCAAGGCCAACGTCCGCCGCGTCAATTCCGAGGCGGGCAGGGCGGAGCTAGCCGCGAGCATCGAGGCCCACGGCCTCATCCACAACCTCGTCACCCGCAAGGCCGCGAAAGGGGCGAAGTTTGAAGTTGTTGCCGGAGGGCGGCGTCTGGGGGCGTTGCGTTTGCTGCTGGACGAGGGCCGCACCGTGCAGGGCGTGGAGGTGACCAAGGACTATCCGGTCAGGGCCATCGTGCATGAGGAAGGCAGCGGCACCGAGATTTCGCTGGCCGAGAACGACCAGCGGGAGCCGATGCACGCGGTGGACGAGGTCATCGCCTACCGCGACCTCGTGGAGCAGGGCATGGCAGCCGGGGACATTGCGGCACGCTTCGGCAAGTCCGCTGTCACGGTGCGCCAGCGGCTGAAATTGGCCAGCCTGTCGCCGCGCATCCTCGATGCCATGCGGGCTGATGAAGTGACGCTTGAGCAGGCCAAGGCGCTGGCGGTGAGCGACGACCATGCGGCGCAGGAGGCGGCGTGGTTCGAGCAGGATGGCTGGAACCGCAATCCGGGCAGTATCCGCTCGTTCCTGACCAGCGCCCATGTGCGCGGCAATGACCGGCTCGCCCGGTTTGTCGGCATTGAGGCCTATGAGGCTGCGGGGGGGCGGGGTATTGCGTGACCTCTTCGCCGATGAAGACCTGACGTTCCTGACCGACCGGCCCTTGCTGGTGAAGCTTGCCAGCGAGCGGCTTGAGGCTGTGGCCGACGCGTTGCGCCCGCTGGGTTGGAAATGGGTCGAAATCAGCCTCGACAGCACGTTCATTCACGGTAGCGGGTTCGGGCGCATCCATGCGGTGCGGCGCGACCTGAGCGAGGCCGAACAGGCGGAACTCTCGGCGCTGGGTGTGCAGTACGACGAGTTGGCCGAGGTCATTGACGCCTACGCCGAAGGCGACCCACAGATTGAGGCCGACGAGGCCAAGCTGCACGCGCTGGAAAGCCGTATCGAAGCCATCCAGAAGGCGGCAGAGGCCTTTGACCCGCAAGAAATGGTGCTGGCGGGCTGTGTGGTGTCGATAGCGCACGGCGGTACGGCGCAGGTGACGCCGGGGCTGGTGAAGGCCGAAGACCGCAAGGCCCTTGCCGTCTTGCAGGACGGCGACGAAGGCAATGACCAAGACGAGGCCGAGGAAGCGAGACAGGGAGAGGCCCCCGAAGTCGAGGCCACCGGCATGTCGGCGGCCCTCACCGAGGAACTGACGGCCATTCGCACCGCAGCCTTGCGCGTGGAACTGTCGAACCGTCCCGACGTGGCATTGGTCGCCATCCTGCATGCGCTGGTGAGCCGCGTGTTCTACGATTACCACCATGGGCGCATCGAGCCTGCGGTGGAAATCATCGGCCAGCGCCGCAATCTTGTACCCTCCATCAAGGAGCCGGATGCCTGCCGGGCGTTGACGGGCTGGAATGAAGCCGTGGAAGGGTGGGGGCACCGCTTGCCGGGCGACCTTGCCGACCTGTGGCCATGGCTGGTGGCGCAGCCGCAAGCGGACCTGTTTGATTTGTTGGCGGTGGTCACTGCCGCCAACCTCAACGCCGTGGTCGCCCGCCACGAAACCGGCAAACAGCGCATCGACCATGCCGACCTGATAGCAGAGGCGGTCGGGATGGACATGGGCCTGTGGTGGACGCCGGACGCGGCGTTCCTGTCGCGTTTGTCAAAAGCGGACATCGCTGGTGTGATGCGCGAGGCCGGCTGCACGGAAGATGCGGCGAAAGCGGTTGAACGTGCCCCCAAGCCCAAAGGCGTCTTGCAGGCCGAGAAGGAACTGGACGGGAAGGGCTGGCTCCCAGTAGCGCTGCGGATGCCGGTCAAGGTTGAGAGCGAAAGCTTGGCAATCGCAGCCGAGTAGGCATCGCACATCATCTAAGGCCGGGGCAGCAATGCCCCGGCTTTTTTGCGTCCGCATTGTCCTTCAGGCCGGTATCGAACCGGCCAAGGACAGGCGAGGGCGCCCCTGACCCGCCCCTCGCGCTCCCCGCCCACCCATAGTGCCGCCGCAGAGTGAGCCAGCTGCCGGTGACAGACAATCCGGTGGAGCCGCCTATTGGAGGCGGCTGAACGTCAGCGCCAAACTGCAATTGGTCAGGCGCAACTCTATCTTCGTCACTGAGTAGCTGCAGATGTTGGTTTGCAGCCCGAGCAAGCCCGACCCAGGTTCGAGCTTGAGACGATCGCCATCAAGCTTGGTCCATTTCCAGACGGCTTGCTGCCCTCCGCTCTCAAAGACCGCCGTGCCATCGCTCATGAATTCAGCCCTCGAACCGGCGTTATCTTGAGCCACGTACTTGCCCTCGATGCTGGGGCTCGTCCACCCCAACCCACCGTTCAAATTCATCTGGCCGTTGGTGACAATATCCAGCCCGACAGCTGCCAGGAACACGACGATCACTGCCGATGAGGCCCAACGGCTGACACGCTTTGCGGTGGAGTCGGGAACCGTCCCGGCCGGGACGCCACCTTTGTAAGTGCGGTAAGCTGGATACGCGACAATCAGCAGGCCGACGGCCCACATTGCCGCGCGCGACATATGAATGTGTAGAACACCTACCTCTACGATCAGGACCAGAAACGACAGTGCGACCCAAAGGGCCGTGGTTGGCTTGACGGTTTTTTCCATGAATTCCCCGTTCCGAAGATGTCGACAGCCATGGCGATGGACTGACCGGCATTGGAAGTTGACGACGATTTGCGCTGGGGAGGGCTTTGCAAACGAGCTCTCCGGGGAGATTCTGGTATCAGAAATCACGAGATTTGAACGTGTAGTATTAGCGCCCGCTAACTAACAGGGTGTTGGCTTTTTCGCACAAGATTTAGGCAAACGGTCGTGACCAGCACCGCGAATATCGTCAAAAATTCCAGTGCGAGTATGTTGCAAATCTCGTGAGTTTTGAAACAGCAGGGAGGCGCATGTGAATGAAGTATGGATATGCGCGGGTCTCGACCGAGTCGCAGGACTTGGCCTCCCAGCTTGAACGCCTGGAGGCGGCAGGCTGCGAGAAGATCTTCTTTGAAAAGTTGAGCGGTAAGAACACCAACCGTCGCCAATTGCAGCGACTGTTACGAGTCCTTAAACCCGGCGACATTGTCCACGCCGTTGTCAGCGACCGCATGGCGCGGGATCCTTTCGATATGCTGCAAATCGTCAGGACAGTCTCGTCAGCCGGCGCGGCGCTACGGTTGTTGGATGAGCCGTTTATCGACACGACCTCGGAAATGGCAGACCTGATTGTGTTTCTCGTAGGGTGGGCGGCGAAGTGGCAGCGGCGCCGAATCTTGGAGAACACCGCGAGCGGCCGAGCTCGCGCTATGGCCAGAGGGGTCAAGTTCGGGCGGAAGCCGAAGCTTTCTCAGCAGCAGCGAGGGGAGGTCTTGGCGAGCTTGGCAGCAGGGGAGACGATGTCTGCTGTGGCCCGGCGCTTTAGTGTCAGTAAGAGCACGCTCTCAAGGCTTCACCGGTAGCAGGATAAGCCTAAGCGGTGTATTCGACCAGGGCAACCCAAGACCCCATGCGCTTTTCCGACCTGGCACCGCCCTCGATCGTGCGCGTCGCAATCATCTCCCGCTCGACCTTGCTTATTCGCTGAAAACGCAATTATCTATATATCTGGTTGAAAAAGGGGGCGAAATGAAAACGCGCAAAACGTTTCTAGTTTTTCTTGCACTTCTAGCGGCGTCGGTGGCAACTGCTGAAGCTAAGACTGCAATCTCTCAAGTGTGCAGCCGTAAGTCAGCCCCTATCGGTCTTCCAGCCGGAAACCCACCTCGCATTCACCAAATTGCAGCCGACGCATCTAGCGATGTGGCAAAAGCCGCGCTGAAATTAGCATTCGCAATCGAAAACGGGGTGCCTGACCCTTACATCGCCGTCACCGGAAATTTCGATGGTCAAGGGATGTCCTTAGGTCTTATCCAATTCAATTTCGGCGGGAGTATTCAAACCGTTTTCGGCAGCATCGGACATGAGGTCTATAGCCGAACGATGCCGACATGGGGGGACTTATTTTACGACGCGGTGCATGCCAAAAAGCCCGCGCTGGCGATCCAGCAAGTCCTTGCTATGCAAATAGGGAGCGGCAGAACTTGGCGCGTTAAAACAGATGCGCGATCTGAAATAGAAGCGTTTCTTGGTTCCTCCGAAGGTCGAGCAGCCCAAGATGCTGGAGTTGCAAAGGTTTATAGGTCGGCGTTCAGCAGGGCTGTCCAGTGGGCCGCCGCCCGCGGCGCTCCGCAACCTACACCGCGAGAAATCGCGACGTTTGTTGATAACGAAGTTTTTAGCGGCGGAAATCTTGGCGGAATTTGGATCCAACAGGCTAAGGCATTTCGAAGCAGCTTCGGAGACGATGGAGAGATGGTCGCGTTCGTCACAAACTGGCTCAAGTCATGTCCCTACTCGGGGCCAGAGCTACTTTATGGTCGCGATGACGCAAGGCGGAATGCGGTCGAGTGGCCTAAAGCTGTGCCACTGGGCACAAAGCTATCTGATGATCGCGCGCTCTTGTTTGCATTTGGCTTTTTGCGAGCGCTTACAGCCAATGGCCCGCCTCGACAAGGAAACCAACCTGAACAGCACGGAATATTCAAGGCTCAAGTTGTTGAGCGGCGCGGTTTAACAGCACTTGGCGCAGGAACAGCAAACGGCATCCAATGGCCGGGCGGCATACTGGATACGCCTTAATAAGACAGTTTTCGAGATCGAGGCGGAGGGCTTTGGCAAAGATGTTACAGGCCCTCCGAACTGTTTGGTAATAAGAAGGCGCTGACCCGCTGTAAGTCCGGTCTGACAGGCCTACCGCCTTCCGTAATATGTATCCCAAGCGAGCCTGATATCGACAAAGGTCCATTCCCGTCGCCGACCGTAAGCTGGGCTCTGCCGGGTTATGCACGCATTGAGACCAGTCTGCCTCTGGAACTTCATAAACCACGCGGTGGACTTTGGCTTGCCGCTGGCTGTGGTCTGAAGCTGGCGAATGACCCCGCTGTCGGCCCAATGCTCATGAGGATTGGAAAGCGAAGCAGGGTCAGCCAGATAGCTGCGAAGCCGCAGTAAAGTGGCGTCTTCTGGCGATTGGCGAAGCTCGGAACGAAGCTCTTGGACGGCGAGCACTGCTCCTTGCTTTGCTGCCTCCGTCAACATATCGCGCAACTGCAAACTCGTCAGCACCAGCGCTGGCATAGCGTCCATGAACCGTACTTTCATTGATGGGATTTGCGGCAGAGCTTGCCGCAGGTTCATTGCGTCACAGCCAAAAAATGACGTCAAGCGCTAGATGCCGAGGAGGACGCCTAGCCTTTCGGTGACCGGGCGCAAGGGGTCAACCAAGCCAAGGTCGTATATCATGGTCGTTTCCAGATTTCCCTTGTGGTCGACGTAGTGCGATATGGCCTCGTGCGAAACGCCCTGGCCAGTCAGCATGAGCGAGATCGCGATCCGCTTCAGGTCATAGAGCTGGAAATACGCCGGGACGCCGGGGAGGGCCTTGAACCGCTCCAGTCCCTTACGGAAGTTGTCGCGTGGCTTGGTCTGGTCGGTATGGGACGGGAACAGCAGCTTACTTTCGGGCCAGCGGAGGCGCTGGGCCTGCACCATGTCGGCAACCCGAGAATGGATCGGCACCGAACGATAGGCATACTCGTAGATAGAGCGCGATAACTGAATGCCCTTGGTGTTGTGCTTGTGCCAGACCAGCTTCTCCAGGTCGAAATGGGCGAACTCGGCCTTGTTGAGGTCGCTGGGGCGCGCCATCGTCAGGAAGAGGATGCCCATGTAGTTGCAGAGCTCCTGCATCTGATCGTTGGCGGTTACCAGCCAAGCCTTGCGGAGCGCCATGTCACGCTTGGCATGGCCTTCGAGGTGGTCTACTTCCGGTAGCACCTCCACTGCCGGGTAGAAGACATGGGCCGCTATCTGCCGGATTTGCTCGGTCGAGTAGTCGCGCCGGCGACGGAAAATTTTCTTCTTCCTGAGCGGATGGCACGGATTCCGCATATCCACCAGTTGCATGCGGATTGCCCAATTGAACAGTGCTGTAACGTGGCCGAGCGCCGTGTTGTACACATGCGGCGAGGCGAACTGCGTTTGGAACCGCTCCACATCCGACGGCCTGATTGATACCAGTGATCTCTCGGCAAACATGGTTCCGAAAGCTGTGTATCCCTTTGGTTTGTTGTGGCCGCGCTTGTTGATTGTGTTCGCCTGTTTTAGCCATTTTCCCATGAAGGAAGCGAAGGAGTATCTGGTGGCCTTTGACAGGCCAGCGACATGGCTATCCCAATAGCGGTCGATGACTTCGGCAATCGTGTCAAAATGCTTCCGGCGTGGATCGATGCGGTCAAGGTCGGGGTCTTTGCCGGCGATTATTTCCTGCTCGCGCTGGATCACCGCCAAGCGTGCCGAGGCTACGTTGAAGACAACCGTTGAACCGAGAACCTTGCGGCAGCGTTTGCCGTTCAACTGGTAAGCATGAACGAAGGATTTGTGGCCAAGCGCCGTGACACGAAGCCCGAGCCCGGCGACGGAGCCGTTACGGATTTGGCCGTTGGCGCCAACCGCATAATCCCAAAAAAGTTCCTGGTCTTTGTCAGGTGGGCAAATTGCATCAAAAACAACGTCTTCAGTTAAAAATAGCTTGGGCATTTCATGTAACTTCCATGTAACCGACTTATAGCAAATGTTACATGGGAAGTGAAGTAATGATGTTGATAGATTGTCATAAAATGACGGAATAACAAATGATTATATGTTTCGATATTCCGGTAATATTAGCCTGGAGCCGTTTGTAAACCGAAGGTCGGGAGTTCGATCCTCTCTGCCGGCACCATATTTTTCAAATAGTTACGTAATGACCGGTTCTGCCAAATCTTTTCATGTAACTTTCGTGTAACCGGACGTTGACGATCGCCGTTGCACGCCCATGAAGACGGCCCCACACTCACTAATCTGCCACAGCTCTGCTTGACCCTGTATTGCCCGTGTGGAAGTTCTCGTCAAAACAAGAAGGAAGTACCTCCATTGACTGAAGCGGGCGGACCGACCACTCAGGCAGGCATCAGATACCAGGATCAAGTCGCTGCGCTCTACCTTGGCCGGATGATAGATCCGCGCGAGCGGCCACGGCATAGTCAACCGGTAGAGGTGAGAATGGAAGCACCTCAAAATGCGGACGATTTTGTTGTCCGCTTCGCTGATGGTTCCCGTCGATTCTTCCAGATCAAACTCTCTCTCGATGCTTCAGGGGAGGTGTGGAAGTCGCTTTGGATTGCCTTTCGCCGCCAGTTAGACACCGACTTCACGCCGGATGACCGCCTTGAGCTGGTTTTGGGTGCATCAACACCGCTTGCCGCCCAGTTGTCGGAACTGACCAAACGACACGACAGTTCAGATGTTATCGAGTGGCAGACGCGCCTGACAGCGAGCCAGAGGAGGCTTGTATTATCGATTCAAGAGGTTCTCGACGATGATATCATGCAGGTATGGCGTGTCGTAACGCGGCTCGACGTAAGTATCTGGCCCGAAGATGGGATAGCACGGGACTTTGTCCCCCAGTGGATGCCGCCGTCGTCACGTACGTCGCTTGCCCTCTTTAAAGCCTTGTCTGACGTCGCTTGGGACGGTGCTACGACACGCTCCAGCTTCAACGGGTCAACTCTCTACGACCGTCTCACCTTAGAATTCCAAATTGCCATCCTAGACCCCCCAAACTGGGGAGCTGCGCAGTACCGGCAGGCGGTAGCTGCGCTCGCATGCGTTGAAGTGCCAGGAACTGACTTCAGGCAACGGCCAGACGCCCATTTCCTTTGGCCAAGATGCCTTCGATACGACCGAGATCGCCGGCCTGATTTCGACGACGACCTGCCCGGATGGAGAGATGTGAGTGCCGGTGGGTTGGTCGATTTGCGTGATTTCCCCAGCGTCGACCTCGGCGCGGTGGTTGTTGTTGCGGGGCCGGGGTTTGGAAAAACCACGCTCGTCCATGCGATAGCGCAAAAGGTCGCTACTGGCGGTCGCCTTCCGGCCATTATTCCAGCCACCAAGCTTTCAGATTCTGACCTTTCAATCGCCGATTACCTGTCAGAGCGGCTGAACGGCGAGTTTGAAGTCAGAATTGATTGGCGCGCAGCTGCCGACGCCGGATCGCTCTTGCTCCTGCTCGACGGGTTGGATGAGGTGTCGAGTGACAGGCGCACCGTAATATTGGAACGCTTGCATGTGTATCGGGCAAACCACCCCAGCGTGCGCTGGCTGATGACCGTGCGAGATCCGGCGGCATTGTCACCGCCGGACGATGCGACGATGGTAGAGCTAGCGCCACTCCAGGACGAAGACATCTCGGGATACGTCAACTTCTACCGACCGGGTGAATCCGGTGTGGCTGAAGCGCTGCTGGAGAGGATAGAAACACGTCCCGATCTCGCGCATTTGGCGCGCATTCCCATCTTCCTCGCCCTCATGCTTGTTATGCGGCAGGAGAAGGCAAACCTTCACCGCAGCGATTTGCTTGACACTTATCTTGAAACGCTGTTTCGGCCGGTAGCGTTCAAGGCTGCGCAGGTCGACAAAATCGACACTGCGGTGCTCCGTCAGATTGCCGAGCGTGCAGCTTTCGAGGCGCTGGAGACGGACACAATCGGTATTAGCATCAAGCTGCTCGAACGGTGCATTAAGGACATCGCGCCACAGCTTAGCACTGACGACGTGCGGGAAGCGTTGGTTCGCCGCGGCCTGTTGCGCAAAGGAGGCCTGACAAGGCTGACTTTCCCGTTCCCAATCGTTCAGGAATATCTCGCTTCGGCAGAGTTGCTAGAGCATCATCAGGACCAGATCGCACCACGGCTGGGGAAGATTGTGCGACGTCCCTGGGCGCAGGCCATTCAGTTCGCACTGGAGCGCCATCCTAATCCCGAGCCGCTTATCGACGAGATTCTGGGGCGTGAAGACGACGTATTCCACACAGGGTTACGGCTACTCGGTCGTTGTCTCGCAAACGGTATGACAGTCTCGACACCTCGTTGGCAAACGATGGGCGACCGTTTCGCAGAAATCTGGGGCGGGGCATCGTGGCGCACAAACAAATTGATCAATGGCATTATTGTTGACGCGTTTTCGCAGCCCTTGCACCCCGCAATTCGCGCCCGACTCGGTGAGCGCAGCCTCATTCACGAGGGTGCCGATACGATCGTTGCACGGATTCGCGATTCAAGACTCTCATTGGAGGTTCTCGGCGAACTTCTTCATGGCAACATCGAGAATATGCTCAACCTTGGTGACATTCAGCGTGAGGCAGACCGGCTCGGAACGACTGCATTCAATCTTTACATCGCCCAATGCCGCCGGTGCGCTGGCGAGGTGGAGAGTGAGCATGCGATCAGTTCGCTCATCAGCCATCTCAAGATGGGCTGCGTCGACGCCGAGATCGCATTTGCTGCCGCCAGCGATGAAACCTTGCCCCTTGAGATCCGACTGTCTGCTTGGAGCCAGTCAATGCGCAAGCTCGACGCGTCGACTGAGGAACTCATCATACGAATCTTGGCAAGCGAAGGGTATCATCCGATGTCGTCGGCCGCGAAGGCCTTATCTTCCCCACAGGTGGATATTCCATCGATCTTGCAACTTTTGAAGTCGCCGAAGGTGCTGGAGGAGCGCGCCTTGAAGGTCATGGAATACCTGATGAGTGACTGGGAACGGGACAGCCAAGCTGACAGGATCAATCAGTTCCTGGCAGAAGGCGGCATCAGCGAAGAGATGCAGAACCTGGCTTCTCTCTTTGCCGTCAATGCCGGGAATGCAAACGTCTTCGATACCCTGCTCGACCGCATTCCCACACTGAGCACTGAGATGGTTGGTGCTACCGTGATTATGTTCGGCCATTTTCTTGATCGCACGCGCGTGGAACGTGCGGTGGCGGCGATAGGGCTCCGGAACTGGAGCCCGGATGATCGCGTCGTGATTACACACTCTCTCACCACAGGATTGACTTATCGTTTGAAAATGATGGGTTTGCGTTCGGGCACTTTGGAGTCCATCCCTCCGCATCCGGGGCGAACCGCCCCATTCCGTCTGCTTTCGGATTGGCTTGCGCGACAAGATTATGAGCCCCGGGAGTACTTGAAGATTACGCTCGACGCGGCGAACCTCGGGGTACCTGGCTCCGCCACCAACCTGCGCGCAATCTTCGATACAGCCATGGCAGCGCCACCCGTCGAGGAGCATGCTGATGGCTCATTGGCGGGGCGGGCCTTGGAGGTCCTCCATGCCAACCGTGAGGCGCCTTCTTTGGACGAACTGGAACGTCTCGCACTTTCGTCCACGTACAACCTCGCCTCCAGCGTCGTAGGGCTGATCGCCAAGGGCGGCACGGCGATCGAAGCAGAGAGCCTCATGCGCCTGTATGAGAGTGTTCCGTCCGGCATGCTCCGGTCGGTGATTCTGGGTGTGCTGGAACCACTCGCCGGACATTTGGGGCTGCGTATCACACGGTCCAGCAAGAAGCTCACGGCCATGGCAATCTGATGGATGAAATCGCAATGCGCTGATGGGCGCTTGTATGTCTGATGACATGTCCGGTCGACCACCGATGATAGGGAACATACAGTTCCACCTCCTTTGATACGGAGATTGCATTTATTTTGTGCAGATCCGATTTCATTTTAACTACCTGAAACCTATGGTTACAAGACGGCAACAATCAGTCGACTTAGTCGGTGCGGGGGGATTTTATGGCAGCGACGGCAACGGGTTTTAGCTTCGATCAGAACGGTGACATTGAAACCAATCTGAGTGCTTTTCAGGCCTATCTGGCAGAGAGCGACAACTTACTAAGCAATGTGCTCGCCGGCACTTTTCCAAAATTGCGGGATGAATCGTATGTGTCGGGGGATATTTGGACGGCTCTTAATGATGCCGTTGTAGCTTCTACAAACCCCAGCTCGCTGGCGGCTGCAGCGCAGCCTATTGTCACGGCCGCGACGCCAGTAGGAGGAGCCACGGTACCTGCTGTTGGCGGGCCAACTGCTACGGGATGGTTCCTCGAAGGTGTGAGTATCGAAGGCTTTCGCGGAATCAACAACGAGGGAAAACCTCTCGAACTGAAGTTTAAACCGGACAAGATCAATAGCGTTTCCGCAGTAAACGGTGTCGGCAAGACCTCCGTCTACGATGCCATCCGTTTCGCGATTTCCGGCCGCCTACCTTGGCTCGAGGAGCTTCCTGCCACCGATCGGGACGGGGACTACTATCTTAATCGCTTCCATGGCGCCAAGGCCGCCACGATCAAGCTCAGGCTGGTGGAGGCGACGACAGGCCAGCAGTGCGAGGTCGTGGTGACCCGCGACCGGCATGGCAATCGCACCGTGAATGCAACACCCCCTTGGGATGGCACCACCATTCTACAGACCCTTGATCGGGAATTCGTTCTTCTCGACGGGCCTACGTTTCAGAATTTTATCTCTGCCAAACCACAGGCTCGCGGTAGGACGTTTGCAGGGCTGTTGGGCTTGTCGGAATACAGCAGAATGCGTCAGGCTTTAGCCGCGCTCGCTCACACCAAAGCTTTCAACAATCACTTCGGCACGGCGACCACGGCGCAGAACCAGGCCCATGCCGAAAAGGGCTTGAAAGATGCGAGCACTGCAATCCGTAGGGATTTCGTCGTTTTAGCAGGTCAAGATTGGACCCAGATGTCCCTGCCGGACACATTGGCGGTGTGTCAGAAGGCGTTGGAGCAGATAGGGCCGTTGCAGGAGTTGTGCATCGGCAGGGAGTTCAGAGAAATTGATCTGGACGCTTGCATCAATGCCGTGAAGGAAGCCGAGGGCGGTCCCAAGCGCGAGCGGCTGGTGCAGTGTATCCGGGAAAGACAAGACCTGCTGGCTTTGAACGTGCAAGCGCCGGATGTTGACCGCAGCATGCGCCTCGCGGAATACGCAAGTGCCCGCGAGGATGCCGCCTCCAAGACTGCAGGCGACGTCGTTCTCCAGCTCTTCCAGGCGGGCGCAAGAGCGCTGCAGCTGGAGGAATGGGCCAATAAGAGGATCTGCCCGCTGTGCGATAGCGAGGTTCCCCACGATCTTCAGAGTCACGTCAATATGAAGCTGTCCGACTTCACGGCGTTGGACGCCGCCACACAGACTGTCGCACTGGAATGGGCTGAGGCCGGTTGGGCAGATCTTGCTGGGCTCGAAAAACTGCTCGAAAAGGACGCCGAGTCAAGGAAGATCGCAAACTCTTCTGATCGGGCAGCGAAGGGGCTCATCACGGCGGAGGAAGCCAAAAGTTTGGGGGAATGGCTTAAGGAACTGCGCTCCCGTGCGACAGGACGGGATCAGGAACTTGGCAAAGAACAGACCGAGCTGGAAAAGGTGTTGCCGCAGTCCTCCGTGGAAGTCACCACAAAGGTTGAGGCGGCGTGACGGATTCAGGAGAGCTGCCTCAAACTTGACGAGGTGCGGGCGAGCTTTGATGCGGAGAAAAAGCATGCGGACAACGTGGCCCGCGTTAAAACCTTTCTCGACAAGGCGTCGTCCGACTTCGCGGCTGCGGAAACTGCAATTAGCAAGGCGCGCCTGTCCGCCGTCGAACCTGTGTTCAAAGCCAATTTCGGGGAGATGTCGTTTCTGGGTGTCACGCCCGCTGTTTCAAAGCGAGCAAGCAGTGAGGATCTGCAAATTCGCCTCGCAGACTTCTACGGTTTAACCGACCTATCGCCCCAGGCCCTGCTGTCGGAAAGCTACCGCAATGCTTTCGCTATAGCCTTGTACCTTGCGGCCGCTTCGCTTTACGGCGGAACGCCAAAATTCCTCGTACTCGACGACGTGACGTCCAGCTTTGACGCTGGGCACCAGCTCTTCCTCGTTGAACTGCTGCGCAAGAGCTTTGCCCGGCCCGGCAATCCCAATGGCCTGCAGGTCATCATCCTCAGCCATGACACGATGCTGGAAAAGCTTTTCAACAAGCACAGCACGTCAGGGATCTGGTGGCACCAACGGCTAGAGGGCATGCCGCAGTTTGCAGTGCTTCCCCAGACCGGAGCGGTGAACAAAGTGCGCGATCACACGATTTCCATGCTTCAGGCGGGACAAGCAGATTTCGCGAAGGAGGGAGTTCGCCAATATCTGGAATACCGTCTCAGCGAACTCATCAGCAAGCTACGGATACCGGTTCCGGTCGATGTGGCTTTCAACGATAACAGGCAGCTAGCCAGCGAGTTTTTGAACGCAATTGATGCTGCCGTAAAATTGCATAAGGCAGCCAATTCGCTAGTGCTGGACCCGATACAGCAAACAGGCCTTAACACCAATATGGCGACGATCGTCGGCAATTTTCTGAGCCATTGGGGGACAGGCCAGACGTTGAGCTTTACCGCTCCCGCCTTGCTCGGTGTGATGAATGCGATCGATCAATATTGCGACTGCTTCAAATTCGAGCCGACTCCCGGCGCAGCAAAGGCCTTTTATAAGACGCTTCAAGACCGACTTTGAAGCTGAGAGCGAGTCCCGTCGCTAAGCTCCAGCAAATGATCCGATTCCGCTGAGAACCATGGAAAGCTTCCCCACGCCAAGGATCTGACCGTCTTCTTGAACGAGGGGCGGCTGCGGTCGAGATAAGCGGTCATCCCAGAGCAGAGTCTCGCGGCGTGCTATATTCATCTGTTGGAAGATTCCGGAGCCTGCCGTATCGGGAGCGATGGCCAGAACGTTGGGGGAGATGACAATGAAGTGGGGCGATCAAAAGCGCGATTTTCATCCGATTCTGGCGGTCTGGCCAGAGTACCGGCCACTGCATAACTGGTGGCATATGATCGAGTACGCCGAGAGCGAGCCACATAAGCCAGCGTGGCGCGATCGTCGTGTTCCATCGCCTGATGGGGGCGTTAAGGTTGATATTTATCGGGATCAGGACACTGCCGTCGAGGCTGCGGCGACCTTAAACCTTAGGCTCTCTCAGGCGTTAGAGGAAAGGGCGTTGGAGGAGGAGCTATGCTGCAATTTGGGTGACGAGGCTGATCAAGCGGCGCTCTGCGGCTTCAGTTCAATGACCTCGATTCCATCCTGGAACGTTGCACCTGCGATGAGTTTAGGCAACTGATTTTGTCCTTTCAGTCGTCGCCACGTCCTGGCCGCGCCATGACCAGCTTGAAGACCATCAGCCTGGCGGTTTTCGAGGAGAGTGAGCCCTTGGTACGCACCGTGCGATGGCGAACGGTCGCAAAGACGCTCTCGATGGGATTGGACGTTCGCAGATGATCCCAATGTTCGGCGGGGAAATCGTAGAACGCCAGCAAGGCATTCTGATCTTTGGTCAGGCAGTCGACCGCCTTGCCGTATTTCGCATCATATTTCTCGACAAAGACGGCAATCGCCGTCTCGGCTGAGGCTCGGTTCGGGGCGGAAAAGATTTCGCGCAAGTCCGTCTTCATGGCGGCCTGCACCGATTTCGGCACCTTGTTGAGCACGTTGGCTGTCTTGTGCACCCAGCATCGCTGGTGCTTGGTGCCGGGAAGGAGCTCATCGAGCGCTTTCCAGAAGCCAAGCGCGCCGTCGCCGACGGCAAGATCGGGCGCGATCTGCAGGCCACGACGCTTGACGTCGACCAGCAGCTCGCGCCAGCTCTGTGCGCTCTCACGAATGCCGGTCTGGAAGCCGAGCAGCTCTTTCTTGCCCTCGGGCGTGGCGCCGATCAGGACCAGCATGCATTCGGCATGATCTTCCATCCGGGCCTGCAGGTAGACCCCGTCCGCCCACACATACACATAGCGGCGCGCCGAAAGATCGCGCTTTTGCCAACGATCGTATTCGATGCCCCACTCCGCCGTCAGTCGCGTGATCACCGAGGGTGAGAGGTTCGGCGCCTCCTTGCCCAACAGAGCTGCCAGAGCTTCCTGAAAGTCGCCCGTCGAAATGCCGCGCAGATAGAGAACGGGAAGAAGCGCATCCAGACTTCGTGTCCGACGCGCCCATTTCGGCAGGATCGATGAGGAAAAACGGATGCGCTCCGCTTCACCGTTCGCGCCGCGATCCCGGACCTTCACCCGGCTGACGGGCACCGCCCCGATCCCCGTCTGGATGCTCCGCTCCGGCCCGTGACCGTGCCGGACCAGCCGGTCACGTCCGTCCGGAAGCTTGAGATCCCGCATCTCGGCAAGAAACGCTTCGGCCTCCATCTCGATCGCCTGCGCCAGCAATTTGCGCGCGCCGGTGCGAAGCACATCCGTCAGGGGGATCATCGATTTCGTCGGGCTGACGAAGGCGAACAATGTTGATAGTCTCGTTCATGGCGTATCGCTCTCCTTGAGAGGTTCTGGCAGGCTTCATCACCCGCCTCGATACGCCGCCCTTCTCAAACCGTCATCACCCAGTTTCAGCCATAGCTCTTGGAGGAGGAGACCCGGTCTCTTTGCGGCTCAAAATGCGTAAAGCGCTTGAAGCGAAAGAACGACTTTCAAACGAAGAGTTGTTGATGCTCAAGGAGGGAGTCCGGCGGCATGCTAAAGACCCTCGTCCATTGGCCTCCGATCTACAGTTGCCGAAAGAGTCTGAAGAATACCGCGACGCTCTCGCCAAACAGCTCTCCGAAATGCCCTATCTTCGCTCGGCCCTCATCGGCACCGGATACTCTTCGCACGTCCTTTACCGGGAAAAAGGCCTGCGCTGGGCTAAGCCATACACAGCCGGCAGGCGAGGTGCCCAGGAAGCCTACCGCGCACGCACGGCCAACGCCTACGACTTTAACGGGTCTGACCATTGGGGCAAAACCAAAGCGAAGATCCGCGAGATCTTGTTGCCCCGTGCCAACCAGCTTCTGAAACTAGCGAGTGTGCAGCGACTTCTCGATGAGGCATTGCAGCGGGGCGAGCGCGTGCTCGTCGCTGGTGACGTTGTTTTTTGGTACGAAGACGACGGCTCGGTCGGCTGGCAGATCAAGTCTGTGGCGCCTTCGGACGAAAAGGATGGGACAGCGATTTGGAAGGAAGGCTCGATCCTTTCGAAGAACCACGGCCGCATTGTCGTCCTCCCCTATATCAAAGAGGATGGCGAGACAGTCAGTGGCCACACGAAGAATGTGGCCGGTGATGGTCCTGCCAAACCGCGTCACCCGGATCATTTCGTTACGCTGCCATTCCGCATACTGAAGAGCGACCTGATGATCGGCCTCTTTGGCGAACTCCCCTACGAGTAAAGGCGCAGCGGTCCACACCATCTTTTATGCAGAACCGCGGATCGGATCTGTTCTGGCTGCCTGATCGACAGCTTTACACTCCCAGCAGCGCAATCCCGCATCAAGGTCAGATGGAGCCGGATGATCTGGTGTCGCGCGCATGGGAGGCCGGCTATTTCTTGTCCGCGCGGCTATGGGGAGCAGGCTGCTACAGGCCGCGTCGTATGCAAGGGCAAGCCCTCCTCCTCTTCGTTCCGGCCCTGCGGGTGCATGTGTCGCTTTGGCCCTCCGCCGCTGGAGGCTCCGCCGCAACGGCGGTCCAGAAAGGAGCCACCCATGCCAACGAAGCGCGACACCTATCAGATCATCACCGACACCATCCTCGGAGCCCTCGAAAACTGCGGGCCTTGCGAGCGCCCGTGGGGCGGCCCGTCGCTGACCATGCCGGTCAACGCCGTATCCGGCCACGAATATCGCGGCACCAACGTTGTCATGCTGTGGATTGCTGCCAGGGAGGCAGGCTACTTGCAGAATGCCTGGGCAACGTTCAAGCAGTGGTCCGAGAAGGGCGCGACCGTCCGCAAGGGCGAGAAGGGCACCCCCGTCATCTGGTTCCAGATGCTCGAGCGCAAGGAGACCGACGACGCCAGCACCGACGGGGAGGGCCGCCGCATTCCCTGCGCCCGCCTCAGCTGGGTGTTCAATGCCGCTCAGGTAGACGGTTACCAGCCCGAGCAAGTCCGCATGCCGCAAGACAACCAAGTGTCCCCGATCGCTCAGGCCGATACCTTGATCGCCGCAAGCCGTGCCAGGATCACCCACGAGGGCGCACAAGCCTTCTACCGGCCAATCACCGACGATATCGTGTTGCCGCCCCAGCATCTCTTCACCGGTACGTCGACCAGCAGCGCCACCGAGGCCTATTATGGTGTCGCCCTCCACGAACTCACCCATTGGACGGCGCCACGTCTGCAACGCGAATTCGGCAAGCGCTTCGGTGACGCCGCCTACGCTGCGGAAGAATTGGTTGCCGAACTCGGAGCCGCGCTCCTTTGCGCGAAGCTGGGTATCGAGGCGGAACCTCGCGCTGACCACGCCAAGTACCTGGCAAGCTGGATCAAGATTCTGAAAGGTGACCGCAGGGCATTCATCACAGCTGCCAGCAAGGCCTCGGAAGCCAGCGACTACCTGCTGGCCTTGGAAGGCCGAGACGCTAGGGCGGCCGCCTGACAGTCGCCCTGGCGGCCTGCCTGCCTCTTTCGTCGCCCTACTGAGACCCGGCGGCGTTATCGCCTTGAATGGCTTTTTTGAACCACTCAGGGAGCTTCGTTATTTCGGATCCGGCGACGCTGTCGGGGACATCCCGCCAGAACGCGACAATCGCGTCCGAGAACGCCTGAAGCTGGTCATCGCTTACCTTGAGATTCGTGTAGTCCACCAGGTCGAAAGTCCATGGCAAGCCCGAACCACTAAGCCGATCTTCGAGATATTCAGGGTGCTTCAGCTTCAGGTCCTTCAGAGCTGGTCCGTCGCCATGCTTGTAGACGTTGACCACCAGCCGGCACGCGTCGAGCTTCGTGAAATAGTCGGTGCTCCGGATCCTCCAGCCCAAACTCTCTAAGAGACCGGCAATCTTGCCGAAGTCCGCTGACCAGACTTTTGCAATTGCCGTGTCTCCTTGATGCCAGTGCTGGATTTCGCGCACCAGCCAGTCCCGCAACTGTTTCTCCCATTCGTGAAACATTCCCGCGATCACACTCAGCCGGGTTTGGTCGCGCATGTCGCTCAGGAGTTGGTAGAACTCAATGCCGGCGTCGTTGGCGGCCTCGTAGAAATCACTGGGATCGTGCCGGTCGGGGTCAAACCGGTCACTGCTTTGCTCCAGCCACTCCTCCGAGGCCTTTTCGGCTTCGGCTTCCATGTTCGCGAACTGTGACAACAGGCGCTTGCGGGCCTGTTCGATGTAAAACTGATGCCCCTTGATCAGGGACTGCCGGTGGGGTCCCCACATTTTAAAGAACACGTAGTTGTTCATGACAGTGTCTCACGTCGGGCCGAAGGGCAGTTCATTCCGATTCCTCCACAACCAGCGTTGGCGCTAGGTCCCCGAAAAGGTCGGTGAGAATTTCACGCAAGGTGCTACGGGGCACGAAGGCGGCACCTGGCACCTCGTGATGGTTCTTGCGGATCGGCCGTACACCGGTTTTGTTGGGCGTTGGGCGCCGGGAGTTGGGATAATGATCAAGCGCAGCGAGCGGTTCTCCTGGCGCAGCGCCAAACCAGAAAAACGGCCCCATGGCGAGGTCGGATTCCAGCCGGATCCAAATGGCGCAGCCACTGGGTTTATCAGCCAAGGCACGGGAGAGGGACACGGTGCCGGGCCTCTTCTGCGTTCCAGTCTTGAACTGGATGTGCCGAACGATCTTTCCTCGGGCCATGACCAAGTCGTAGCCGTGGGCGTCGAACTCCGATCGGAGGACCTCAACGTCATATACACCGAGCCGCCACAGCTCGCGGAGAGCGTCGCCTACGAACACATGCTCGACGATGCGCTCCCGCAGGGTGGAGTAAAGGTAGTTTGATGCGACGGTCGTCATATCCTGTCTACATCAAGGCCAGCGTCGATCAGCCTGCCGGCAATCTTGCGCATCTTCGCAAATTCAGTCCCGAAGGCCGGCGTCAGCCCCACGGCCGCGCAGAATTCCTTACCGGTAACACCCTCCAGGACATTGGCGTACTTGATCACCTGGACATGAAGCTCGGCGATATAGCCGTTCCGCGGCGATGTCTCGATTGCAACTTTGATTTTCTTTAGTGCTTCGTCAGCCGTCATTCGTAGAGCTCCGGGTCACTCGCTATGGATAGAGGTATCGTAGCATATAGCTAATAGCAATATGCTAAAAGCATAACTAAATCAGCAGGGGCTTTGATAGGCAGCTTTGATCCAGCATTCTCAAGTCGCGAGTCTGGACGATGCCCTCATTCCCCGGGAGTTTGTCTCGGTATGGACGGTGCAGGGGAGCGCCAAAATAAGGTCAAAAAGATCAGATTGCCTTACACAAATCCTTGCACGTCAATTAGAAAAATGCCAAATATTCCTGTGCAAACAAAGAGATGAAGAAAGGCTACTCGGTCTCCAAAACTGTGGCTCGTTACTCGATTTTATTATAAAATAATTAGTGTTGCTTTCCAGTGGCTTGGATGGGCTGTCAAAATTGTCCTGTAGCCTATGCTCTACCAATTTGTCATTGCGGACGTATCTCATTTCTGAGTGAAGCGGCGGCATTTCGCCCTATACGTTATGGTTTCCTAATATTTGTGCGATAGCTGGACCGCTGGCGTTTGATCCCCAGATATCACTTATGGCTACTTGCGCTCACAATGAAAGCGTCGCATGAGAGAAGCATTGTTTCCGTATCTTACCGGGGGGTAAGTGAACTCTGTCACGCCTATTGTAGGTGGGCTGGATAGTGGTGTCGTTTGCTTGACGCTGATGACGCAGTATTTGCGCCAGCCGGCCGATCCCGACGCCATTCGCCATGACCTTGGCCTGGGCGAACGGCTTGCCGATCGCGTCGACATCGTGCGAGCGGCGAAGCGATTGAAGCTCAAGGCCAGGATCGCCAGACAGTCGCCGAAGCGGCTGGATCGCCTGCCTTTGCCGGCCATCATTGAAAAGGCCGACGGCAGCTTTGCATTGCTGGCGGCGCTATCGCCAGGGAAGGTCCTGCTTCAGGATCCGCAGACCGGCACGCCGCAGGAGCTTTCTCGCGCCGATTTCGATGGGCTGTGGAGCGGCTATGTCGTGCTCGTCACAAGCCGCGCCTTCACTCAAGGCTTTTCCAGGCGCTTCGACTTCTCCTGGTTCATCCCCGAAATCATCCGCTACCGCTGGATCTTCGCCGAAGTGCTGCTGGCCTCATTCTTCGTGCAACTGCTCGGGCTGATCTCGCCGATCTTCTTCCAACTCGTCATCGACAAGGTGCTGGTCCACAACGGCCTCACCACGCTGGAGGTGCTGGTGATCGGCCTGTCGGCCGTGTCGATGTTCGAGGTGCTGCTCACCGGGCTTCGCACCTACACCACCATCCACACCACCAGCCGCATCGATGTCGCGCTCGGCGCAAAACTGTTCCACCATCTGCTTGGCCTGCCGATCGCCTATTTCGAGGCGCGCCAGACCGGCCAGACCGTGGCGCGCGTGCATGAGCTGGAAAACATCCGCGCCTTCCTCACCGGCTCGGCGCTCACCGTGCTGCTAGACGTCTTATTCCTCTTCGTCTTCCTCGCTGTCATGTATCTCTACAGCCCGTGGCTGACGCTGATCGTCATCTGCTCGATCCCGGCCTATGTCATCCTGTCGATGGCGGTGACGCCGGAGTTCCGCCGCCGCATCGAGGAAAAGTTCAACCGCGGCGCCGAGAACCAGACGTTCCTGGTCGAATCGATCGTCGGCGTCGAAACGCTGAAGGCGATGGCGGTGGAACCGCAGATGCAGCGGCGATGGGAGGACCAGCTTGCCGGCTATGTCGGCGCCGGCTTCCGCACGGCCAGGCTCGCCAATTTCGCCTCCAACACCGCGCAACTCATCTCCAAGGCGGTGATCGTCGCCACCATGTGGTTCGGCGCCAAGGCGGTGGTGGCGGGCGACATGACGGTCGGCCAGCTTGTCGCCTTCAACATCATGGCTGGCCGCGTTGCCGGCCCCGTGCTGCGGCTGGCGCAGCTGTGGCAAGACCTGCAGCAGGTTCGCATCTCGGTCGACCGGCTGGGCGACATCCTCAACGCGCCGGTCGAGATCTCGGGCGGCGGCGGGCAGGGCTCGCTGCGCAAGATATCGGGCCATGCCGCCTTCGACCACGTCACCTTCCGCTATCGCCCCGGCGAGCGCGAGATCCTGAGCGATGTTTCGTTCCAGACCGAACCCGGTGAGATCATCGGCATTGTCGGTCCGTCCGGCTCCGGCAAGAGCACCGTTGCCAAGCTTTTGCAGCGGCTGCATGTGCCGGAGCGCGGCCGCGTGCTGGTCGACGGCGTCGACCTGGCGCTGATCGATCCGCGCAGCCTCCGCCGCCAGATCGGCATCGTGCTGCAGGAGAATATTTTGTTCCGGCGCACGGTGCGCGAGAACATCGCGCTGGCCGATCCCGCGCTGCCGCTGGAGCGCGTCATCGAGGCGGCGAAATTGTCGGGCGCGCATGAGTTCATCCTGCAGCTCAAGTCGGGCTATGACACCGTGCTGGAGGAGCGCGGCTCCAACCTCTCCGGCGGCCAGCGCCAGCGCATCGCCATTGCGCGTGCGCTGGTCACCAATCCGCGCATCCTTTTGTTCGACGAGGCGACCAGTGCGCTCGACTACGAGTCCGAATACATCATCCAGCAGAACATGCGGCTGATGGCCAAGGGCCGCACCGTGTTCATCATCGCGCACCGGCTGGCGGCGCTCCGCGACGCCACCCGCATCATGACCATCGAGGCCGGCCGCATCACCGAGCAGGGCACGCATGAGGAGCTTTTGAAACTCAACGGCCGTTACGCCCAGCTCTACCGGCTGCAGGCCGAGCAGCGCCCCTCCGTCCAGCCCCAGGCGGCGGAGTAGATGATGGGGCGCTATTGGCAAGCGGTGAAAGAAGGCGTGGCCCGCGAGGCGGGAGCCAAGCGCCCGAAACTCAACCGCGACGAGCGCGCCTTCCAGGCGGCCGCGATTGAGATCCTGGAAACGCCTGCCTCGCCTGCCGCGCGTATCTTCTCGGGGCTGATCATGGTCTTTGCCGTCGGTGCACTGGCCTGGTCGTGGTACGGCCGCATCGACACCTATGCCACCGTGCAAGGCAAGCTGATCCCGATCGGCAAGGTGCAGGTCATCGAGCCGCTGATCACCGGCACGGTCAAGGCGCTGCATATCAAGGCGGGTGACCATGTCGCGGCCGGCGACGCGCTGGTCGAGCTCGACCCGTCCGAATACCAGGCCGAGCGGCAGAAAAATGCCGGCAACCTTGCCGCGGCGCAAGTCTCCAAGGCGCGGCTCCAGGCGCTGATCGACGCCGTGGCCGATGGCACGCCTGCCACAGAGGCGGCGTTCGTGGCGCCGGCAAACGCACCCGCGCCGCTTGTCGCGCTGCAGCGCCTGCAGATGCGCCAGTCGCTGGCCGCCTATCAGTCGGAGCAGGACAGCCTCGAAGCTGAGATCGCGCAGAAGCGCATCGAGATCGAGCGCGCCGGCAAGACGCTGGTCGAGCGCCGCAAGCTGGTTCAGCTCGCCGGCGACAGGCTGGATGTCTTCGAAGAACTGGAGAAGCGCCAGGTCGGCATCAAGACCAGCACCATCGAAGCGCGCCAGGGCGAGCAGGACCAGTTGATGGCAACCGTGTCCGACGAGGGCCACATCGCCGAGCTCGAAGCCACGGTGAAGACGCTCGCAGCGCAAAAGCGCGCCCGCCGCGATGCCTATCTCGACAAGGTCGCCACCGAACTGATCGAGATCGACCGCTCGATCGGCGTGCTGCAACAGGACCTTGCCAAGGCCGAACTCTTCGAGCGCGCCAGCCTGCTGAAATCTCCGGTCGCCGGCCGTGTGCAGCAGCTCGAAGTCAACACGCTGGGCGAGGTCGTGCAGACCGGCCAGAAGCTGATGGTGATGGTGCCCGATGGCACGAAACTCGAGATCGAGGCGATGCTGCTCAACCGCGACAAGGGCTTTGTCCATGAAGGGCAGGAGGTACGCGTCAAGCTCGAAGCCTTCCCCTTCACCCGCTACGGCACGCTCGACGGCAAGGTGCTGACCGTCTCCAACGATGCCATCCCCGCCGGCGCCCCGCAACAGGCCTCAGCCGCCAAGGAAGAGACCGTCCGCGACAGCGCCGGACCGCTGGTGTTTCCAGTGCGCATTGCGCTGAATGAGACATCGATCCGGGTTGAAGGCAGGGATGTCTTGCTGACGCCGGGTATGTCGGTGACCGCGGAGGTCAAGACGGGAAATCGGCGGGTGCTTGAGTACCTGCTCGACCCGCTGATGGAGATGACGGATGAGGCGTTTCATGAGCGGTGAAGCACAACTAGATACCCTGCAAATAGACTTATGCAAGCATGCCTACATCATGAATGCAGATCATATCATAGTAGTTATGGCGCCACCTTTCGGATTGAAAGCTATTTTCGGATAATTGCGTACAACGTGCCAGCCTGACTAAGGCTTTGATAAGCAAGGGTATCTGGAGATTTATCGTACAATGGAAGTGCAAACTTTTGCTCGGAATTGTCTACTTCTATGCTTCTCATTCCGTTTGAAAATGTGCAGCAGGGGCGATCCGCATTGCCGGTCGAATATAGAAAGAATACAAGTGAGCCTTGAGTAGATCTTATTATTAAATGAAACCCGTCACCGATTTTTATCTGGCAAGCGGTGGCGAGATTGCATTTGGCGTGAGCTCTATAAAGCTGATGATTCACTGTTTCAATCAGGAAGTCACCTTCGTAGGCGTCCGCTTGAGCCAGAGCATTTGATGAGAAAATCGTCATCGTAGCAGTAAGTAAAATACCAGTTGCGTGCATTCCAAACTCCAAAGCCGCGAAGATTTTGAATTCTAAACGAGGAATCCAATGGTTGAAAGACATACGCTTGCTCCTCCAGGAGAGACGCAGGGTACAATCAGCAGACAAGACGCTCTCGCGTATGCCCGGGGGTTGGTAGACGCTGCCCTCAACGGACCGAAATCCTATTCGCCTGCAGGTCCAAAACTTGGGCTGCCGGATTTGCTTGGAAATCTGGCACGGATCCCGGATCCCAACAATCCTAATCCGAGTCTAAAAGGTAATGCCAAAACCGTTGTTCGCGATCTCAATCATCTGAGGCAGAGGGTTGTTGATGAGCCAACGAGGGCCTACATCCAGCAATTGATCGACGGCGTTCAATCCTTAGCTGAGCAGATACTGAGTCAAACCACCTTCGATGAACAAGAGGGGCCGTTCAAAAAAGATCCCAAGATTTCAAGAAAAGAATTCGGGCCGTATATTCACCTGGATGAGCCAAGGATGACCGTTCGCCCTTGGAGCAATCCACCTCGCCTAATTGACAACATCTCGTTGTCCTCAGCTGGCCGGGGCGGCAGCGAATTTGGAGGAAACTCCCAGGCTGGTGGGGGAAGTTCCCCCGTTAGTTCCGGCTCGGGATCCAAAGCGCCATCGCAGTCCTCCAGTGACTCCAGAGCACCTGATCGAGCCTCCACTGCAGGCACATCACCTTCTCGGAGTGATATTTCAACCCCGTCGATGGCCCCAACGCCCAGTCCCCGTCCGAGTGTCTCAGGTGGATATTACACTGACGCCCCGGACCCAGCAGACTACAACGGAGACGGCGTAGTAACTCCCGGTGAGACCAACCAATGGAATGACGCCCATCCTGACCCGAAGGGAAAGAAGCCTCTCGATACCACGCTCACGTCAAGCATAACAACAAAGCCGTCCGTGTATGGCTTCCAGACTGGCCTAGTCAGTCCTTCCGGAGCGTCATCCAGTGGTGGTGGAGGGAGTGACCGCGCCAGCTCAGCCTCAAGCCCCTATGGGAATGGCGGCCTCATTTCGACCCCAGTAGGCGATCATGCTGGCCACCCCAATGGCGTATCCGGAAGCAAGGACAATGGCTGGAACGGTCATCCTGTCCTGCTTGACCTTTCTGGAAACGGCCTGTCGATAAACCCTCTCTCTTCGTCCGCGCAGTTCCTTGACTTTGAGGGAAATGGCTATCAGCATCGCACGGCCTGGGCGGATGCTGGCACCGGCGTGCTGGTGCTTGATGCCGATGGCGACGGCAAGATCAGCCGCTCCAGCGAGTTCGTCTTCACAGAATGGGACCAGACAGCGACCAGCGACCTCGAGGCGCTGAAGAGCGTCTTTGACACCAACCACAATGGCATGCTCGACGCCGGCGATAACCGCTGGTCTGAATTCAAGATCATGGTCGACGGCCAGCTTGTCTCGCTGGCCTCGCTTGGCATTGCCTCGATAGGCTTGACGCCATCAGGCAGCGGCCAGCAATTCACCGATGGGTCGGCGATCACCGGCACGGCGCAATTCACCCGGACAGACGGCAGCACCGGCACCGTCGGCGACGCTATTCTCGCCTCTGATGCGAACGGCTACATCATCAAGAGCACTGTCGTCACCAACGGCGACGGTTCGAAAACCACGACGCTTGGCGGCTACGACAAGGATGGAACGTTGGCGTTCCAGAACCGCATCACGGTCAGTGCCAACGGGCTATCGACGACGACGCAGTTCGACGATGACGGCAACGGCACCTATGAACGCTCGCAGACCGACGTGACGACAATCACGGCGGGTGTGCGTCAACGCACCGTCAGCGATTTCAACACCGACGGCTCGCTTGCCAGCCGGGTGACGACGACCACCAGCGCTGACAAGACGACGGTGACGACCGCGCTCGACCAAGATGGCGATGGCGTCAACGATCAGGTCCAGGTCTTCGTCAGAAATGTTGGCGGCTCGGCCACGACGACGGTTTCCGAATACAGCCTCAACGGCACCTTGCTTCGTAAGGTCGCGACAACGGCATCGGCCGATGGCCTGACCAAAACCGTTCAGAGCGATTCCACTGGCAGCGGCGTTTACGATCTCGTCAGCACCGAAACCACGTTTGTCGCCGGCGATGGGACACGCACCAAGACGGTTGCCGAAACCAGCAGTGGCGGCACGCTTATCGACAAGGAGCAGACGATCACCAGTGCCGACGGCCGCACACGCACCGTCTCGCATGATCTCGACGGCAACGGCACGTACGAAACCCGCGATGTGACCGCTATCACCAATGGCGCCAATGGCGTCTCGGTCACCACCGTTTCCTCTTACAGTTCCACCGATGTGCTCATCGGCAAGTCCGTCGCCACCACCAGCGACGACGGGTTGGTAAAGACAGTTTCGACCGATCTCGATGGCGATGGCCTCTTCGACATCACGTCCTCAGACGTGACGGTAGTGGGAACCGGAGGCAGCCTGACCGAAACTCAACAGGCAAAAAGTCGTGACGGCTCGCTGTTTTCGAGCGTCACCACCAACACAAGCGCGGATCGCAAGACCATCTCCATCGTTTCGGACTCTGATGGAGACGGCCATGTCGATGCTGTCAAGACCATCGCGGTCGATGGTGCCGGAGTAACGACGTCGATCGTCAGCGCCTTCAATCCCGACGGCTCTCTTGTCGGCAAGACATTCGACCAAACCTCGGCCGATGGCCTGTCGCTAACCAGCAAAGCCGATCTGAACAGCGACGGTGTCTATGATGTGACCGTCACCGATGTAACGACGACGGACGCATCCAGCAATCGCACGCATACGGTGACGACCACCAGTGCCAGTGGGGCGCTGATCGGCAGCAGCGCAATCACCACCAGCGCCGACAGCCTGACGCAGACGGTGAAGGACGACATCAACACCGATGGTACTGTCGACCGCACTACGGTGCGGGCAACCGTGCTTGGCGGTGACGGCAGCCGCACCGTGACCACCACGACGACCAGCACCAGCGGTGCGACGCTTGCCAGGACGGAAGTCACGACCAGTGCCGACCGCAAAACGATCACGACCACGAACGACGCCAATGGCGACGGGCATGCTGACCAGATTCAGGTCAGCGTGCGCAATGCCGACGGCTCGACCACGATTGCCGAGATAGATGTCGCAATAAGTGGGGATTATACGAGCAAGCGCACAACCACGGTAAGCGCCAACGGACTTACCAAAACGACTGTCTCTAAAGAGAATTCCTCTGACTACGTGAATCAGGGAGCGATCTACAGGATCTATCACTCGATCCTTGGTCGCGATCCGGATCAAAGTGGCTTCCAGAATCAGCTTTCCTTCTTAGAGAGCGGCACATCGGAAGCGGCTTTGATCAACAATTTTCTAAATTCCGCTGAATTCCAGCAAAAGTATGGGTCGCTCGACAACCAACAGTTTGTCACGCTGCTTTACCAGAATGCCCTGGGTCGGGCGCCGGATTCCGCCGGCCTGAGCTATTGGGTCAACGCGCTCAATGGCGGCACATCGCGCGCGGCTGTCGCGCAAGGCATCATCGAATCCGCGGAAGCCCATTCGCACAATGCGAATGCCGAACTTGATTGGGTGTCGGCCAACGCGATTGTGACCGGATGCGCACCAGAAACCGTGAAGGACTCTACGGTTTTGAACTCCGACGGCTCGAAGACTGAGACGCTGGAAGACTTCGCCAGCGATGGCACCTTGCTCGCTAAACGCGTAGTCACCACCAGCGGTAACGGCTTGTCAGTGACCACGCAGCGCGACGCCGACGGCGATGGCGTTGTCGAGAACAAGTCGAGCGACGTCACTGTGCTGAGCGCCGATGGCTCGACAACCAGGACAGTGTCCGCGCTCGCCGGAACCGGAGCGTTGATCGGCAAAACCATCACAACGGTCAGTGCCAATGACTTGACATCGACGGTGCAGTCCGACCTCGACGGCAACGGCACAGTCGACCGGACCAGCACCACCGTCACGACGCTCGGCGCCGACGGTTCGAAGACGGACACCGTCACCGTTCTCAATGCCGGCAGCGTTCAGATTGCCCGCTATCAGACAGTTACCAGCGCTGACGGCAAGACGGTGACGACGACAAGGGATGTCAACGGCAATGGGGCGATCGATGACAGCAGTTCCACCGCCCGCAATGCCGACGGCTCGACGACGACGGTCAATCGCACCTACGCGGCTGGTGCCCTGACGTCGTCCGCCACCAAAACAGTCAGTGCGAATGGCCTTTCCACCACGATCGCCGCTGATCTCGACGGCAACGGCGCGATCGACCAGTCGACCACCGATGTCACCGTTCTTAATGCCGACGGCAGCAAGACCGAGACCATCACGGATTTTGATGCCGCAGGAGCGGTCAAAGACAAGACGACGATCGTTACAAGCGCCAACGGCCTGACCAAGACCGTGACTTGGGCGGCTGTCGGTGCGACCACCAGCCGCTCGATGGTCGACGCAACTTTGCTTAACGCCGACGGCAGCACGACCGAGACGGTCGACTACAAAAAGGCAGACGGCTCGCTAGAGAGCCGGACTGTCAAGACGGTCAGCGCCAACAAGCTGACGACGACCGTGACGAAGGACGTCAACGGCGATGGCACCGTCGATTTGACGACGACGACCGTAACGGCAGTCGACGGCAGCATCACGGCCACCACAATGGGACCTGACACGACCGCCAATGCGTTGGGGACTGGGGCCTATACAACGGCGCCTTCCACCACCAGTAAGACGACGACGGTCAGCGCGAACGGACTTGGCAGCACGACACTCTATGGTGCCACATCGGTCGACTACCTTCCGGATTTGCCCAGCAAGAGAACGACCGAGACGACAACGGGAGCCGACAAGTCCACGGTTCAGATCATCAAGGCCTATGAATCGACGACCCTGACCGAGCAGACCAGGACAACGACTGCAGGAGATGGGCTTTCTACGACGAAGGAATGGGACCTCAACGGCGACGGGACCTACGACCGGAAGGAGACGGATGTCACGGTTCTGAATGCCGACGGCTCGAATGTTCATACGGTCAACAAATTCGAGGGAGCAACCCAAACCAGCAGTTTTGTCACAACGACCAGCGCCAATGGCCTGTCGGTGACGACCAGCCTGGATCTCTACGGAGCTAGTCCGTTCAGCCAGGATTCGACAGACGTCACGACTGTCGATGCGGACGGCTCGCGGACAAGGACCGTCACCAACTACAAGGCCGATGGGTCGCAGCTGTCGAAATTCATCACCACGATACCCACCGACGGTCGAACCATCACGACGCAGGAAGACACCGACGGCGTGGTTGGGATAGATCGCGTCACCGTCGACGACACTAGGGTACTGGGCGATGGCTCCGTGGTCGAAACGGTCAAGCGGTCGACGCCCGCCGGGACGCTGCTGGACAGCTCGGTCACCACGACCAGCGGTGATGGCCGGATCATCTCGATTTCGCGGGATGCGGATGGCGACGGCACGGTCGATCAGACCGAGGTTACCACCAAGGCTGTCGACGGCTCTGTCACCACGCTGATCACCGACTTCAGCGGCACCAATCACAAATTGAGCACGACGAAGATTTCGACCAGCGCCGATGGACTTCTGACGACGACCCAATGGGATTTCGATGCCAACGGTACCGTTGATCAAAGCCGTCAGATAAACGTCGCCAATCTGGGCAACGGCATCACGGACACGAAGACGTTCGACGGGAAAGGCCCTTCGAATACGTTCTTTAACAAAACAACGACCTATGCGAGCGATGATGGCCGCAGCCGCTGGACAGGCGTGGATTATGACGCCAGCGGCGGCGGCTTCGACAATATGGATAGCGTCATCACCATGGCTGATGGGTCCACGGTTGAGGGTATACACAACAGGAACCAGGATGCATCGCATCTCATCCCGGGAGTGATTTACTGGCAAGCAGCGATCCCAGCCAATGTCATCATAAAGAAGAGCGCTGACGGGCTGACGACAAACTACTGGTATGATTACGGCGGCAGCGGAACGAGTCCGGTGTCAGTAGAGAACCCTAGCGTATCCGGCTACGAAGTGACTGCCGTCGCGCAGGCTCAGATCGATGGTTCGGTTGTGACCCAGATATCCGGGCATGCGGCCTGGAATGGCCCTGTCACACAGAAAGGGATTTTGACCGTCAGCGCTGACGGCATGACAAGCACGTTGCTAAAAGACGCCGACAACAACGGCACTTACGAACACAAGGAAGTGGCGGTCACCCGGATCGATGGTTCCATCCACGAGATCGTCACGGACTACAACGCTAGTGGCGTTGTCACTCAGACGGTGACCATCGACGTCAGCGCCAACAGGCAGTCGACGTCGGTCATAACCGCCAATGCCACGACCGGAACCGGCACCACGTCAAGCTTCGGTGTTGAATTCGTGTCGCCCGGTACAACCAACGACACGATCACCGGTAGCGCGGGGGACGATCAGATCAGTGCCGGGGCGGGCAATGACACGATCAACGGCGGTGCTGGCGATGACTTCATCGATGGCGGCATTGGCGCCGATACGATGAACGGCGGCGCCGGCAACGACACCTTCGTGGTCGACAACACTTCGGACCAGGTTGTAGAGGCCGCCAGCCAGGGCACTGACACCGTGCTGAGTTCCGTCACCTATACTATTTCCGATGCCGACGTCGAAAACCTGACGTTGACTGGCACGGCCGCGATCAATGGCTTCGGAAACGGCTCTGCCAACGTCTTGACGGGAAATTCTGCCGCGAATGAAATTAGGGCAGGTGGCGGCAACGACACGGTCAATGGCGGCGGCGGAAACGACTTCCTGATCGGCGACGATGGTGACGACACTATGGTTGGCGGCACCGGCAATGACTACCTCAACGGCGTCAACGGATCTGATACCTACGTTTTCCAACGCGGGGATGGCGCCGACAGGATCGAGGACTTTGTGGTGACGGACCAGATCACCGCCGCCGATACCAGCGCCGCTCAATCTCTTGGCGTGTCTGCCACTGGCATCGTAAATACTTGGGTAGGAGGATACATCTGGCAAACAAGTACCAATTCGCTCCTCAAGGCTATTGCCGCATCAGGAACCGACACGCTTAAACTGACGGGCGGCATAACTGCGGATGACCTCTCGTTCTCGTGGGGAGGCCCCGGCCAGGACAACCTACTTGTCGCTATCGCCGGCGGACCAGCAGGGGACAGCATAAACCTTAGCCAATATGGCATTGCGGTGGGCAAAATCGAGAATCTCCAGTTGGATGGGCTTGGCGTGCTGAACTTTGGGGTGGCGACCACAGTCGGCCCGATGGTCAGTGGGCCCGCTTCGACATCTTCGGCCGTATCGGTGATCGTTGACGGTACCGCGGGAGCGGACATCCTGTTCGGACTCGCTGGCGCTGAGCGCCTCAACGGTGGGGCTGGCAACGACATTCTTTATGGCGGGGCTGGCAACGACGTTCTCTATGGCGGTGCTGGTGACGACACGATGTATGGTGGCGCCGGCAACGACTATTACAATGGTGAGGACGGCAGCGATCGCTACGTGTTTCGACATGGTGATGGCAGCGACAAAATCCAGGATTTTAGCGTCGTCACAACCACGAGCGCCGCCGACATCAGCGCCGCGCATGCTCTCGGCGTGTACGCAGGGGGTGTCATGGACACTTGGCTTGGTGGCTTTGTTTGGCAAAGCAGCACAAATAGCCTCTCCAAACTGGTGGCTACTTCTGGCACCGATACACTAGTGCTCACAGGAGGCATCACGGCGGAGGATCTGTCGTTCTCATGGACAGGGGTAGGGCTGGATAATCTTGTTGTTAACATCGCCGGCGGTTCCGTCGGAGACAGCATCATACTCGGCCAGCAGGCAATTGCTGCCGCGAGAATCGAGAAGCTTCAGCTGGACGACCTCGGCAGCATGAACCTCTTCGTCGCGCCATCGGTCGGCGGAGCCGTGAGCGGCACCACAGACGCGGATATCATGTTCGGCCTCGGCGGGAATGAGACGCTCACTGGCGGTGCCGGCAACGATGTAATGTTCGGGGGTGACGGCAGTGACATCCTCAGCGCTGGAGATGGCAATGACCGTCTGATCGGCGGCAAGGGCAATGATTTTCTGTGGGGAGAGGGTGGCGACGATCAATACGTGTTCCGCCGCGGTGATGGTAGCGACGCCATATCGAATTACACTTGGCCCGCCACAGCGCTGGCCGCCGATGTCACAGCAGCCAGCGCGCTAGGGGTGCGAGCAGGAGGAGTCGTCAACACCTGGGTGGGCGGTTACTACTGGCAAACAGCAAGCAGCAGTTTGCTCAAGGCATCGGGGACCGGCACCTCGACGCTCGTCCTGGAGGGAGGCATCAAGGCAGATGATCTCTCGTTCTCCTGGACCGGACTGCAAGGTGAAGATTTGTCGATCAACATTGCCGGTGGCCCAGCGGGAGACACGGTGTCCATCTCCCAAGAGGCTTTGGCAGCTGGGCGTGTCGAAAACCTCCAACTGGACGGTCTTGGTCCGCTCAACTTCCTCGTTGCGCGAACGGCAGGTGGAACAGTCACCGGTAGCACGGCGGCCGATATCATCTTTGGCCTCGGCGGCAACGAAACGCTGAACGGCGATGCCGGCAATGACATCCTCTCTGGCGGCGCCGGCAACGATACGCTGGTCGGTGGCACGGGCAATGACCAGTATCGGTTCAGGGCTGGCGATGGCGCCGACACCATCGTCGAATCCGGCGCCTACAACGACAATGACGAGCTCGATTTCGGCTCCGGTATTGACTGGAACGAACTCTGGTTCAGCCAGCAGGGCAACAGCCTCGTCGTCTCCGTGCTGGGAACGACCGACAAAATTACGGTCAACGGCTGGTTCGCAGGCCCCGGCAATGTCGTCGAGACGATCAAGTCCGGTGACGGTAAGGTGCTGCATCAATCCGATGTCGCGACCTTAGTCGCGGCGATGGCCGGCTTTGATCCGGCAACCTCGCCGACAGGATCTGGCATTCAGCCCAATGATCCAAGGCTTGGTGATCCGAACCAGATCGGCACCATCGCGGCAGCTATGCAGTCGTCTTGGATGGCTGCGTGAGCAGAAACATCGAGCGGCAATCGGGCATTGCCCGATTGCCGCTCGAGGGTTCAGTCTGCGCATCAGGATCCTTCACCATGATGTGGCGAACGAACTCGACCCCTATGAGGAGACGATATTTTGATCCCGTGACCGCCACAGCGCTGGACAGCAGGAATAGTCCAGCGTCCGTGTCCTTACCGCGCGTGCAGTGCATCTGCTGACAATCGCTTGCATGGACGTTTTCCGGGATGTGCGCCTTCACTCACGCTTGGGATTAGCGGTTTTTGTTGAAGCCGCTCGCGGGAGCGGGGCGAGCTGCCGCATCTCGGGTCTTCGAATGAGCCGTTCATCCGGCATGGCAAACAAAGCAAAGCTCTTTCGCCGCAATAAACGGACTGGTGCCAGATTGAGCGTTGGTGGGATATTTCGTAGGTTTGCCCCCAAGGGGCGAGCGCAGCCGGACTGGAGAATTCGAATGACTGTCGAGGCTGTGTTCAAGTCGCTTTCGAGTGGCTCAGTGAAGCCGGCAGCGCATACCTATCGACCAGAAATCGATGGGTTGCGTGCTGTTGCGGTGCTTCCTGTGCTGCTCTTTCACGCCGGATTGGCCGGATTTGAAAACGGCTATCTCGGTGTCGACATCTTCTTCGTCATCAGCGGCTATCTCATCACCGGCATCTTGCTAGACGAGCGCCGCCGAACAGGCAAAGTGTCCTTTATCTCATTCTACGAGCGCCGGCTTAGGCGGATACTTCCGGCGCTTGCGGTGGTGGTTACAGCGTCGGCCGCAGCGGCGTGGTTTGTGCTGACACCGGTGCGCATGGAAGAGTTTTCAAAGTCGGTGATTTCCGCCTTCACGTTCAGCGCGAATTTCTGGTTCTTGGCGCAGACGCACTATTTTTCCACCGCGACAGACGAGCAGCCCCTCATCCACCTGTGGAGCCTTGGTGTTGAGGAGCAGTTCTATGTCGCTTTGCCCCTGCTTGTGTTGCTGACAAATCGCATCCCCGAGAAGGCTCTTTTCGTCGCGATTGGAGTGCTTGGGGTGGCGTCCCTGCTCCTGTCTGAACTGGTTTCTGCCGCCTCGCCGGACGCGGCGTTCTATCGACCGGACACTAGAGCGTGGGAATTGCTCGCTGGCGCCGCATGTGCCTTCTTGGCCAGCGGTAAAATTTGTTTTCCTCAGCTGCTTGCGGCTGCCGGCGCAGCCCTGATCGCGCTCTCGCTCTTTGTTTTGCCAGGTCCGGGACTCCCGAATTTTCTCGCCGTGCCGGTTTGTCTCGGCACAGCCTTGGTTCTGTTATCCGCGACGGGAGCTTCCGGCATCGGAAGGATACTCGCTGCGCCGGGGATCACCCACATCGGCTTGATTTCCTATTCGCTGTATCTTTGGCATCAACCGCTTCTGGCTCTGGCGAGGGTTCGCCAAATGGCGCCACTCTCGACCGGCCTTACTTGCATGGTCTTGGCGATCTGTGTCGTGCTGGCGTCTGCCACCTGGTACTTCGTCGAACGCCCGTTTCGCGACCGCAGCCGAACCGATAGGAAAACCGTGGTTGCGTGCAGCGCCTTTGCTGCGTCTGCATTGGTCGGTTTTGGGGCTGCCGGCAGCGGCGACGGATATGCCTTCCGATATGGCGAATTGAAGGAAAAATATTTCGCCTCGGTCGACGTCATCGACGATTTGCAGAGCACCAAAAGCAAAGCAATTCGGATGGGTATCTGTCATTTCCGCGCAGACAGGAGCCCGCCACTGGATCGCTTCCTCGAGGATTGGAATTGCCGCGGATCGGCGAGCGGCGCAGACACCCTTGTCGTCGGAGACAGTCATGCAGCCGATAAGGCGGCGGCGCTAAGGCTCAACGGCATCGATATCGCCCAGATGACGGGGGCCGGCTGTTCAGTGGTTCCAAGTCTCATGAGCCGGGATTGCCGCCGACTATTTGACAAGGTGGTCGCGGAATACACAGGCTTTCACCGCGTCGACCGTCTGATCATAGCCAACAAGCAGTTGCCGAATATCTACACCAGGCAGCAAGTCGCCGAGGCCATCAAATTTTGGCAGCCGCTTGGAGCGAGAATCTTCTGGTTCAGCGACATGCCCCAATTCACCGAACTCGAAGATCGCAAGGCTCAGAACATCCTTGCCCGAGGCGATGCGTCGTCTGGAGCCTTTCCATCAACGTTGGACGAGGCACGCCGTAACTATGCGTACATGGTCGACCTCGAGCATGGGCAGTTCACAGCCGTCGACTCGGCCAGCCTTTTTTGCTCGCTCTCGGAATGCCAGCCTTTCGTGAAAAGTCGCGGGTGGATAGCCTCACCATATGGGCACCTCACCGCCATAGGCGCTTACCTGTTTGGCCAGAAATTGCTGCAGCACGATCCCACGTTTCGGTCGTAACTATTTGGCCGACGCCGATCTATGGAGACACGCCCCGACCTGCTTCCGAGAAGCTACGCCGTCGCCGGCAAGGCATTTCTAATTGGGACGTACGCGAAGAGTATCTCGCGTTTAGCTCGATGCGGGAGCTGCAAGTTCTATCATTGCCGACTGATTTTTCTTCTGGCCATCGATGGGGATAGGGGCACGAACCTAGAGCGGATGAATCTAGGTTGGCGCATAACCTGCCTCGATGAAGTAATTTCCGCATTCGATTGAGGAGACGGTGCCGAGGATTTGGCCGATGGCGTCACGGACGGTCTCGACTGTTCGCTTGGCAGCCTTGTGCAGCCAATGCTTGAGTTTGGCGAAGAGCTTCTCGATCGGGTTGAGGTCGGGCGAATATTTCGGCAGCAAGAACAGCCTGGCGCCGGCCGAGCGGATGGCGCGGCGCACGGCCTTGCCCTTGTGCGAACCGAGATTGTCCATGATGACGATGTCGCCGGCTTCGAGCGTGGGAACCAGAATCCTGTCGACATAGAGCTGGAAACGCTCACCGTTGATCGGTCCGTCGATGAGCCATGGTGCATCGACGCGATCATGGCGCAGCGCCGCCAGGAAGGTCATAGTCTTCCAATGGCCGTGCGGCACCTTGGCTCTGATCCTTTGGCCGCGTGGCGCCCATCCCCTGAGCGGCGCCATGTTGGTCTTGGTCCATGTCTCGTCAATGAACACCAAGCGGGAAGCATCGATGCGGAACTGATACTTGACTCACTGTGCCCGCCGGTGCGCTACTTCCGGGCGATCCTGTTCAGCTGCGATCAGCGTCTTTTTTGTGACTGGGCTTCTCGGCGTGGACGAACTCCCACACCGACCGGTAATCGACCTTCAGGCCGCGCTCGCCAAGTTCGCCCACGAGACCGCGCAGCGTGAAATCAGTAGCCCGGCAGTGTGCAAGCAGCCAGTCCCGATGCGCCCCGGCAATCTTCTTTGGCCTGTGCCCACCCATCTTGCCGGGCACAAGACTGCTCGTCTCGCGCAAGCGGCTTGGGGGACAACTTACCATCATGAGTTTCCCTCGGGAACGAGGCCACCCCCACTGGATAGTCTCTATCCGAACGCTCGTGCCCTCATGACCAATGGTGTTCAGATATGAGGAGGGCGCTCGACAATCCGATTACACCAACATGGACCGCTGTGCCTGTTGGGGATTTTGTTCCACCGACCCCAGCGGCCATCGACATTCTGTTATTCACGGTCAGCGGAGGGGCGCTCGTTCGAACAATTCGTACGGGGAGCTGGAGCACCACCAACCCGCCGATCATGAACACTCTGGCAGCGGCGAAATCCTGCGCGTGCACACCCGCGAGATGATGAATGTTGAATCTGCCAATATCTATTATGCCAGCAGCTTCGGCGCCGACCCCGGTCTGGCGTGCTGTGGATGGGAGGACAACATCTGATTGTCGCAAGTCGCCGGCTTATAGGAGTAGCGGACGCGCTGCTGATCGGCTATCGACGCATCCATGACCGACTTTCAGCCTTGGAAAATATCTTGCTTTTGCCCCATTTGCCAGAAATCTACCGAGTTCGTGGCCAAGGGCGAATGGCTGCGTGACGAACTGATCTGCACAACTTGTCCGGGTGGATCGATACCCCGAGAGCGAGCGTTGGCCCTAGTCCTCAACGAGCTGAGACCAAACTGGCGCGACCTGCACATCCATGAATCGTCGCCCGCGTATCGGGGCGTCTCTCAGGTGATGAGGCGCGAGGCGCAGCACTACGTCGGATCGCAATACTTTCCTGACACGCCGTTAGGATCGACCTTGAGAGGGGTCCGAAACGAAAACCTGGAAAGCATGACTTTCGAGGATGGCACCTTCGACATCACCGTCACGCTCGATGTCATGGAGCACGTCTATCATCCGGACAAGGCAATCGCCGAGATTTTCAGAACGCTAAAGCCAGGCGGTATCTACATTTGTACTTTCCCGGTACGAAAGCAGCAGGCAAGCGGATGGGAGCGCAGGTTCGTCCAACACGCTGACGGGACCAGGGTGCATCTGAAAGAGCCCGAAATCCACGGCAACCCGGTGAGCAGCGAAGGGTCGATCGTGACCATCGACTACGGGTACGACCTGCACCTGGCCATCGCGGAATGGGCTCCATTTGACGTCCGGGTGTATCGCTTCGCCGATAGGACCCACGGTATCCTTGGGGAGTACACGGATCTGACCGTCTGCGCCAAGCCGGCGTCATCGCCTACAGACAAGGTCGCTGTCAGCCAGAGTGAACTATCACGGCGCAAGCGGGAGCCCGCCCTCAGCCGCCTCGCCAAACGGGTTCGCGCACTCATCCGCTGACCTACCGCCGTTCAAGCGGCTTACAGTTTCGCCGCGACCGCGCCGAGCTGTCGCGCAGTCCAAGTACTGCTGGCATTCCCCTAGGCTCCTTTGCATTGCAGATGGTGTCGTCCGGCGCATCCTTGGGCCAACAAATGCGATGGCGCGAACGCACCGCCTAACTAGAGGCTAAAACCTGCCGAAACGATCGAATGCCGTTACACAAATCCTTGCACATCGATCCAGAAAGTGCCAAATATTTAAATGCAAACAATGAGATGGCATAAGGATAGTCGGTCTCCAAAACCGCAGGTCGTAGGTTCGAGCCCTGCTGCCCGTGCCATTTTCCGAAATGGCCATCAGAAACGACATTTCCGCGGACCGCCCTTTGAAAATCGGCGACACGCTTGCCATATTAGCCCGATTGGGGCATAAGGGCGCCATAGCCGGGACGGAACGACTGGATGGTTCCGAGGCGGCGTTTGGTCATAAAGCGGACACTTGCCACTTGCGTGGATCAAGAATCGGTTTTATGTAGACAGAACAGACACGCGACGCGTGGAGCTGGGAAGCCGGCTTTACGCGTCTGATTTGCATGGGCGAAATGATTGCGCTGATTCGGCGCGAGACTGGGCTCAGGCGGCACGTCCCGGCCAGCGGGATCATCCAGGGGACCCGGCCAACGGGTCTTGAAGACAGAGCGGCATATGGCTTCGAAAACCACAAATCCTTTCGTCTTTCTCCAGCAGGTTCGCTCGGAGACCGCCAAGGTGACTTGGCCGTCGCGGCGCGAAACGATGATCTCGACGGTGATGGTTCTGGCCTTCGCTGTGATTGCGATGATCTTTTTCTTTAGCGCCGATCAGTTGATGGGCCTCGCGATCGAACAGATTCTGGGCATTGGACGCTAAGTCCGGCGACTACGGAGAAGTCTAAAAAAATGGCTGCGCGCTGGTACATCGTCCACGCTTATTCGAACTTTGAAAAGAAGGTCGCCGAGGATATCGAGAACAAGGCCAAGCAGAAGGGCCTGTCCGCCGATATCGAGCAGATCGTGGTGCCGACCGAGAAGGTGGTCGAGGTTCGTCGTGGCCGCAAGGTCGATGCCGAGCGCAAGTTCTTCCCGGGCTATGTGCTCCTGAAGGCCAATTTGACCGATGCCGTGTTCTCGCTGGTCAAGAACACGCCGAAGGTCACCGGCTTTCTCGGTGACTCCAAGCCCGTGCCGATCACCGAGGCGGAAGCGCAGCGCATCCTGAACCAGGTGCAGGAAGGCGTCGAGCGGCCGAAGCCCTCGGTCACGTTCGAGATCGGCGAGGCGATCCGTGTTTCGGATGGTCCTTTCGCGTCGTTCAATGGCTTCGTCCAGGAAGTGGACGAGGAGCGGGCGCGGCTCAAGGTGGAAGTTTCGATCTTCGGGCGCGCCGTGCCCGTCGATCTGGAATTCGGACAGGTCGAAAAGGGCTGATCCGAAATCCCTGATGCCGGTCTGGCGATCAGGGGAGGCGGTGCGGAAACGCATGGCCTGAGAACGGTGGGAGGCGAATGTGGCTTTAGCCGGCCGCGCGAACCGCACCACCAGACTGCAACCGCCGGTGTTTCCCAAGATGGGGCCGGCATAGACAAAGGCAGGAAAAGAGATGGCTAAGAAAATTGCAGGCCAGCTCAAGCTTCAGGTCTCCGCGGGTTCGGCTACGCCGTCGCCCCCGATCGGCCCGGCGCTTGGTCAGCGTGGCATCAACATCATGGAGTTCTGCAAGGCGTTCAACGCGCAGACCCAGGAAATGGAAAAGGGATCGCCGGTTCCGGTCGTCATCACCTATTACCAGGACAAGTCGTTCACCTTCGTCATGAAGACGCCGCCGGTGAGCTATTTCCTGAAGAAGGCCGCGAACCTGAAGTCGGGCTCGAAGGAGCCGGGCAAGCTCAAGGTCGGCACGATCGGCCGCGACAAGGTGCGCGAAATCGCGACCGCGAAGATGAAGGATCTGAACGCAAACGACGTCGAGGCGGCCATGCGCATGGTCGAGGGCTCCGCCCGCTCGATGGGTCTGGAAGTGGTGGGCTAAGATCATGGCAAAGATTGCAAAGCGTGTATCGAAGACCCGCGAAGGCATTGATCCCAACAAGGCTTACGCCCTGGGTGAAGCGCTGAAGCTGCTCAAGGACCGTTCCTCGGTCAAGTTCGACGAGACCGTCGAAGTCGCCATGAACCTCGGCGTCGACCCGCGCCATGCCGACCAGATGGTCCGCGGCGTGGTCAACCTGCCGAACGGCACCGGCCGCTCGGTTCGCGTCGCCGTGTTCGCTCGTGGCGACAAGGCCGAGGAAGCCAAGGCCGCCGGCGCCGACATCGTCGGTGCGGAAGACCTGGTCGACATCGTCCAGAAGGGCACGATCGATTTCGATCGCTGCATCGCCACGCCGGACATGATGCCGCTGGTCGGCCGTCTCGGTAAGGTGCTCGGCCCGCGCGGCATGATGCCGAACCCGAAGGTCGGCACCGTCACCACCGACGTCGCCGCCGCCGTCAAGGCATCGAAGGGTGGCGCGGTCGAGTTCCGCGTCGAGAAGGCCGGCATCGTTCATGCCGGCGTCGGCAAGGTCTCGTTCGACGTCAAGGCGCTGGAAGAGAACATCCGCGCCTTCGCCGATGCGGTGACCAGGGCAAAGCCGGCTGGCGCCAAGGGCAACTACGTCAAGAAGGTGTCGGTCACCTCGACGATGGGCCCGGGCCTCAAGCTCGATGTCTCGACGCTCGCTGCGTCCTGATTAAGACCATTTGGATCGGCCGCCGAAAGGCCGATCCGTGACTGAATTCCGGGCCTTGGATTTATCCTGGGCCCGGTGCCGGAAGTCGAAAGGCTTCCGGACATCCTGTCCGAGATTGCAGGCGGCCCAAAAGCCTTAATTCAATTGGGCCTGCATGAGACGGGTGAAGACCGGACAACGGAGCAAGTGCTCCAATGAAAGGTTCGAACCGTGTTTGCCTTTTGTCTGCGCATCGCCGGCTTTGCCGTCGGTGTGGCGAAAGGGGGCAGGATCCTCGAGCGTCGTTCGGGAGATCCGTTACTGGATGGCCCGGCCGGCAAAAGGCAACCCGACGCCTGTCCTCGTATAAGGGCAGGGGTCAACTGGAGATAGGCAGTGGACAGAGCGGAAAAACGCGAACTCGTCACGGGCCTGAACGAAGCGTTCGGAAACGCAGGTTCAGTCGTCGTGGCCCACTATGCCGGTATCACCGTCGCGCAAATGAACGACCTTCGGTCGAAAATGCGCGCTGCCGGTGGCACCGTTAAAGTCGCGAAGAACCGTCTCGCCAAAATCGCTCTTCAGGGCACGGACTCCGCATCGATCATCGACCTGTTCAAGGGACAGACGCTGATCGCTTATTCGGAGGATCCGATTGCGGCGCCGAAGGTCGCGTCCGATTTCGCCAAGGGGAATGACAAGTTGATCATTCTCGGTGGCGCAATGGGCACCACCTCGCTCAACGCCGACGGTGTGAAGGCACTCGCCACACTTCCGTCGCTCGATGAGCTGCGCGCCAAGCTGGTTGGCATGATCGCCACGCCGGCAACCCGGATCGCCCAGATCGTCAATGCGCCAGCGGCTTCGGTCGCGCGCGTCATCGGCGCTTACGCCCGGAAGGACGAGGCGGCATGAGGCCGTTCCTCGCTATCAAAAACACACGTTCGAACCTAACGAAGGAATACAACAATGGCTGATCTCGCAAAGATCGTAGACGACCTTTCGAAGCTGACCGTCCTCGAGGCGGCCGAGCTGTCGAAGCTTCTGGAAGAAAAGTGGGGCGTTTCGGCTGCTGCTCCGGTGGCGGTTGCCGCTGCTGGTGGCGCTGCCGCTGCCGCTGCTCCGGCCGAGGAAAAGACGGAATTCGACGTCGTCCTCACCGAAGCTGGCGCTCAGAAGATCAACGTCATCAAGGAAGTCCGCGCCATCACCGGTCTTGGCCTCAAGGAAGCCAAGGACCTGGTCGAAGCGGCTCCGAAGCCGGTCAAGGAAGGCGTTTCCAAGGCCGACGCTGACAAGTTCAAGGCCCAGCTGGAAGCAGCCGGCGCCAAGGTCGACCTGAAGTAAGCGTAAAAGCGGCGGGCGGCCTCGCGCCGTCCGCCACTCCCTTCGCCTGGAGGGAGGACGCGTAGCGCGAGATGTACGAGAACCTCTTTCCTGAGGGCCGCAACCGGCCTTCAGGAAACGGGTTTTCTCCCGTTTTGGCCGGACGCCGAAAGGCGAACGGAGAACAGACAGAGAGCCGCCGCCCAGGCGGCTCGGTATGCAAGGCGGGCCGCGGCGAGGCCCGTCCCGAGTTTAGAGCTAAGGAGCGACGATGGCCCAGACCCAGACTTTCAATGGCCGCAGACGCGTACGCAAATTCTTCGGAAAGATTCCGGAAGTTGCGGAGATGCCGAACCTGATCGAGGTTCAGAAGGCATCCTATGACCAGTTCCTGATGGTGGACGAGCCCAAGGGCGGCCGTCCGGACGAGGGGCTGCAGGCTGTTTTCAAGTCGGTCTTCCCGATCTCCGATTTTTCCGGCTCCTCGATGCTGGAGTTCGTGAAGTACGAGTTCGAAGGACCGAAATTCGACGTTGACGAATGCCGTCAGCGCGACCTGACCTATGCCGCACCGCTGAAGGTGACGCTGCGCCTCATCGTGTTCGATATTGACGAGGATACCGGCGCCAAGTCGATCAAGGACATCAAGGAGCAGGACGTCTACATGGGCGACATGCCGCTCATGACCTTGAACGGCACCTTCATCGTCAACGGCACCGAGCGCGTCATCGTTTCGCAGATGCACCGTTCGCCGGGCGTCTTCTTCGACCACGACAAGGGTAAGTCGCACTCGTCGGGCAAGCTCCTGTTTGCCGCGCGCGTCATTCCCTATCGCGGCTCGTGGCTCGACATCGAGTTCGATTCCAAGGACGTCGTGCACGCCCGCATCGACCGCCGCCGCAAGATTCCGGTGACGTCGCTGTTGATGGCGCTCGGCATGGATGGCGAAGAGATCCTGTCGACCTTCTACAACAAGATCACCTATGTCCGCGCCGGCGACCACTGGCGCATTCCGTTCAACGTCGAGCGTTTCCGCGGCCTCAAGGCCGTCGGCGACCTGGTTGACGCCGATACGGGCGAGGTCGTTGTCGAAGCCGGCAAGAAGATCACCGCCCGCCAGGCGCGTCAGCTCGGCGAGAAGGGTCTGAAGGCGATCAAGGCGACCGACGAGGATCTGCTCGGCAACTATTTGGCCGAGGACATCGTCAACTACGCCACCGGCGAGATCTTCCTCGAAGCCGGCGACGAGATCGACGAAAAGACGCTCAAGGTGCTGCTTGGCACCGGCGAGCAGGAGATCAAGGTTCTCGACATCGACCACGTCAATGTCGGCGCCTACATCCGCAACACGCTCAACGTCGACAAGAACGAGAGCCGCCAGGACGCGCTGTTCGACATCTATCGTGTCATGCGCCCGGGCGAGCCGCCGACGCTCGAGACCGCCGAAGCCATGTTCAACTCGCTGTTCTTCGACAGCGAGCGCTACGACCTGTCGGCTGTCGGCCGCGTCAAGATGAACATGCGCCTCGAGCTCAAGGCCGAGGACACCGTGCGTGTTCTGCGCAAGGAAGACATCCTGGCCGTGGTCAAGACGCTGGTCGAACTGCGCGACGGCAAGGGCGAGATCGACGACATCGACAATCTCGGCAACCGCCGCGTGCGTTCTGTCGGTGAGTTGATGGAGAACCAGTACCGCGTCGGCCTGCTGCGCATGGAGCGCGCGATCAAGGAGCGTATGTCCTCGATCGAGATCGACACTGTCATGCCGCAGGACCTGATCAACGCCAAGCCGGCGGCCGCCGCCGTGCGCGAGTTCTTCGGTTCCTCGCAGCTGTCGCAGTTCATGGATCAGACCAACCCGCTGTCGGAGATCACCCACAAGCGCCGCCTGTCGGCGCTTGGACCGGGCGGTCTGACCCGCGAGCGTGCCGGCTTCGAAGTGCGCGACGTGCACCCGACGCATTACGGCCGCATCTGCCCGATCGAGACGCCGGAAGGCCCGAATATCGGTCTGATCAACTCGCTGGCCACCTTCGCACGCGTCAACAAGTACGGCTTCATCGAGAGCCCGTACCGCAAGATCGTCGACGGCAAGCTGACCAATGACGTCGTCTATCTCTCGGCGATGGAAGAAGCCAAGCACCATGTCGCGCAGGCCAACGCCGAGCTCGACAAGAATGGCGGCTTCGTCGACGAGTTCGTCATTTGCCGCAGCGCCGGCGAAGTGATGATGGCGCCGCGCGAAAACGTCGACCTGATGGACGTGTCGCCCAAGCAGATGGTGTCTGTGGCCGCGGCCCTGATCCCGTTCCTGGAAAACGACGACGCCAACCGCGCCCTGATGGGCTCGAACATGCAGCGTCAGGCCGTGCCGCTGGTGCGCGCCGAGGCGCCGTTCGTCGGCACGGGCATGGAGCCGATCGTTGCCCGTGACTCGGGTGCGGCCATCGGCGCCCGTCGTGGCGGCATCGTCGACCAGGTGGACGCGACGCGTATCGTTATCCGCGCGACGGAAGATCTCGATCCGGGTAAGTCCGGCGTCGACATCTACCGGCTGATGAAGTTCCAGCGTTCGAACCAGAACACCTGCATCAACCAGCGTCCGCTGGTGCGCATGGGTGACCGGGTCAACAAGGGCGACATCATCGCCGACGGTCCGTCGACCGAGCTCGGTGATCTGGCGCTCGGCCGCAACGTGCTGGTCGCGTTCATGCCGTGGAACGGCTACAACTACGAGGACTCGATCCTGCTCTCCGAGCGCATCGTCGCCGACGACGTCTTCACCTCGATCCACATCGAGGAGTTCGAGGTCATGGCGCGCGACACCAAGCTCGGTCCGGAGGAAATCACGCGCGACATTCCGAACGTTTCGGAAGAAGCGCTGAAGAACCTCGACGAAGCCGGCATCGTCTATATCGGTGCGGAAGTGCAGCCGGGCGACATCCTGGTAGGCAAGATCACGCCGAAGGGCGAAAGCCCGATGACGCCGGAAGAAAAGCTTCTGCGCGCCATCTTTGGCGAAAAGGCTTCCGACGTGCGCGACACTTCGATGCGCATGCCTCCGGGCACTTTCGGCACCGTCGTCGAGGTGCGCGTGTTCAATCGCCACGGTGTGGAGAAGGACGAGCGCGCCATGGCGATCGAGCGCGAGGAGATCGAACGCCTCGCCAAGGACCGCGACGACGAGCAGGCCATCTTGGACCGTAACGTCTACGCGCGTCTTTCCGACGTGCTCGTCGGCAAGGAAGCGATCGCTGGACCGAAGGGCTTCAAGAAGGGCTCGACGCTGTCGAAGGATACGCTCGACGAGTATCCGCGTTCGCAGTGGTGGCAGTTTGCCGTGGAGAACGAAAAGCTCCAGAGCGAACTGGAAGCCCTGCGTGGCCAGTACGACGACTCCAAGAAGGCGCTCGAACAGCGCTTCATGGACAAGGTCGAGAAGGTCCAGCGCGGCGACGAAATGCCTCCGGGCGTCATGAAGATGGTCAAGGTCTTCGTGGCGGTGAAGCGCAAGATGCAGCCGGGCGACAAGATGGCCGGCCGTCATGGCAACAAGGGTGTCGTGTCGCGCATCGTTCCGGTCGAGGACATGCCTTTCCTCGAGGACGGCACGCATGCCGATATCGTGCTCAACCCGCTGGGTGTGCCGAGCCGCATGAATGTCGGCCAGATCCTGGAAACGCATCTGGGCTGGGCATGCGCGGGCATGGGCAAGAAGATCGGCGAGCTGATCGACACGTACAAGGCGGCCGGCGATATCAAGCCGCTGCGCAAGACGCTCGAGAGCTTCATGCCGGCCAACGACCGCAACGAGCCGATCCGCGAGTATGACGACGAGAGCATCGTTCGCCTCAGCGAGCAGATGCGCCGCGGCGTCTCGATCGCGACCCCGGTGTTCGACGGCGCGCACGAGGCTGACATCAACATCATGCTGGAGCAGGCGGGCCTGCACACCAGCGGTCAGTCGCAGCTCTATGACGGACGCACCGGCGAGCCGTTCGATCGCAAGGTGACGATGGGCTATATCTACATGCTCAAGCTTCACCACCTGGTGGACGACAAGATCCACGCGCGTTCGATCGGTCCGTACTCGCTCGTCACCCAGCAGCCGCTGGGCGGCAAGGCGCAGTTCGGTGGCCAGCGCTTCGGCGAAATGGAGGTCTGGGCGCTGGAAGCCTATGGCGCCGCCTACACGCTGCAGGAAATGCTGACGGTGAAGTCGGACGACGTCGCCGGCCGCACCAAGGTCTACGAGGCGATCGTCCGCGGCGACGACACCTTCGAGGCCGGCATTCCGGAGAGCTTCAACGTGCTCGTCAAGGAAATGCGGTCTCTCGGCCTCAATGTCGAGCTGGAGAACACCAAGCTCGACGACAACCCTGTCCGGCTGCCCGATGCGGCCGAGTAAAGGCTACGGCGCGCCGCACGAAGTTGCGGCGCGCCAAACAATTCGACGGCCAGTGGCCGACAAAGACGGCGGGCGTTTGGTCCGCGTTAGATGCAAGGGGTTTTCGAGGACCCCGAAAAGGAGAACGGCATGAACCAAGAGGTCATGAATCTCTTCAATCCGCAGGCGCCTGCGCAGGTGTTCGATTCCATCCGGATCTCACTGGCCAGCCCTGAGAAGATTCTGTCCTGGTCGTTCGGCGAGATCAAGAAGCCGGAGACCATCAACTACCGCACCTTCAAGCCGGAGCGTGACGGTCTGTTCTGCGCGCGCATTTTTGGCCCGATCAAGGACTATGAGTGCCTGTGCGGCAAGTACAAGCGCATGAAGTACAAGGGCGTCATCTGCGAGAAGTGCGGCGTCGAAGTCACGCTGTCGCGCGTTCGTCGCGAGCGCATGGGCCATATCGAGCTCGCCGCTCCCGTCGCCCATATCTGGTTCCTGAAGTCGCTGCCCTCGCGCATCGGCACGCTGCTCGACATGACGCTGAAGGACATCGAGCGCGTCCTCTACTTCGAGAACTACATCGTCACCGAGCCTGGCCTGACCGCGCTGAAGGAGCACCAGCTGCTCAGCGAGGAAGAGTACATGATCGCCGTCGACGAGTATGGCGAGGACTCTTTCACCGCCATGATCGGCGCCGAGGCCATTCATGACCTTCTGGCCGGCATGGATCTGGAGAAGATCGCCGGCGACCTGCGTTCGGAACTGGCTTCGACCACGTCCGAGCTGAAGCAGAAGAAGTACCTGAAGCGACTCAAGGTCGTCGAGAACTTCATGGAATCCGGCAACCGTCCGGAATGGATGATCATGAAGGTGGTTCCGGTGATCCCGCCGGACCTGCGCCCGCTCGTCCCGCTGGACGGCGGTCGTTTCGCCACGTCCGACCTGAACGATCTCTACCGCCGCGTCATCAACCGCAACAACCGTTTGAAGCGGCTGATCGAGCTGCGCGCGCCCGGCATCATCGTGCGCAATGAAAAGCGCATGCTGCAGGAAGCCGTCGACGCACTGTTCGACAACGGCCGTCGCGGCCGCGTCATCACCGGCGCCAACAAGCGTCCGCTGAAGTCGCTGTCCGACATGTTGAAGGGCAAGCAGGGCCGGTTCCGTCAGAACCTGCTCGGCAAGCGCGTCGACTATTCCGGCCGCTCGGTCATCGTCACCGGTCCCGAGCTCAAGCTTCACCAGTGTGGCCTGCCGAAGAAGATGGCGCTCGAACTGTTCAAGCCCTTCATCTACGCCCGTCTCGACGCCAAGGGTTACTCCTCGACCGTCAAGCAGGCGAAGAAGCTGGTCGAGAAGGAGCGTCCGGAAGTCTGGGATATCCTTGACGAGGTCATCCGCGAGCATCCGGTGCTGCTGAATCGCGCGCCGACGCTGCACCGCCTCGGCATCCAGGCGTTCGAGCCGATCCTGATCGAGGGCAAGGCGATCCAGCTGCATCCGCTGGTCTGCACGGCCTTCAACGCCGACTTCGACGGCGACCAGATGGCGGTCCACGTGCCGCTGTCGCTGGAAGCGCAGCTTGAAGCCCGCGTGCTGATGATGTCGACCAACAACATCCTGCACCCGGCTTCCGGCGCGCCGATCATCGTGCCGTCGCAGGACATGGTTCTGGGTCTCTACTACCTCTCGATCGTCAACCAGAACGAGCCGGGCGAGGGCATGGTGTTTGCCGACATGGGCGAGCTCCAGCATGCGCTCGAGACCAAGGCGGTGACCCTGCACGCCAAGATCAAGGGCCGCTTCCGCACGGTCGACGCCGAAGGCAAGGTCGTGTCGAAGATCCATGACACCACGCCTGGCCGCATGATCATCGGCGAGCTTCTGCCGAAGAACGTCAACGTGCCTTACGAGACCGCCAACCAGGAGATGACCAAGAAGAACATCTCCAAGATGATCGACACCGTCTACCGCCATTGCGGTCAGAAGGAGACGGTCATTTTCTGCGACCGCATCATGGCGCTCGGTTTCGCTCACGCCTGCCGTGCCGGCATTTCGTTCGGCAAGGACGACATGCTGATCCCCGATACCAAGATCAAGCTGGTCTCCGACACCGAGGCTTTGGCCAAGGAATACGAGCAGCAGTACAATGACGGCCTGATCACCCAGGGCGAGAAGTACAACAAGGTCGTCGACGCCTGGGCCAAGTGCTCGGAAAAGGTCGCCGACGAGATGATGGCCCGCATCAAGGCGGTCGAGTTCGAGGACAATGGCCGTCAGAAGCCGATGAACTCGATCTACATGATGTCGCACTCCGGTGCGCGTGGCTCGCCCACCCAGATGCGTCAGCTCGCCGGCATGCGCGGCCTGATGGCCAAGCCGTCGGGTGAAATCATCGAGACGCCGATCATCTCGAACTTCAAGGAAGGCCTGACCGTGCTCGAGTACTTCAACTCGACCCACGGCGCCCGCAAGGGTCTGGCCGACACCGCCTTGAAGACGGCGAACTCGGGTTACCTCACCCGCCGTCTGGTCGACGTGGCGCAGGACTGCATCGTCAACTCCGTGGATTGCGGCACCGACAAGGGCCTCACCATGCAGCCGATCGTCGATGCCGGTCAGGTTGTCGCTTCGGTTGGCCAGCGCGTGCTGGGCCGCACCGCGCTCGACGACATCAACCATCCGGTGACCGGCGACCTGCTGGTCAAGGCCGGAACGCTGATGGACGAGCGTGATGTGGAGCAGATCGAAAAGGCCGGCGTCCAGTCGGTCCGCATCCGCTCGGCACTGACCTGCGAGGTCAGGGTTGGCGTCTGCGCGGTCTGCTACGGACGCGATCTGGCGCGCGGCACCCCGGTCAATCAGGGTGAAGCCGTCGGCGTCATCGCGGCGCAATCGATCGGCGAGCCGGGTACCCAGCTCACCATGCGTACCTTCCACATGGGCGGTACCGCGCAGGTGGTGGACAGCTCGTTCCTTGAAGCCTCGTATGAGGGCAAGGTCGAGATCCGCAACCGCAACGTGGTGCGCAACTCCGACGGCCAGCAGATGGTCATGGGCCGCAACATGGCGGTGCTGATCCTCGACGAAGCCGGCAAGGAGCGTGCCACGCACCGTGTCACCTATGGTTCGCGCATCTTCGTGGACGATGGCGACAAGGTGAAGCGCGGCCAGCGTATCGCCGAGTGGGATCCCTACACCCGCCCGATCCTCACCGAAATCGAGGGCAAGGTGGCGTTCGAGGATCTGGTCGACGGCATTTCCGTGCAGGAAACGGCCGACGAGTCGACCGGCATCACCAAGCGTGAGGTCATCGACTGGCGTTCGACGCCGCGCGGCAACGATCTGAAGCCGGCGATCGCCGTCCAGGACGCCAAGGGCAAGGTCGGCAAGCTGTCGAAGGGTGGCGATGCCCGCTTCCTGCTCTCGGTCGAGGCCATTCTCTCGGTCGAGCCGGGTGCGCAGGTTCGTCCCGGCGACGTGCTGGCGCGTATCCCGATGGAAAGCGCCAAGACCAAGGACATCACCGGTGGTCTGCCGCGGGTTGCCGAGCTGTTCGAGGCACGTCGTCCGAAGGATCACGCCATCATCGCCGAGATCGATGGCACGATCCGCTTCGGCCGCGACTACAAGAACAAGCGCCGCATCATCATCGAGCCGCATGACTCGACGCTTGAGCCTGTCGAATACCTGATCCCGAAGGGCAAGCCGTTCCATCTCCAGGACGGCGACGTCATCGAGAAGGGCGACTACATCCTCGACGGCAATCCGGCGCCGCACGACATCCTGGCGATCAAGGGCGTGGAGGCGCTTGCGTCCTACCTCGTCAACGAGATCCAGGAGGTCTACCGCCTGCAGGGCGTGTCGATCAACGACAAGCACATCGAGGTGATCGTTCGCCAGATGCTGCAGAAGGTCGAGATCACCACGCAGGGCGACTCGACCTACATTCCGGGCGACCACGTCGACGTGATCGAACTGGAAGAGGTCAACGAGCGCCTGATCGAGGACGGCAAGAAGCCGGCCGAAGGTCAGCCGGTGCTGCTCGGCATCACCAAGGCCTCGCTGCAGACGCCGTCCTTCATCTCGGCCGCCTCATTCCAGGAGACGACCCGGGTGCTGACGGAAGCCGCGGTTGCCGGCAAGACCGACATGCTGCAGGGCTTGAAGGAAAACGTCATCGTCGGCCGGCTGATCCCGGCCGGTACCGGCGGCACGATGAGCCAGATCCGGCGCATCGCCACCTCGCGCGACGAACTGATCATCGACGAGCGCCGCAAGGCCTCCGGTGTGGAAGTCGCCGAGCCGATGCTGGCAGACATGACAACCGCCGCGCAGTAAGCGCGGCGGCCGGAGCAATTCCAGGAAAAGTGTGAAACGGTTTTCCGTCGAGAATTGCGCCAGAACAAAAATAAAGCGGTCGTTTCCTTGAAACGACCGCTTTGAAATCTCAGGCAACAAGGCCGTCGGGGCAACCTGGCGGCCTTTTTGTTGTTATTCAGACGGCTTCTCGAAGCGCAGCAGATCCCCCGGCTCGCAGTCGAGGTATTCGCAAATGCGTTCCAACGTATCGAAGCGGATGCCTTTGACCTTTCCCTGTTTCAGAAGGGAAAGGTTGGCTTCGGTGATGCCGACATGTTCGGCGAGGTCCTTCGACTTCACGTTTCGTTCGGCGAGGACGACGTTGAGCCTGACCTTTATGGGCATGGGCTGGTCCTCATCAGATGAACTGCGCGTTTTCGTCGGCGAGCGCGGATGCTTCCGATATGACCCAGGCAATCACCGCGATGATGCCTGCGGTCAGCAAGGTCAGCAGCGTGTCGCTGTCGAGACCGAGCGACAGCCGATGCTGGCCGGCCGGTGCGTCCAAACTCAGGAGAACGGACAGCGCCGCTCCCGAAACCGGTTTCCAGCAAGGCGGATGCCAACAGGCCGAGGCCAAAGTACCGCAAATTCCTGATGGCGTTCTGGCCGAAAAAGTCTCCGGTCGCAAAGGCCTGGAAGGCGCGTCGGGCTGCCATCAGCGCGAAAACGAGACAGGCGAGCGGTACGAACGAGATCGCGAATCCGGCCAGTCTTCGGCCGAGGCCAAGGCCGCTCAGCCATGCCTGAGGGATGTTGGCATCCGCCGCGACCGAGCCGGCGGAGGCGGTCAGCCAGTAGAACAGCAGACCGAGCGTCAGCAGTACCGCCAAGGCGACAAAGCATCGTGCCAGCACCAGACTGAGCAGTCGGACGCGTCTCAGCCTGGTCTGACGAGCGGGGTCTGGGGCCGAAGCCGTGATTGTGGGTTCAATCATAATTGTCTCGCTTTGCGAAAAGAAATTATCGTTTTACAATAATTATTTTATGCATGATGATGATCGCTGTCAATGTCCGACTCAACAGGAGCTACCAATGCCTTCCTTCAAACGCGAGACTGCCGTTGCTGCCATCGGATTCATGGCGGCGCTCGTGATGCCCTTTGCAGCCTACGCTCAGCCATCGACCGCGACAGGCCGGATATCCGTGGGGCAGGTGATGGAGATGATCGAAAAGGCCGATTCCAGCCCAATCGCCAGGCAAACGCTGGTCGCCTATGTCGCCGGGGTTGGTGAAGCCGCCGGCGCAATTGTCGATACGATCGGCAACGGCTCACGCACCGTGTCCTGCCGGAAGTCCTTCAGTCTGGATACCGGCTCGGTGCGCGTCGCCCTCGAAGCCGGTGCACCCCGTCAGGACAGCTGGTCGCAAACGCCGGCGACACCGCTGATCGTTGCCGATATGGTCAAGCGCGCCGGTTGCCGCGCAAAGGATTGATTCGAACCGGTCCTGGATCGCGATCGACAGCGGATCAACGAGCGGATTCGAAAGCCGTCGGCGCAAGCCGGCGGCTTTTTCATTTACGACGACGTGTCGCGGTTGGTAGGAACATTTTGAGCGAACTTGAATTTCGGACACCCGACAAGACCAGGTGCTTCCTCGCCGCAACCCTTAAGCGGCCACGTTGCGTGATTTGGCTCTCTTTGGATCGGAAAAACGATGAGCAAGAAAACCTGGGCTGCTGTCGACGACTACATCGTTGATGCCCTGTTCGAGGCAGATCCCGCCCTCGACGCTGTTCTGGCCGTCAACCGCGACCAGGGTTTGCCAGCGATCGACGTCTCGCCGGCGCAGGGCAAGCTGCTTTCGCTTCTTGCGCGCATTCAGGGCGCGAAGAAGGTTCTCGAAATCGGCACGCTGGGGGGCTACTCCGCGATCTGGATGGCGCGAGCCTTGCCCATGGACGGCAAGATCGTGACGCTTGAACTCGATCCGCACCACGCCGGCGTCGCGCGGTCGAATTTCGAACGGGCAGGTGTGTCGGAACGGGTGGACCTGCGGGTCGGGCCGGCGCTTCAGTCGCTTGCCGCGCTAGGCGCAGAAAATGCCGGGCCGTTCGATCTCATCTTCATCGACGCCGACAAGCCGAACAACCCGAACTATCTGTCCTGGGCCATGCGGCTTTCGCGGCCGGGGACAGTGATCATCTGCGACAATGTCATCCGTGATGGCGCGGTGCTCGACGAGGGTGGCCATGACGCCAACGTCGTAGGCGCCCGGGCGGCATTCTCCTTCATCGGCGGCGACAGGCGTCTGGATGGCACCGCCATCCAGACGGTCGGCGCCAAGGGCTATGACGGCTTTGCCATTGCGATTGTCGAGTGAAAACACACCGCTGATATCAGACCAACTCGGTCATGCTCACTTGTCATTGGCTGTTCACTTGACGACCGGCTTCCCCCAATCCGTCGCTGCTTCGCAGCGCCACCTTCCCCCTCCGGAGAGAAAGGAAGCCGCGTTGGGCGAGCATTGGCGGCAACAGGTACGCGCGCCCTTCCTCTACCCCGTCGATCGGGGGAGAGGTGGCTCGGCGTAGCCGAGACGGAGTGGGGGTCGACTGGCACGAGCGTACATTCCAGCCAGGTCCGCGATCCCGTCGCGTGCACAAATCAATCGAAGAACGCCTCGACCACATTGCGCTTGCCGAGCATGAAGGCGTCGGCGACATGCTGCAGCGGCGCGAGATCGACGTCTGAGGTGCCGGCGCGCACGATCTCCGCGAAACGCTTGTAAAGCATCGGGTACTCCGCTTCCGGCTCCTCATGGACGATACGGCCGTCGATGGCGAGCTTCGAGCCGCCGCCGGAGAGCACCATCTTGCCCGCATCCGTCTCGGCCAGGATGTCCCAGCTTTGCGGTCCGGTTTGCAGCCAGTCGAGGTCCATTGTCACCGGCAATCCGTTCGAGGTGCGGAAGGTGACTTGCGCCGCGACTGGGGCGGCGCGGTTTTCCGGAAAATCGAGCACCGCCGAGGTGATGAACATCGCCGGCAGGATGTGGGTTGCGATCGACAGCGCGTTGATGCCGGGATCGAAGACACCGAAGCCGCCGGGCGCCCAGATCCAGTCCTGGTTCGGGTGCCAGCGACGCACATCTTCCTTCCAGACGATCGCTGCCGACCGGAGCCGGGTCGATGCGAGGAAGCTGCGCGCAGCCTCCACCGCCGGCGCATAGCGCGAGTGCCAGCTGGCAAACAGAGAGACGCCGTTTTTCGCGGCCAGCACCTTCAGGTCCTCGACCTCGCTGACCGTGGCGCCCGGCGGCTTTTCCAGGAAGACATGCTTCTTCGCCTCGAGCGCGGTGCGTGCGGCATCGTAGCGGAATTGCGGCGGCATGCAGAGCGAGACGGCCTCAAGCTCCGGCACCGCATCGAGCATCGCTTCGATGGTGGGAAAATTCGGGATGCCGTCGACCTTGCCATGCCTGCTGGCAGCCGCGACGAGGCGATAGTCCTGGTCTTTCGCCAGGGCCGGCAGGTGCTGGTCGCGGACGATCTTGCCGACGCCGACGATGCCTATCTTGATGGGCTGGGACACGGCCGCTCCGTCTGTTTGATGATGGTGAGCGTTTCTATCAGAACACTTGCCCCCGGCAAGTCGAGTCAGCCCCAGCTTTCCTCGAATTGCAGCGTCAGTTTTCCGCTCGCCAGAAAGGCCTCGATCGCTGGCTCGAAAGGCGAGGGGTCGAGGCCGTTGGCCGCCAGCCATTCATCCGAATAGTAGGTGTTGGCGTAGCGGTCGCCGGAATCGCAGATCAGCGTCACCAGCGAACCGGTCTTGCCGTGCTCGATCATGCGTGCCGCCTGAAAGCACATGGCGGTGAAGTTGGTGCCGGTCGAACCACCGACACGACGGCCGAGCCGGCGCGACAACACTCGCATCGCCGCCAGCGATACGGCATCCGGCACCTGCAGCATGTGATCGATGACGCCTGGCACGAAGGACGGCTCCATGCGCGGCCGGCCAATGCCTTCGATCCGCGAAGGCTGCTCGCAGCGGCACTCGCGATCGTGCGTGGCAAAGCCTTCGAAGAAGGCGGAGCGCTCGACATCCGCCACCGACAGCCGCGTGGCGTGCTGCTTGTAGCGCAGGTATCGGCCGATCGTGGCGGTGGTGCCGCCCGTCCCGGCACTCATCACGATCCAGCTTGGGATGGGATGCCGCTCCTCGCGCATCTGTCCGAAGATGGAATCAGCGATGTTGTTGTTGCCGCGCCAGTCGGTGGCGCGTTCGGCATGGGTGAACTGGTCCATGAAATGGCCGCCAAGCCGTTCGGTGAGGTCGGCCGACTCAACATAGATGCGCCTGCCGTCGTCGATGAAATGGCAGTTGCCGCCATAGTGCTCGATCGCGGCGATCTTTTCGCGTGACGTCGATCGGGGCATCACCGCATAGAACGGCACGCCGATCATGCGGGCGAAATACGCTTCCGACACCGCGGTCGAACCCGAAGAGGCCTCGACCACCGGCGTGCCTTCGCGGATCAGGCCATTGCACAGTGCATAGAGAAACAGCGAACGCGCCAGCCGGTGCTTCAGGCTGCCGGTAGGATGGGTGGATTCATCCTTGAGGTAGAAATCGATTCCCGACAGCGCCGGCAGGTCAAGTTTCCAGAGGTGCGTGTCGGCCGATCGGTGCTGGTCGGCCTCGATTGCAGCGACCGCCCGGTCGGCCCAGGCCCGGGATGCAGGTTCAACCGCTCTTGATCCGGCCATCGTCGGTGCCTTTGGTTTCAGATCGGCACGTCGAAGGTGACGATCGACACTTCGCCTTCGAGCGCACCCTGGAAGGCGGAGAGATGTGGCTCGTCGTCCGGCACGCCATCCATATCGCCGATCTGGTCGAGTTCAGCCTCGGCGTAACCTTCCGCCGCAAGCGATTCGAGGGCGCGGCGCACCGCCGAATCGTCGTCAGGAGCGACCAGCATCACATGCACGCCCTCCACTTTGCCGCCTTTGCGCTTCCACACCCGGCCGGTGATGATGGTGACCGGGCGCTCCTCATTGTCGTTCACGGGCTGATCTCCTGTTTTTTGCCAAAGAGACTGGGTGGGCGAGGGGATTTGGGCTGCTCATGCGGACTTTTCGCATGAAGCATGGCTTTGCAACAGTCGAAAGCCATTCACTTTGCTAAAGGCTTGGCACTTTCTTCCTCGCACTTGCAAAACGGCGAAAGAAAATTACATGCGGTTTTCGCATAGCTGCCAAGCCCCGGCTTCGATGCAATATTTGCCACTCCGGGGTTGACGGTTCGCGGGCTTACGAGTAGAAGCCGCCCAGTCAGAACCGATGTGAGGCTCTCCCTTCCGAAGCGACACGCTTTGGAGTTTGCCTCAAACAGGGTTCGTTTTACGAGCGAAAAGACATTTCCGGCGTGCACGAAGCGGCTTCCGCTTCCTCTGCCATTTGTTCGGGCAAGACCGCGAGGCGCGGTTTATGGCCCGAATTTGCGTATGGAAATGACGCTTTGAGCGGCCCTGACCGGGCGAGACACGGAATTGAGAGACAAGAGGGTTTAATGCCTACCGTCAACCAGCTGATCCGCAAGCCGCGCATTGCGCCGGTGAAGCGCAACAAGGTCCCGGCCATGCAGCAGAACCCGCAGAAGCGGGGCGTCTGCACGCGCGTCTATACAACGACGCCGAAGAAGCCGAACTCGGCGCTGCGCAAGGTGGCCAAGATCCGCCTGACCAATGGTTTTGAAGTGATCGGGTACATCCCCGGCGAAGGTCACAACCTTCAGGAACACTCCGTGGTCATGATCCGCGGCGGCCGCGTCAAGGATCTTCCGGGCGTTCGCTACCACATCATCCGCGGCGTGCTCGACACGCAGGGCGTGAAGAACCGCAAGCAGCGCCGTTCGAAGTACGGCGCCAAGCGTCCGAAGTAAGATTTTCCGGCCCTGGCGCTGTTTGAATGCGTCGGGCTACGAGATTGAGAGACAAAAGCCATGTCGCGTCGTCACAGTGCAGAAAAGCGTGAGATCAACCCGGATCCGAAGTTCGGTGATCTGATCGTTACCAAGTTCATGAACGCCGTCATGTATGACGGCAAGAAGTCGGTCGCCGAGACCATCGTCTACGGCGCTCTCGACCAGGTCCAGTCGAAGACCAAGCAGGAGCCGGTCACCGTCTTCCATCAGGCGCTCGACAATGTCGCGCCGCATGTGGAAGTCCGTTCGCGTCGCGTCGGCGGCGCCACCTACCAGGTTCCGGTCGATGTGCGCCCCGAGCGCCGTCAGGCATTGGCCATTCGCTGGCTGATCGCGGCTGCTCGCAACCGCAACGAGACCACGATGGTCGACCGCCTCTCGGGCGAGCTGATGGACGCGGCCAACAACCGTGGCACGGCCGTCAAGAAGCGTGAAGACACCCACAAGATGGCTGAAGCCAACCGCGCTTTCGCACACTACCGCTGGTAAAGCGCGAACAGGACTGAGAGGCAGCTACGATGGCCCGCGAATACAAAATCGAAGACTACCGCAATTTCGGTATCATGGCGCATATTGACGCCGGCAAGACGACGACCACCGAGCGCGTCCTCTATTACACGGGCAAGTCGCACAAGATCGGCGAAGTGCACGACGGCGCTGCCACCATGGACTGGATGGAGCAGGAGCAGGAACGCGGCATCACCATCACGTCCGCCGCCACCACGACCTTCTGGAAGGGCCGTGACGGCAAGATGCGCCGCTTCAACATCATCGACACCCCCCGGACACGTCGACTTCACCATTGAAGTCGAGCGTTCGCTGCGCGTGCTCGACGGCGCCATTGCGCTGCTTGACGCCAACGCCGGTGTCGAGCCGCAGACGGAAACCGTCTGGCGTCAGGCCGATAAGTACCGCGTGCCGCGCATGATCTTCTGCAACAAGATGGACAAGATCGGCGCCGACTTCTACCGCTCGGTCGAGATGATCGGCTCGCGCCTTGGTGCGCAGGCTGTCGTCATGCAGCTGCCGATTGGTGCTGAGACCGAGTTCAAGGGCGTCGTCGACCTCGTCGAGATGAACGCGCTTGTCTGGCGCGACGAGACGCTGGGCGCTGCCTGGGACGTCGTCGAAATCCCGGCCGACCTTCAGGCTCGTGCTGAGGAATACCGCGAGAAGATGATCGAAGCCGCCGTCGAAATGGACGAGACGGCCCTCGAGAACTACCTCGAAGGCAAGATGCCGGGCAATGACGAGATCCGCTCGCTGATCCGCAAGGGCACGATCGCGGTCAAGTTCTTCCCGATGTTCTGCGGCTCGGCCTTCAAGAACAAGGGCGTGCAGCCGCTGCTCGACGCCGTCGTCGAATATTTGCCGTCGCCGGCCGACGTTCCCGCCATCAAGGGTGTCGATGCCAAGACCGACGCCGAGATCGAGCGTCATGCGGTCGACGATGAGCCGCTGTCGATGCTCGCCTTCAAGATCATGAACGACCCGTTCGTCGGTTCGCTGACCTTCGCCCGCATCTATTCGGGCAAGCTCACCAAGGGCATCTCGGTCGACAACACCGTCAAGGGCAAGAAGGAGCGCATCGGCCGCATGCTGCAGATGCATGCGAATTCGCGCGCCGACGTTGAAGAAGCTTTCGCCGGCGACATCGTCGCTCTGGCTGGCCTCAAGGACACGACCACTGGCGACACGCTGTGCGATCCGCTGCATCCGGTCATCCTCGAGCGCATGGAATTCCCAGATCCGGTCATCCAGATCGCTATCGAGCCGAAGACCAAGAACGACCAGGAAAAGATGGGCCTCGCCCTTCACCGCCTGGCTGCCGAGGATCCGTCCTTCCGCGTCAAGACCGACGAGGAAAGCGGCCAGACCATCATCTCGGGCATGGGCGAACTGCACCTCGACATCATCGTCGACCGCATGCGTCGCGAGTTCAAGGTCGAAGCCAATGTCGGCGCTCCGCAGGTGGCCTATCGCGAGACGATCACCCGCAAGCACGAGCAGGACTACACGCACAAGAAGCAGACGGGCGGTACCGGCCAGTTCGCCCGCGTCAAGGTTATCTTCGAGCCGAACACGGAGAGCGAAGAGTTCGTCTTCGAATCCAAGATCGTCGGCGGCGCGGTGCCGAAGGAATACATTCCGGGTGTCGAAAAGGGCATCCAGAGCGTCATGGGCGCTGGTCCGTTCGCGGGTTTCCCGATGATCGGCGTCAGGGCGACGCTGATCGACGGCGCCTACCACGACGTCGACTCTTCGGTGCTGGCCTTCGAAATCGCGTCCCGTGCCTGCTTCCGTGAAGCCGCACCCAAGCTTGGCGTGCAGCTGCTCGAGCCGATCATGAAGGTCGAAGTCGTGACGCCGGAAGACTATGTCGGCAGCGTCATCGGCGACCTGAACGGCCGTCGTGGTCAGATCCAGGGCCAGGAAGCACGCGGCGTGGCCGTCGTCATCAACGCGATGGTGCCGCTCGCCAACATGTTCAAGTACGTCGACAACCTGCGCTCGATGAGCCAGGGCCGCGCGGCCTATACGATGCAGTTCGATCACTACGAGCCGGTCCCGACCGCGGTCGCTCAGGAAGTCCAGAAAAAATACGCGTAACTCGAAAGAGCCGTCGCGGTAACGCAATTCAAAGCCCGCTTGGGCGAGCAGGAAATGGAGACATCACATGGCAAAAGGTAAATTCGAGCGCACTAAGCCTCATGTGAACATCGGCACGATTGGTCACGTTGACCATGGCAAGACGTCGCTGACGGCGGCGATCACGAAGTATTTTGGCGAATACAAGCGCTACGACCAGATTGATGCGGCGCCGGAAGAGAAGGCACGCGGCATCACGATCTCGACGGCTCACGTCGAATACGAGACGGCCAACCGCCACTACGCTCACGTCGACTGCCCCGGCCACGCCGACTATGTGAAGAACATGATCACCGGTGCCGCGCAGATGGACGGCGCGATCCTGGTCGTGTCGGCCGCCGACGGCCCGATGCCGCAGACCCGCGAGCACATCCTGCTTGCCCGTCAGGTCGGCGTGCCGTCGATCGTGGTGTTCCTCAACAAGGTCGACCAGGTCGACGACGCTGAGCTCCTCGAACTGGTCGAGCTTGAGGTTCGCGAGCTTCTGTCGAAGAACGAGTTCCCCGGTGACGACATTCCGATCGTCAAGGGTTCGGCGCTGGCCGCTCTGGAAGATTCGAACAAGACCATCGGCGAGGACGCGATCCGCGAGCTGATGGCTCAGGTCGACGCCTACATCCCGACGCCGGTTCGTCCGCTCGACAAGCCGTTCCTGATGCCGATCGAAGACGTGTTCTCGATCTCGGGCCGTGGCACGGTCGTCACCGGCCGCGTCGAGCGCGGCGTGGTCAAGGTTGGCGAGGAACTGGAAATCATCGGCATCCGCCCGACGACCAAGACGACCTGCACGGGCGTGGAAATGTTCCGCAAGCTGCTCGATCAGGGCCAGGCTGGCGATAACATCGGCGCGCTGCTGCGCGGCGTTGACCGTGAAGGTGTCGAGCGCGGCCAGGTTCTGGCCAAGCCGGGCACGGTGAAGCCGCACAAGAAGTTCGTGGCCGAAGCCTACATCCTGACCAAGGACGAAGGTGGCCGTCACACGCCGTTCTTCACCAACTACCGTCCGCAGTTCTACTTCCGCACGACGGACGTGACCGGCATCGTGTCGCTGCCGGCTGGCACCGAGATGGTGATGCCTGGCGACAACATCACGGTCGATGTCGAGCTGATCGTGCCGATCGCCATGGAAGAGAAGCTGCGCTTCGCCATCCGTGAAGGCGGCCGCACCGTCGGTGCCGGCATCGTCGTCACCATCAAAGAGTAATTTGGACTTAAACCGATCTGTCGCGGGCGCGGAAGTTGCCCGCGCCGCGCCAGAACAAGGAAGTGACGCATGAACGGACAGAATATCCGCATCCGCCTGAAGGCGTTTGATCACCGCGTGCTCGACGCCTCGACGAAGGAAATCGTGTCGACGGCCAAGCGCACCGGCGCAAACGTCCGCGGCCCCATTCCGCTGCCGACGCGGATCGAAAAGTTCACGGTGAACCGGTCGCCTCACGTCGACAAGAAGAGCCGCGAGCAGTTCGAGATGCGCACGCACAAGCGTCTGCTCGACATCGTCGATCCGACCCCGCAGACCGTCGATGCTTTGATGAAGCTCGATCTGGCCGCCGGCGTCGACGTCGAGATCAAGCTCTAAGGGAATGAGAGCGCGGTAAGGGGCGGTGCCCCTGGCCCGGAACTCTAAAGGAATTGAACCGATGCGTTCAGGTGTGATTGCAAAGAAGGTGGGAATGACCCGCATCTATAACGATGCCGGGGAACATGTTCCCGTCACCGTTCTCCAGATGGAGAACTGCCAGGTCGTGGCGCAGCGCACGCAGGAGAAGAATGGCTACACCGCCGTTCAGCTCGGCGTTGGCCTCGCCAAGGTGAAGAACACGTCGAAGGCGTTGCGCGGCCATTTCGCGACCGCTTCCGTCGAGCCGAAGGCGAAGGTTGCCGAGTTCCGCGTCTCCGCCGACAACATGATCGATGTCGGCGCCGAGATCACCGTCGAGCACTTCGTCGCCGGCCAGAAGGTCGATGTGACGGGCACGACGATCGGCAAGGGTTTCCAGGGCGTCATCAAGCGTCACCACATGGGTGGTGGCCGCGCGACGCACGGTAACTCGGTCTCGCACCGTACGCACGGCTCGACCGGCCAGCGCCAGGACCCCGGCAAGGTGTTCAAGGGCAAGAAGATGGCCGGCCACATGGGCGACACCCGCGTGACGACGCAGAACGTCGAGATCGTCTCGACCGATGCCGACCGCGGCCTGATCCTGATCCGCGGAGCGGTTCCCGGATCGAAGGGCGCCTGGATCCTGGTCCGCGATGCGGCCAAGGTGGCACTGCCGGCCAATGCGCCGAAGCCCGCCGCGATCCGCGCCGTTGCTAAGAACGAGGCTCCGGCCACAGAGGGAGCGGAATAATGGATCTCAAGATCACAACGCTTGGCGGCAAGGACGCCGGCAAGGTGAAACTCTCCGAGGAGATTTTCGGCCTTGATCCGCGCGAGGACATCCTGCAGCGCGTCGTGCGCTGGCAGCTTGCCAAGAAGCAGCAGGGCACGCACAAGGCCAAGGGCCGCGCCGAAATCGCGCGCACCGGTGCCAAGATGTACAAGCAGAAGGGTACGGGCCGCGCCCGTCACCATTCGGCACGCGCTCCGCAGTTCCGCGGCGGCGGCAAGGCCCACGGCCCGGTCGTCCGCAGCCACGAGCACGACCTGCCGAAGAAGGTGCGCGCTCTCGGCCTGAAGCATGCTCTCTCGGCCAAGGCCAAGAGCGCGTCGATCATCATCATCGACGAGCTGAAACTGACCGAGGCCAAGACCAAGGCGCTGATCGCGAATTTCGCGACGCTGGGCCTGAGCAACGCCCTGGTGATTGGTGGCGCCGAGCTTGACAAGAACTTCAAGCTGGCTGCGACCAACATTCCGAACATCGACGTGCTGCCCATCCAGGGCATCAACGTCTACGACATTCTGCGCCGCGGCACGCTGGTCCTTTCCAAGGCCGCCGTCGAGGCTCTCGAGGAGCGCTTTAAATGACCGACCTTCGTCACTACGACGTGATCGTCAGCCCGGCGATCACCGAAAAGTCGACCATGGCTTCCGAGCAGAACCAGGTCGTCTTCAACGTCGCCAAGAAGGCGTCGAAGCCGGAAATCAAGGCCGCCGTCGAAGCGCTGTTCGGCGTCAAGGTGATGGCCGTGAACACGCTTGTCCGCAAGGGCAAGATCAAGCGCTTCCGCGGCACGATCGGCCGCCAGAGCGACGTCAAGAAGGCGATTGTGACACTGGCCGACGGCCAGTCGATCGACGTCGCGACGGGTCTCTGAGCAAGGCCGCGAGGACAGAACAATGGCACTGAAAAAATTCAACCCGGTAACGCCGAGCACCCGCCAGCTGGTCATCGTCGACCGCTCGGGCCTCTACAAGGGCAAGCCCGTCAAGGGTCTGACCGAAGGCCTGACCAAGTCGGGCGGCCGCAACAATTACGGCCGCATCACCGCCCGCTTCATCGGCGGCGGTCACAAGCGTTCGTACCGCATCATCGACTTCAAGCGCCGCAAGTTCGACGTCGTCGGCACGGTCGAGCGCATTGAATACGATCCGAACCGCACCGCCTTCATCGCGCTGATCAAGTACGACGATGGCGAGCTGTCCTACATCATCGCCCCGCAGCGCCTTGCCGCCGGCGACAAGATCGTGGCTGGCGAAGCGGTCGACGTGAAGCCGGGCAATGCGATGCCGCTGGCATCGATGCCGGTCGGCACGATCGTCCACAACATCGAGCTGAAGCCGGGCAAGGGCGGCCAGGTTGCCCGTTCGGCTGGCGGTTACGCCCAGCTCGTCGGTCGCGACCAGGGCATGGCGATCCTGCGCCTCAACTCGGGCGAGCAGCGTGTCGTTCACGGCTCCTGCATGGCCACCGTCGGTGCCGTGTCGAACCCCGACCACGGCAACATCAACGACGGCAAGGCCGGCCGCACGGTTTGGCGCGGCAAGCGTCCGCACAATCGCGGCGTGACCATGAACCCGGTCGACCATCCGCACGGCGGTGGTGAAGGCCGCACCTCCGGTGGCCGTCATCCGGTCAGCCCGTGGGGCAAGCCGACCAAGGGCAAGAAGACGCGGTCCAACAAGGCGACCGACAAGTTCATCCTGCGCTCGCGCCATCAGCGCAAGAGCTAAGAAGAGGTAACGCCAAGTGACTCGTTCTATTTGGAAAGGCCCCTTCATCGACGGCTACCTTCTCAAGAAGGTGGACAAGGTTCGTGAAGGTGGTCGCAATGAGGTGATCAAGATGTGGAGCCGTCGCTCCACCATCCTGCCGCAGTTCGTCGGCTTCACCTTCGGTGTCTATAACGGCCAGAAGCATGTTCCCGTTTCGGTGAACGAGGACATGGTCGGTCATAAGTTCGGTGAATTCGCACCGACGCGGACCTATTACGGTCACGGCGCGGATAAGAAGGCGAAGAGGAAATAATCATGGGCAAGGCCAAAGCTCCGCGCAGGCTTGCTGATAACGAAGCGCGCGCCGTGTTGCGCACGATCCGTATCAGCCCGCAGAAGCTGAACCTCGTTGCCGCGCTGATCCGCGGCAAGAAGGTCGCGACAGCGCTTTCCGATCTCGAATTCTCGGCCAAGCGGATTTCCGGCACGGTCAAGAAGACGCTGGAATCGGCAATCGCCAACGCGGAAAACAACCACGACCTCGATGTCGATGCGCTGGTGGTGGCGGAAGCCTATGTCGGCAAGTCGATTGTCATGAAGCGGTTCCACGCTCGTGGCCGTGGTCGCGCCAGCCGTATCGAGAAGCCGTTCTCGCACCTCACGATCGTCGTTCGTGAAGTCGAAGAAAAAGGGGAGGCCGCATAATGGGCCAGAAAGTCAATCCGATCGGTCTTCGCCTCGGCATCAACCGCACCTGGGATTCGCGCTGGTTCGCGAACACCGGCGAGTACGGCAAGCTGCTGCATGAGGACATCAAGATCCGCAAGTATCTTGAGAAGGAACTCAAGCAGGCCGCGATCTCCAAGGTCGTGATCGAGCGCCCGCACAAGAAGTGCCGCGTCACCATCCATGCCGCGCGCCCGGGTCTGATCATCGGCAAGAAGGGCGCCGACATCGAGAAGCTTCGCAAGAAGCTGATGGAGATGACGAAGTCCGAGACGCACCTCAACATCGTTGAAGTGCGCAAGCCGGAAATCGACGCGACCCTGGTCGCCCAGTCGATCGCCCAGCAGCTCGAGCGCCGTATCGCGTTCCGCCGCGCCATGAAGCGCGCCGTGCAGTCGGCGATGCGCCTCGGTGCCGAAGGCATCCGCATCAACTGCGCGGGCCGTCTCGGCGGCGCCGAAATCGCCCGCATGGAGTGGTACCGCGAAGGTCGCGTGCCGCTGCACACGCTGCGCGCCGATGTCGACTACGGCACGGCCGAGGCGAATACGGCCTACGGCATCTGCGGCGTCAAGGTCTGGGTATTCAAGGGCGAGATCCTCGAGCACGATCCGATGGCTTCGGAACGTCGCGCGACCGAGGGTGATGCTGCGCATGGCGGTGGTGGTGATCGCGAACGCGGTCGTCGTCGCGAAAACGCCTGAGACATTTAGGAATTTGGAGTTAGAACGATGCTGCAGCCAAAGCGCACAAAGTTCCGCAAGCAGTTCAAGGGCCGCATCCATGGCACCGCAAAGGGCGGCACCAACCTGGATTTCGGTGGTTTCGGGCTGAAGGCGCTTGAGCCGAACCGCGTCACCGCGCGTGAGATCGAGGCGGCCCGCCGCGCGATCACTCGCGAAATGAAGCGCGCTGGCCGCGTCTGGATCCGTATTTTCCCGGATCTGCCGGTCACGTCGAAGCCGACCGAAGTCCGCATGGGTAAGGGCAAGGGTGCCGTCGACTACTGGGCGGCACGCGTCAAGCCGGGCCGCATCATGTTCGAGATCGACGGCGTCAGTGAAGAAACCGCCCGTGAGGCGCTGCGTCTCGGCGCGGCCAAGCTCTCGGTCAGGACGCGCTTCGTACAGCGCATCGCAGAATAAGGACGGGCTGATCATGAAAGCCGAAGACATCCGGACCAAGACCCAGGACCAGCTGACCGACGATTTGGCCAGCCTGAAGAAGGAGCAGTTCAACCTGCGCTTCCAGAAGGCCACCGGCCAGCTCGAGAAGACCGCGCGCGTGAGGCAGGTCCGTAAGGACATTGCGCGTATCAAGACCATCGCTGCGGAAAAGTCCGCGGCCAAGAAGGCTTAAGGACGAAAACCATGCCAAAGCGCATTCTGCAGGGCACCGTCGTCAGCGACAAGAACGAGAAGACGGTTGTCGTGAAGGTCGAACGGCGCTTCACGCATCCCGTGATGAAGAAGACCGTGCGCATGACCAAGAAGTACAAGGCGCACGACGAGAACAACGCCCACAAGGTTGGCGATCAGGTGTTCATCCAGGAATCGAAGCCGATTTCCAAGGACAAGCGCTGGATCGTCGTGTCTTCGGACCAAGCCTGACCACTGGGCGTAAACAACGAATTTTGGACAGACCGGGGAGGGGCTTTGAGCCCGTCCCGTTAGAAAAGAAGAAGGCGGCCAGTCATGATTCAGATGCAAACAAACCTCGACGTGGCGGATAATTCCGGCGCGCGTCGTGTCATGTGCATCAAGGTGCTGGGCGGCTCGAAGCGGAAATACGCTTCCGTGGGCGACATCATCGTGGTGTCGATCAAGGAAGCCATTCCGCGCGGCCGCGTTAAGAAGGGCGATGTGATGAAGGCGGTCGTGGTTCGCACGGCCAAGGACATCCGCCGCCCGGACGGCAGCGTGATCCGTTTCGACAAGAACGCGGCCGTTCTCGTCGACAACAAGAAAGAGCCGATCGGCACGCGTATCTTCGGACCGGTTCCGCGCGAACTCCGCGCCAAGAACCACATGAAGATCATCTCGCTCGCGCCTGAAGTGCTGTAAGGAGCCGGACCAATGCAAAAGATTAGAAAAGGCGACAAGGTCGTCGTGCTGGCCGGCAAGGACAAGGGCCGTTCGGGCGAAGTCCTCTCGGTTCAGCCGAAGGATGACACCGCGCTGGTGCGCGGCGTCAACATGATCCGTCGTCACCAGAAGCAGTCCCAGTCCCAAGAGGGCGGGATCATCACCAAGGAAGCGCCGATCCAGCTGTCGAACATCGCGCTGGCCGACCCCAAGGATGGCAAGCCGACCCGCGTCGGTTTCATCTTCCAGAAGGACGGCAAGAAGGTGCGCGTCGCCAAGCGCTCGGGAGAAGTCATCAATGGCTAAGGCTCAAAGCAAGCAGGCGACTGCCACCAACACGCCGCGTCTGAAGCAGGTCTACAACGAGACCATCCGCAAGGCGCTGCAGGAGCAGTTCGGCTACGCAAACGACATGCAGGTTCCGCGCCTCGACAAGATCGTGCTGAACATGGGTGTTGGCGAAGCGACCGCCGATTCCAAGAAGCCCTCGGTTGCCGCCGAGGACCTGGCGATGATCGCCGGCCAGAAGGCCGTCGTCACCCGCGCCCGCAATTCGATCGCTGGCTTCAAGGTCCGCGAGAACATGCCGATCGGCGCCAAGGTCACGCTGCGCAAGGAACGTATGTACGAGTTCCTCGACCGCCTCGTGAACATCGCGCTGCCGCGCGTCCGCGACTTCCGCGGACTGAACCCCAAGAGCTTCGATGGCCGTGGCAATTACGCCATGGGCATCAAGGAGCACATCGTGTTCCCGGAGATCAACTACGACAAGGTTGATCAGATCTGGGGCATGGACGTCATCGTTTGTACGACTGCGAAGACGGACGACGAAGCCCGGGCATTGCTCAAGGCTTTCAACTTCCCCTTCCGCCAGTAACGGCAGCGAGAAAAGGAAAAATCTGAAATGGCAAAGACCAGCTCAGTCGAGAAGAATAACAGGCGCCGCAAGCTTGCCGACCAGTACGGTCCCAAGCGCGCTGCCCTGAAGGCGATCATCATGGATCAGTCCAAGCCGATGGAGGAGCGCTTCCGCGCTCAGCTCAAGCTTGCTGCCCTGCCGCGCAACTCGGCCAAGATCCGCATCCGCAACCGCTGCGAAGTCACCGGCCGTCCGCGTGCCTACTATCGCAAGCTCAAAGTATCGCGCATCGCGCTTCGTGATCTCGGCAACAACGGCCAGATCCCGGGCCTGGTCAAGTCGAGCTGGTAAGGAGGACATAACATGTCATTGAGCGATCCTCTCGGCGATATGCTGACCCGCATCCGCAACGCCTACGGCCGCAAGAAGTCGAGTGTCTCGACGCCGGCCTCGCGTCTGCGCACCCGCGTCCTCGACGTGCTGAAGGCTGAAGGCTATATCCGCGACTACAGCCAGACCGACTTCGACAACGGCAAGTCCGAAATCGAAATCGAGCTGAAGTATTTCGACGGGGCGCCGGTCGTGCGCGAAATCGCCCGCGTCTCGAAGCCGGGCCGCCGCGTTTACGTCTCGGCCAAGTCGATCCCGCACGTCGCCAACGGCCTCGGCATCGCCATCCTTTCGACGCCGAAGGGCGTGATGGCCGATCACGAAGCCCGCGAACAGAACGTCGGCGGCGAGATCCTCTGCCAGATCTTCTGATCTGGCAGCTGACCGCAAATTGGAATCCGGTCTTCGGATCGTTCCGAAGACAGAGACCTGAAACAAGAGAAGTGACGAGGACAACAAAATGTCTCGTATTGGAAAGAAACCCGTTTCGCTGCCGCAGGGCGTGACCGCGACCGTCAACGGCCAGACCGTGACGGCGAAGGGCCCCAAGGGCGAGCTGAAGTTCGTGGTGAACGATGAAGTCCTGGTCAAGATGGAAGGCAGCGAGATCGCTGTCGAGCCGCGCGACCAGACCAAGACCGCCCGCTCGAAGTGGGGCATGTCGCGCACGCAGATCGTCAACATCCTGCAGGGCGTCAAGGACGGCTTCGAGAAGAAGCTCGAGATCACCGGCGTCGGCTATCGCGCCGCACTTCAGGGCAAGAATCTGCAGCTGGCACTTGGCTTCAGCCATGACGTCGTTTACGAGACGCCGGCCGGCATCACCATCACGGTGCCGAAGCCGACCGAGATCACCGTTGCCGGCATCGACAAGCAGCAGGTTGGCCAGGTGGCTGCCGAGATCCGCGAATACCGCGGCCCTGAGCCTTACAAGGGCAAGGGCGTCCGCTACGCTGGCGAGAAGATCGTCCGCAAGGAAGGCAAGAAGAAGTAGTGGGCTTGGCCCCGAAAGTTTCAGACTTTTCGGAAAGGGCCAAACCAAAGAAGTGTAACGCCGCGGGGAGCGGTCGCGGGAGGCGCTTTCGCCTACCGCATATGGCAGCCCCCGTTTTTTGAAGGCAAGGAACTATCATGGCTAGCAAAGAATCCATCCAGCGCCGTGCGCAGCGCGTCCGCCGCCAGATCAAGAAGGTCGCCGGCGACCGTCCGCGTCTGTCGGTCCACCGCACGTCGAAGAACATCTACGTTCAGGTCATCGACGACGCCAAGGGTCACACCATCGTTGCAGCCTCGACGCTCGAGAAGGACCTCAAGGGTTCGCTCAAGACCGGCGCCGACACTGCGGCCGCTGCTGCGATCGGCAAGCTGATCGCCGAACGCGCCACCAAGGCCGGCGTCAAGGAAGTCGTCTTCGATCGCGGCGCCTACATCTATCACGGCCGCGTCAAGGCCTTGGCTGAAGCTGCCCGCGAAGGCGGTCTTAGTTTCTAAAAGACTTTCGCCCCCGGTGACCCACAGAGGCACCGGATCTCATCATCAACCGTGCTTCCGGAAAAAAACAAGGAACAGGATATGGCACAGGAACGTAGGGAAGGCGGCCGCGGCCGCGAGCGTGAAGAGCGCGATGACGGCATGGTGGACAAGCTGGTCCACATCAACCGCGTCGCCAAGGTCGTCAAGGGTGGCCGCCGCTTCGGTTTCGCCGCACTCGTCGTCGTCGGCGACCAGAAGGGTCGCGTCGGCTTCGGTCACGGCAAGGCACGCGAAGTGCCGGAAGCCATCCGCAAGGCAACCGAATCGGCAAAGCGCGACATGATCTTCGTGCCGCTGCGCTCGGGCCGTACGCTGCATCACGACGTCGAGGGACGTTGGGGCGCCGGACGCGTTCTGCTGCGCGCTGCCAAGCAGGGTACCGGCATCATCGCCGGCGGCCCGATGCGCGCTGTCTTCGAGACGCTCGGCATGCATGACGTGGTCGCCAAGTCGATGGGTTCGTCGAACCCGTACAACATGGTTCGCGCCACCTTCGACGCGCTGAAGAGCCAGATGCATCCCAAGGATGTGGCTGCCGCTCGCGGCATCAAGTATTCGACCCTTCAGGCCCGCCGCGGCACCGCCGTTGCGGCTGAAGAATAGTCGATCTGACCAGGGATTTTGACCATGGCCAAGAAAGCAACCAAGACCATCACCGTTGAGCAGATCGGTTCGCCGATCCGCCGTCCGAAGGAACAGCGCGCGACGCTGGTTGGCCTCGGCCTCAACAAGATGCACAAGCAGCGCACCCTGGAAGATACGCCTTCCGTGCGCGGCATGATCGCCGCCGTTCAGCATCTCGTCCGCGTCGTGGACGAGGGCTGAGCCAAAGCGCAGGAGAACTCAGATGAAACTCAACGATCTGCGTGACAAGGACGGCGCGACGCATTCCAAGAAGCGTCTCGGCCGTGGCATCGGTTCCGGCTCGGGCAAGACCGCCGGTCGCGGCGTCAAGGGCCAGAAAGCGCGCTCCGGCGTCGCCATCAACGGCTTCGAGGGTGGCCAGATGCCGCTCTACAGGCGTCTGCCGAAGCGTGGCTTCAACAACATCTTCGCCAAGAGCTTCGTTGTCGTGTCGCTGGCCCGCATCCAGGAAGCCGTCGATGCCAAGAAGCTCGATGCCAAGGCAACCGTGACGGCCGAGGCGCTTGTCGCCGCCGGCGTCATCCGCCGCGTCAAGGATGGCGTGCGCGTGCTGTCCGATGGCGAACTGAAGGCTAAGCTTGCCTTCGACGTGGCCGGCGCTTCCAAGGCCGCGATCGAGAAGATCGAAAAGGCCGGTGGCTCGGTCAAGTTGCCGGAAAAGGCAGCTGCCGAGTAACGGCAATTTGAAGCGCGATCGGCAGAAACGGGATCCCGTTTTTGCTCACGATTGCGCTTTGATCTGCTCAATTAAGCGGCCGCGTCAACGCGGCCGCTTGCATGTTTAGAGCCCGGAGCTTATCTCGTGAGCTTCGGTGAAACGCACCGCCTGACCTCACGGGCCATTAAGCGTTACCAAGCGGAGAATCAGGCATGGCTTCGGCTGCTGAACAACTAGCCTCGAATCTGAATTTCTCGGCCTTCGCCAAGGCGGAGGACCTGAAGAAACGCATTTGGTTCACCATTGGCGCGTTGCTCGTCTACCGCCTCGGCACCTACATTCCGCTTCCAGGCATCAATCCCGACGCCTTCGCCCAGGCCTTCTCCTCGCAGAGCAAGGGCGTGCTCGGCATGTTCAATATGTTTGCCGGCGGTGCCGTGCAGCGCATGGCGATCTTCGCGCTCGGCATCATGCCTTACATCTCCGCCTCCATCATCATGCAGCTGATGACCTCGGTCATCCCGTCGCTGGAAGCGCTGAAGAAGGAAGGCGAGCAGGGCCGCAAGGTCATCAACCAGTACACGCGTTACGGCACCGTGCTGCTGGCCCTGGTGCAGGCCTACGGCATTTCGGTGGGACTGGAGAACGGCAACGGCATCGTCAGTGATCCCGGCATGTTCTTCCGCATCTCCACCGTCGTCACGCTGGTCGGCGGCACCATGTTCCTGATGTGGCTTGGCGAGCAGATCACCGCGCGCGGCATCGGCAACGGCATTTCGCTGATCATCTTCTCCGGCATCGTCGCCGGCCTGCCGCATGCCATTTCCGGCACGCTGGAACTTGGCCGCACCGGTGCCCTGTCGACCGGCCTGATCCTGGCGATCATCGTTCTGGCCATCGTCGTCATCGCGCTCATCGTGTTCTTCGAGCGCGCCCAGCGCCGTCTGCTGATCCAGTATCCGAAGCGCCAGGTCGGCAATCGGATGTTCCAGGGCGACACTTCGCATCTGCCGCTGAAGCTCAACACGTCGGGCGTCATCCCGCCGATCTTCGCGTCGTCGCTGCTGCTGCTGCCGGCCACCGTCGCAGGCTTCTCGCAGACGACCAACATGCCCGCCTGGGCGAGCACCATCCTGGCCTCGCTTGGCCACGGCCAACCGCTCTACATGCTGTTCTATGCGGCGATGATCGTGTTCTTCGCCTTCTTCTACACAGCGATTGTCTTCAACCCGAAGGACACCGCCGACCAGCTCAAGAAGCATTCGGGCTTCATCCCGGGCTATCGCCCGGGCGAGCGCACCGCCGACTATATCGATTACGTTCTCACCCGCATCACCGTCATCGGCGCCATCTATCTGGTGCTGGTGTGCCTGCTGCCGGAGTTCCTGATCTCGGCGACTGGCGTACCGTTCTACCTTGGTGGCACATCGCTTCTGATCGTGGTCAGTGTCACGCTCGATACGGTTGCGCAGATTCAGGGCCACCTGATCGCGCACCAGTATGAAGGCCTGATCAAGAAGTCGAAGCTGCGCGGGGGAAGAAAGCCAGATGAGGTTGATTTTGCTTGGGCCGCCAGGGGCGGGCAAGGGGACACAAGCACAAAGACTGGTAGACAAATACGGCATACCCCAGCTTTCGACGGGCGACATGCTGCGTGCCGCCGTTCAGGCCGGGTCCGAAGTCGGCAAGCGTGCCAAGGCAGTAATGGATGCCGGTGAATTGGTGTCCGACGCCATCGTCAACGCCATCGTCGCCGAACGCATCGACCAGGCCGATTGTGCCAAGGGGTTCATCCTCGATGGCTACCCGCGCACGCTGGTCCAGGCCGATGCGGTTGAATCGATGCTCTCGGATCGTGGCATCAGCCTCGATACGGTCATCGAACTGGTCGTCGACGACAGGGCCCTGGTCGGTCGAATCGTCAAGCGCGCCGAGGATGCCAAGGCGGCCGGGCAGCCGGTGCGCAAGGACGACAATCCCGCGGTGTTCGAAGAGCGCCTGCGGGAGTACTACAAGAAGACCGCTCCGCTGACCGGCTACTACTACGCCAAGGGCAGGCTCAAGACGGTCGACGGCATGGCCAGCATCGACGCGGTGACCGCCGAGATCGAAGCCGTGCTGGAGGCGGCCGCCAAGGCGCGGTAACGGAATCTAAAGATTAGGCTTGACGGGAGCGGCTCGCTGCGGTATGGCGGCCCGTCTTCCTATCAGGTGCGAACTTTGCTTGTCCGCAAGGGCAAGGCAGTCGCTTTGAACTGGAAACACCCGCAAGGGCCGGCCTCCACCGGACGCGGGGCAATCTGAATAACGCCGGCTTGTCCGGCCCACATGGAGAAGAGAAGAACATGGCTCGTATAGCCGGCGTCAACATTCCGACCAACAAGCGCGTCGTCATTGCGCTTCAGTACATTCACGGCATTGGCAAGAAGTTCGCCCAGGAGATCGTCGACAAGGTCGGCATCCCGGCCGAGCGTCGCGTCAACCAGTTGACCGACGCGGAAGTGCTGCAGATCCGCGAGACCATCGACCGCGACTACCAGGTCGAAGGCGACCTGCGCCGCGAAGTGTCGATGAACATCAAGCGTCTCATGGACCTCGGCTGCTACCGCGGCCTGCGTCACCGCCGCTCGCTGCCGGTTCGCGGCCAGCGCACGCACACCAATGCACGCACCCGCAAGGGCCCGGCCAAGTCGATCGCCGGCAAGAAGAAGTAAGCGAGCGAATAGGAAGTAGCCATTAGCGAGTAGGGGTCCTCTATTCGCTATTCCCTACTCACTACTCGCTTTCAAAGGTGGAGCCGCTGGCATTACGGCGGTGTAGAGATCAACTGAAAGGAATAACATGGCCAAGGAAGCCGCTCGTGTTCGCCGTCGCGAACGCAAGAATATCTCGTCGGGCGTTGCCCACGTCAATTCGACCTTCAACAACACGATGATCACCATCACCGACGCGCAGGGCAATTCGATTGCCTGGTCGTCGGCCGGTGCCCAGGGCTTCAAGGGTTCGCGCAAGTCGACCCCGTTCGCCGCCCAGATGGCTGCCGAGGACGTTGCCAAGAAGGCCCAGGAACACGGCATGCGCATGCTCGAAGTCGAGGTCTGCGGACCTGGCTCAGGTCGTGAATCGGCTTTGCGCGCCCTGCAGGCGGCCGGCTTCACCATCACTTCGATCCGTGATGTGACGCCGATCCCGCACAATGGCTGCCGCCCGCGCAAGAAGCGCCGCGTCTAAGAAATTACCGAACGCCGCGTGAGCGCCCTCAAGGGCGCTCCTCCACGGCATTCCAGGTCGCCCGCCACGATTGGATGGTGGCGGGTCAACGGAAGGAAAGCATCATGATCCAGAAAAATTGGCAGGAACTGATCAAGCCGAACAAGATCGAGTTCTCGTCGAAGAAGAAGACGCTGACCACGCTGGTGGCCGAGCCGCTCGAGCGCGGCTTTGGCCTCACCCTCGGCAACGCGCTGCGCCGCGTGCTTCTGTCTTCGCTGCGCGGTGCGGCTGTCACCGCCGTGCAGATCGACGGCGTTCTGCATGAATTCTCGTCCATCGCCGGTGTGCGCGAGGACGTGACCGACATCGTCCTCAACATCAAGGAAATCGCCATCCGCATGGAAGGCGATGGCCCCAAGCGCATGGTCGTGCGCAAGCAGGGACCGGGTGCGGTTCTCGCCGGCGACATCCAGACGGTTGGCGATGTCGAGATCCTCAATCCCGACCACGTCATCTGCACGCTGGACGAAGGCGCTGAAATCCGCATGGAATTCACCGTCGACACCGGCAAGGGTTACGTGCCGGCCGAGCGCAACCGCGCCGAGGACGCGCCGATCGGCCTGATCCCGGTCGACAGCCTCTATTCGCCGGTCAAGAAGGTCTCCTACAAGGTCGAAAACACCCGCGAGGGCCAGGTTCTTGACTATGACAAGCTGACCATGACCATCGAGACCGACGGTTCGATCTCGGGCGAGGACGCGGTGGCTTTCGCCGCCCGCATCCTGCAGGACCAGCTTGGCCTGTTCGTCAACTTTGACGAGCCGCAGAAGGAAGTCGCGGCGGAAGCCGTCACCGAGCTCGCCTTCAACCCGGCGCTGCTCAAGAAGGTCGACGAGCTCGAGCTTTCCGTGCGTTCGGCCAACTGCCTGAAGAACGACAACATCGTCTACATCGGCGATCTCATCCAGAAGACCGAAGCCGAGATGCTGCGCACCCCGAACTTCGGCCGCAAATCGCTGAACGAGATCAAGGAAGTGCTCGCGGCGATGGGCCTGCACCTCGGCATGGAAGTGCCGGACTGGCCGCCGGAAAACATCGAAGACCTCGCCAAGCGTTACGAAGATCAATATTGAGCATGAATTCCAAGGATCGGCGGCGTGGGCCGCTCGATCCGACGGTCATGCGGAAAACCATCAGAGGCCGCGGCCTCTTGAACAACTGAAGAAGGAAAAGAGCCATGCGCCACGGTTTCAAAGGCCGCCGCTTCGCTAGAAGCATTAGCCATCGCAAGTCGATGTTCGCCAACCTCGCCGTGTCGCTGCTCGAGCACGAGCAGATCGTCACCACCCTGCCGAAGGCGAAGGACCTGCGTCCGATCGTCGAGAAGCTGGTGACGCTCGGCAAGCGCGGCGACCTGCACGCCCGCCGCCAGGTCATTGCCCAGATCGGCAATGAAGGCGTCGTCAAGCGCCTGTTCGACACCATCGCCCCGCGCTACGCCAACCGCAACGGCGGCTACCTGCGCATCATGAAGGCGGGCTTCCGTCACGGCGACAATGCCGCGATGGCCGTCATCGAGTTCGTCGATCGCGACACCTCGGCCAAGGGCGCCGGCGACCGCGCCCGCATCGAAGCCGAAGGCACCGACACTGAAGCCGCAGCCGCATAAGGCTCCGTCTTTCCAGAATGAATCGAAGGGGCCTGCGGGCCCCTTTTTCTTGTTCCGCGCGCGCCAAAGCGTCTCCAAAACGATCGGCAGGCGCGAAAATAATCGGATTTCAGCGGCTTAGCCTTTCATTTTGCACAATCGTCGGGACAATGCGCCCGAACTTGCCTTGGAGGATTCGCGAATGCGCGCCAAAAGACTGTCCCTTGTCCTGCTCTGCGCCTTCATGGTGTTCGCAGCCGCACCGGCAGTCCGGCAGGCGCTGGCCGAAGACGCCGCAAAGCCCGCCGATCCAGGCCTGTCGGACGTGCTGACCGATCTGTTGCATGGCGTTGAAGGCGAGAATTCTACCTCGGGACCGGACAAGCGCGTGCCCTTCGGCCGTGAGGAGGTGCAGCTTTCGTTCGCGCCGCTGGTCAAGCAGACCGCGCCGGCCGTGGTCAACGTCTATGCCTCGCGGACGGCCAAGGTCACATCGCCTTTTGAAGGCGATCCGTTCTTCGAGGAGTTTTTCGGCCGCGCCCAGCCGCGCGCGCAGTCCTCGCTGGGCTCAGGCGTGCTCGTCGACCCGAGCGGTGTCATCGTCACCAATTTCCACGTCATCAAGGATGCCGACGAGGTCAAGGTGGCGACCGCCGACGGGCGTGAATTCACCAGCAAGGTGATGCTCAAGGACGAGACGCTGGATCTTGCCGTGCTCAAGATCGAATCCGACAAGCCGTTCCCGGTCATCGCCATCGGCGATTCCGACGCGCTCGAGGTCGGCGACCTGGTGTTGGCTATCGGCAACCCCTTCGGCGTTGGCCAGACCACCACCAGCGGCATCGTTTCGGCACTTGCCCGCAGCCATATAGGCGTCTCGGATTCGGGCTATTTCATCCAGACCGACGCGGCCATCAATCCCGGCAATTCCGGCGGAGCGCTGATCAACATGGGCGGCCAGCTGGTTGGCATCAACACCGCCATCTACAGCCGCAGCGGCGGCTCGATCGGCATCGGCTTTGCCATCCCCGCCAACATGGTGCGGGCTTTCGCCGATGCCGCCAAGGCCGGCCTCGATTTCTTCGAACGGCCCTATATCGGCGCCGAGTTCGAGGCGGTGACGCCGCAGATCGCCGAATCGCTCGGCATGGAAAAGCCGACCGGGGCGCTGGTCTCTTCCGTCGAAGCGACCGGACCGGCGGGCAAGGCTGGGCTGAAGGCGGGTGATGTCGTGCTGCAGATCAACGGCAAGCCCGTCGAGAGCATCGAGGCGCTGGACTATCGCATGGCGACGCTGTCGATCGGCACCAAGGCGAATTTCGCGGTCCTGACCAAGGGCCAGCAGGCGGCGATGGACATCGCGCTAGAGCGTGCGCCGGAGGGCGCGAAAGCCTCGGAAGTGACGCTGCATGGCCGCAGCCCGTTCTCGGGCGCCAAGGTCGCGGAATTGTCGCCGCGGCTCGCCCAGAAGCTTGGCCTGCGCACCGACCTCAAGGGCGTGACGGTGATCGATATCAACCGCGATTCGCCGGCCGCCGATTTCGGTTTCCTGCCGGGCGACATCGTGCGCGAGGTCAACGGCACCACCATCGACACCGCCGCGACGCTGGCGCAGGTAGCCCAGCAGGATACGCGCTGGTGGCGCTTTACCGTCGAGCGGGGCGGGCAGATACTGCGCCAAGTGTTGCGTTACTGAGTTCGGTCTGAAGGGATCGCGCTCCAAACCAAAAGAAGTGCATGGCCGATCTGTTCAGTGTCGATGAACCGGAAAAAGCGCCGCCCGGGCGGCCGCTGGCCGACAGGCTGCGGCCGAGAAACCTTGGCGAGGTCGTCGGCCAGGAGCATCTGACCGGTCCCGATGGCGCGCTGACGCGTTTGATCGGGTCCGGCTCGCTCGGTTCGATGATCTTCTGGGGGCCGCCGGGCACCGGCAAGACCACGGTGGCGAGGCTGCTCGCCGGTGAGACAAGCCTTGCCTTCGAGCAGATATCGGCGGTGTTTTCCGGCGTCGCCGACCTGAAGAAAGTGTTCGAGACGGCCAAGCTGCGCCGCGCCAACGGTCGCCAGACCTTGCTTTTCGTCGACGAGATCCATCGCTTCAACCGCGCCCAGCAGGATTCCTTTCTCCCCGTCATGGAGGACGGGACGGTCGTCCTGGTTGGCGCCACAACCGAGAACCCATCCTTCGAACTCAACGCCGCTTTGTTGTCGCGCGCGCGCGTCATGGTCTTTCATTCGCTCGGCGAGGAGAGCATCGCCAAGCTGATGACACGGGCGGAGGCGACGGAGGGCAGGGCGTTGCCGCTCGACGACGAGGCGCGAGCGATGCTGATCCGCATGAGCGATGGCGACGGCCGCGCATCGCTGACGCTCGCCGAGGAAGTCTGGCGTGCCGCCAAGCCCGGCGAGGTCTTCGATCCCGAAGGGCTGCAGCGCATCGTCCAGCGCCGCGCACCGATCTACGACAAGGGCCAGGACGGCCACTACAATCTGATCTCGGCGCTGCACAAGTCGGTGCGCGGCTCCGATCCCGATGCAGCGCTCTACTATCTCGCGCGCATGTTCGACGCTGGCGAGGATCCGCTCTATCTCGGCCGCCGGCTGGTGCGCATGGCGATGGAGGACATCGGCCTTGCCGATCCGCAGGCGCTGGTCGTCGCCAATGCCGCCAAGGACGCCTACGACTATCTGGGCTCGCCGGAGGGCGAACTCGCCTTTGCCGAGGCCACCGTCTATCTCGCCACCGCGCCCAAATCCAATGCCGTCTACACCGCCTTCAAGGCGGCGACACGCGCGGCCAAGGAGTACGGTTCGCTGCTGCCGCCCAAGCACATCCTCAACGCGCCGACCAAGCTGATGAAGGAAGAGGATTACGGCGCCGGCTATCGCTACGATCATGACGAGCCCGACGCTTTTTCCGGCCAGGACTATTTTCCGGAAAAGATGGGCCGGCAGACATTTTACGATCCGCCCGAACGCGGCTTCGAGCGCGATATAAGGAAGCGGCTGGACTATTGGGCGAAGCTGCGCAGCGAGCGAGAAAAATAGATTTTCCTGCTGCCGGTGCATTGAGACCAGTTGAGTAATGTATCTAAAACTGGCCCCTGTCGGCTCGAAGCTGCATATTTGGCCAGTGGAACAATCCGTCAGCAGTGAGGTTTCCGCTGTTTGAAGTTGGATTATCTATTTTTTCTGAACACATATGTCCACCATGGTCGAGCCGCCTTTTCTGCACGAGCACGCTGCGCATCAACGGCCTGCAAAAATCCCGGGTTCCAACCGTGTTTTTCGGGACCTCTCTTCAGATTCAATTTTTCTCCAAATGAGAGAAAACCCAATACCCTCCGGCCATATTTTGTCAGTTCCAAGCTTGGTTGAATGGAAACATAAAGGTCTTCTTTGGTGCCGTAATCAAGGCCGGGATCTACCATAAATTGATCTATCTCTTGCGAAATCATGGCAGCAAAAGTAGCCTCACTCACCGTTTTCTCTGCCGCGCTCAAAAGCCCATATTCATTGAGAAGCCCCCCTCGTATCGCCCGCAGACCATCTTTGTGACGGATCAGAGCAAAGTATATACCAAAGCCTATCATTGCGATGTTACGCCATCCGGATTTTTGAATGTAGCGTTTCATGATTACATCAGTGGAATAAACGTCATATTCGCCGTTTCGCTTGGCTAGGTAACTCCTAAAAATGTCATGGGAGTCTGGGTCGATACTCAAAAGAGCTTGCATTGCTGGAGCGAGTGCCCCCTGACCCTCTGGTCCCCAGAGTTGACGAAAAATCCCTTTGGCCTCGACGGCGGCGGAATGAGCATTCAAGTAAGCCGTCATGAGACGACGAAGTACCGGCGCAATGGGAATGCGATCTTGCGTCAACCGCCTAAAGAATGCCGTTTCATTCAGCGTTCGTTTCTCAATTTTGAAAGACAGCTCCAGCACGTCCTCTTGCAGAAGCTCTGCGAGACGCTGATCTATGTCCTCAGCGAGGCGGAGAAGAGCCTCGGAGATTGCGTCCTTAGAGAATTCATTAACATGTACAACATGCCGACGATCTGATTTGGCAAGAAAGCGCCTGACCAGTTTTTCGGGTGGATATGGAGACGTGTCCTCAAGGAAACCGTCCTCGCCATCTGCTATCAGTCGAAATCTCACATTACTCGTACACCAAGCGCGCTGGATATAAACGGAATTCGAGAATGAACGTATCTCGATCCGATTGGGATCCGCGAGATCAAAAATGTCCTGAAGATAGGGATAATTTTTATCGCGAAATCGCTGAAAGCTGAAGACGGGTGATAGTTGCTTTCCATTTATATCAACGCGTTGGAAATCAATTCGCCGAGAGTCTCCGCCGAATTTGACCCAAAAAACGGCATCATCTGGTTCCCAAACAATGTTGTCGACAAAATCTGGGGGAATTCCATTACGAGTTCTAATCAGTTTGACCTGTTTTGGCGGGTCAATTGTCCATAATTCGATTGTACCTTTATTGCGATGATACCCCTTAAGATTATCGTCCCATTTTTAATTGTGAATTACTAAAATCGCGCTGGAAGATCGTGCTTAAGGTCGTCCTTGCGAAATCATGAATTAGATCTATTTTTATTCTCAGACTGCGACGCCATCGTGTGCCCAAATGAGGGACGAGAGCATAATCTCCACTTTGGCTGTACCATCGCCACGGGTTGTCGGCTGCTGGGAGAGGCGTGAATTTCAACGACCAATCCTTTGGATCGATCCGGCAAAAACCAAGCTTCGGGCTTATTGAATTTGAATAGTAGCAAATGACAGCCGACCGGAACTATCCTGAAAGATATTCGTGGCAATATCTAAATCAATGGATCCGTCGGTGTTACCTCTGCTGCCTCCGTCGCGATAGACGATTCGCCCCGAAGTTTGCCCTGCCGACAAATCGATAAAATTACCCTCGGTAATTGTTGAAAGGTCGGTGACCTTCAATATCGCGATGTGGTGAGGATACCAGGTGGTATTTCTACTCCGCGGCAAGCCAATCGAGCTCGCATCATAAGCAACGATAAACTCCGAATTACGCGCCACAAGGAGTCTGTACGGTCTGCCCGGCAACAAACTTCGCCTCGCGATTTCCAGGCCCGAGCGGAAATTGATCAGGCAAATTTCGCCTTCGTCCGATAGGCATACCAAAATATCGGTGCCAACGAGCGCCGCTTCCTCAATCGTGTTTCGAGGAAATGGCATAAACATTTTCCACTCGCCGTTGTCGTTTACGGCAGCAACTCTATTATAGTGCCGTTCTGTTCCTGTGATGTGAACGCATAGCATTATATGTATACTCCACAATTGTGATCGGAAACAAAATTATCAACCTTTGGTGACGGATATTGATTCAACCGCGAATAGATACCGGCCCTTTTTCGACATGCTAGTATATCATCATGGTACGCTTACCGTATCGGGCATACTATTTCATCATCATGTTTCTGCCCCAAGCTCCGAACTTCTTGGAAGTCGATGCGCAGGCCGTGCCGGTATCAACCCAGATCGCAGTTTTACGGATGGAAGTGTCGCATTGGCGACCCGGGCAAAGGCGTCTTTCAACGCAGCCGCATGGATGAAGCGCCGGTCCCCAATGCGCCAGTCGGTCAAAACTGCCGCTTGATCCTGTCCGCTCCGAGGGGCGCACTCCACTCGCCGGTCTATCGTTGCAATAGCATTGTGCAGGGAAACAAAAAATCCTATCAAGGCGCGCGGCTGGCGGGGGTCGCCGCAATTTGGCTCATGCGAACAGGATCGCGCTCCCGCGCGGAACACAATGACAAAGCAAACCCGTAGACTCCTTCGCCAGGCTGTGATCGCAATCCCGCTTCTCGCGCTCGGCTTCTATTTCATTCCGATCCTGACCACGATCTGGATCGTCTGCGGCCTGATCGATGTGCTGCGCAATGCCAATAAGGACCTGTCGCTGTTTCGCGGCTATTTCCTCGGCAACGGTCTTTTCACCTGGCTGCTGTCGCCGTTCAACCTGCTGGTCGATCTGCTCTGCTACAGGAACCCCGGCGTGTGGAAGCTGGAACAGTTTCCCGAGGATTATCAGCGCGAGGTCAATGAGGTCCTGGACATCTTCAAGGCGCGCAAGGACGAGATCATCGCCGACATCGACGCCAATTTCGGCGCAGGCCGGCGCGGCATGTATGTCTATCAGTGGTATGGCAAGCACAGGATCGACAACGTCGCCGAGTTCAACAAGGATTTCAAATACATCAAGACCATCGCCGTGTCGGTCTTCAGCAAGCGCAGAATCGACCTCCTGGCATTTCGGCCCACTGCGACTCAGCCTGCGCATCCTCTACAATCTGGTTCCGGTGAAGTCCGAAATCTTCGTCGAATGCGGCAACGTCAAGAACTACTGGTACGACAATCCGCTGTTCATTTTCGACGACACGCTGCTGCATCGCTCGGTCAATGAATATGATGGCCGCCGCTACTGCGTGTTCATGGACATTATCAGGCCGTCCCCGTTCCCGAGACTGATCGCAGGTATGCTCGCGGTTGTCTCCGTCAGCGTCGAGCGCATCAATTCGATGTTTTATAAGAACTGGAAGATGATCGGCTCGACCAAGCCAAAGAAGGTCGAAACCACCTGAGCTGAAAGCTTCGCGGCGCTGCCGGCCTCGCTGGCAGCGTTCTGGCGGCTTTTAGCGGTCGGCCACCTCCCGCTATTGCTGTTGGACCATTGTCTTATAGCGCCAGCAGTCGCTATTCCCCTACAACTCGATGCGGCGGATATATCTGAACGGATATAACGCTGCTTGAGTCGGAAGCGCCTTGGGAGGATGAGGTGAGCGGACAGCCGGCCCATCATGCCGATATCATCCAGGCGGCCATTGCCACCAGCGATGCCGCCCGATCGGCATTGGTTGCCTCCTGGAGGCGCTCGCTCACGGTGCATGGGCTGGATCCTGGCCAACGACAGGCGCCTCGTCGGCTGACTGAAGGCGAGTTCAGGCTGGCGCGGCAGCGGGTCGAGCAGCTGCTGCGTGCCGCGGATGCGAGCCTTGATCGTCTCTATCTTGCGGTCGGCGGCATTGGCTGTTGCGTCCTGCTGGCCGATCGCGACGGTATCCCTGTCGAACGCCGTGGGGCTTCCGCCGATGACGAGACCTTCGACGAATGGGGCCTGTGGACCGGGACAGTATGGAGTGAGGACTCCGAGGGCACCAACGGCATCGGCACATGCCTCGCCGACCAGCGCGCGCTGACCATCCACCGCGACCAGCACTTCTTTTCGAGCAACACGCTGCTCAGCTGCACCACGGCGCCGATTTACGACCACGAGGGCAATCTGGCTGCCGCGCTCGATGTCTCGTCGTGCCGGTCGGATCTGACCGAAGGCTTTGTCGGCCTGATCGCCATGGCGGTCGGTGATGCCGCTCGCCGCATCGAGGCCGAGAATTTTCGCCTGTCTTTTCCCAATGCCCGCATTCTGCTTGCCTCGGCGGCCGAGCGCGGCGCCGGCGCGTTGATTGCGGTCAACGGCGATGATCTGGTCGTCGGTGCGACCCGCTCGGCGCGGCAGAGCCTCGGCATCACGCAACAGGCTCTGGCCAGGGGGCTGCCCGCCGCCGACATCCTTGGTGACGTCGCCAAGGCCGCGGAGGAACTCGAGGAAGCGGAGCGCGGAGTAATCCAGCGGGCGATCGCGCGCGCCGATGGTAACGTCTCTGCCGCCGCGCACAATCTCGGCATTTCGCGAGCCACTCTGCATCGCAAGCTCGCCCGCTTCGGCATCCGCCGGCCACATTGAGTTTCGGCGTCAAACCTGTCGCAATCTTGCGACAGTCGGCCTTGGGTGGATGACTTGCCCGGGCTGACAAAGCCCGAGGCTGTCCGCAATCTCCCTGGCAGCGCAGTACATCCCGTACCGCTGTTTCCTGGGAGGAAGACGATGAACAAGGTGGAATTTTCCCGCACGGCCAAGGTTCCCTTCGCCAAGCGCTACGACAACTACATCGGCGGCAAATGGATGGCGCCGCATTCAGGAAAGTATTTCGACAACATCTCGCCGGTGAACGGGAAGCCGCTTGGCGAAATCGCCCGTTCGGATGCGAACGACATCGAGGCGGCGCTTGATGCCGCGCACAAGGCCAAGGACGCCTGGGGCAGGACCAGCCCGGCTGCGCGCGCGTTGATCCTCAACCGTATCGCCGACCGCATGGAAGACAATCTCGACCTTCTGGCGCTCGCCGAGACCTGGGATAATGGCAAGCCGATCCGCGAGACGACCGCGGCCGACCTGCCGCTCGCCATCGACCATTTCCGCTATTTCGCTGGAGCCGTACGCAGCCAGGAAGGCGGCATCTCCGAGATCGACCACGACACCGTCGCCTATCATTTCCATGAGCCGCTTGGCGTCGTCGGCCAGATCATTCCCTGGAATTTCCCGCTGCTGATGGCGGTATGGAAACTGGCGCCGGCCCTTGCCGCCGGCAATTGCGTGGTGCTGAAGCCCGCCGAACAGACGCCCGCCACCATCATGCTGTGGGCGGACCTGATCGGCGACCTGTTGCCGGATGGCGTGCTCAACATCGTCAACGGCTTCGGCCTCGAAGCCGGCAAGCCGCTCGCTTCCTCGAACCGCATCGCCAAGATCGCCTTTACCGGTGAGACGACGACCGGTCGGCTGATCTCGCAATATGCCAGCCAAAACCTCATCCCGGTGACGCTCGAACTCGGCGGCAAGTCGCCCAACATCTTCTTCCAGGACGTGACATCGGAGGACGATGATTTCTTCGACAAGGCGATCGAAGGCTTCGTCATGTTCGCGCTCAACCAGGGCGAGGTCTGCACCTGCCCAAGCCGCGCGCTGGTGCATGAGAAAATCTATGACAAGTTCATGGAAAAGGCGCTGAAGCGCGTCGAGGCAATTGTCCAGGGCGATCCGCTCGACCCGGCGACCATGATCGGCGCACAGGCATCGGGCGAACAGCTGGAAAAGATCCTCAGCCACTTCGATATCGGCCGCAAGGAAGGCGCCGAAGTGTTGGCCGGTGGCGAACAAAACCACCTGCCGGGCGATTTGGCCGGCGGCTACTACGTCAAGCCGACCGTGTTCAAGGGCCACAACAAAATGCGCATCTTCCAGGAGGAGATTTTCGGGCCGGTGGTGTCGGTGACGACCTTCAAGGATGACGACGAGGCATTGTCGATCGCCAACGACACGCTCTATGGCCTCGGCGCCGGCATCTGGAGCCGTGACGCGAACCGCTGCTATCGCTTCGGCCGCGCCATCCAGGCCGGCCGTGTCTGGACAAACTGCTACCACGCCTATCCCGCGCACGCGGCGTTCGGTGGCTACAAGCAGTCCGGCATCGGCCGCGAAAACCACAAGATGATGCTCGACCACTATCAGCAGACCAAGAACATGCTGGTCAGCTACAGCCCGAAGAAGCTCGGCTTCTTCTGATCGCCTCCCAAGGCAGCGCATGATCCTTTCCGAGGGATCATGCGCGCTCTGTCATGCGGCCAGGCTCGCCGGCCGCGCCTGAGGTTTCGTCGTGGAGGACGGCATGCCAGACAAGGTTTCCCTGGGAAAGGTCTCGGCCACGCCGGAAGCCATCGCTTTCCTGGCGGAGATCATCGCCGATCACGGTCCGGTGCTGTTCCACCAGTCCGGCGGCGGCTGCGACGGCTCCTCGCCAATGTGCTACCCCCGCGGCGATTTCATCGTCGGCGACAATGACGTCTTGCTGGGCGAGATCGGCGACACCCCGGTCTACATCAGCGCTTCGCAATATGAGGTGTGGAAGCACACCGACCTCCTCATCGATGTGGTGCCGGGCAGGGGTGGCATGTTCTCGCTCGACAATGGGCGTGAGAGGCGGTTTCTGACGCGCTCAACCGTCTGTGCTATCCCGGAAGTGCTGTCACGGGCTTGAAGGGATTGACGCCACCGCCTTCGCAGGGGCAGTAGACGACGATGTTCAATCTGCTTCTCGTGGTCGTCGGCGGTGGCATCGGCGCCGGCATTCGCCATCTCACCAATATGGGCGCGCTGCGCCTTGTCGGCCCCAATTATCCCTGGGGCACGATGGCCATCAACATTGTCGGCTCCTTTGCCATGGGCCTGTTCATCGCCATACTGGCGCGCCGCGGCGGATCGAACGAAGTCAGGCTGTTTGTCGCCACCGGCATCTTTGGCGGCTTCACGACTTTTTCCGCCTTTTCGCTCGATTTCGCGACGCTGTGGGAGCGGGGAGCCACGCTGCCGGCGTTTGGATATGCGCTGGCCAGCGTCGTCGGCGCCATTGTCGCCCTGTTTCTGGGACTTTGGCTCGCAAGAAGCCTGCCTTAATGCTATTGCCGCGCCAAGCGCAGGCCGAGCCCTGCTTTGGAAACGGATAAGCGAAGACAATATGGCAGGCGTTGAACAGATCACGGTGGAGGCCGGCGAGGCGGGCATGCGGCTCGATCGCTGGTTCAAAACCCATTTCCCGGGCCTTGGTTTCGGCCATTTGCAGAAGCTGCTGCGCTCCGGCCAGATCCGCGTCGATGGCGGCCGCGTCAAGGCCGACAGCCGTGTCGAGCCTGGCCAGGTGGTGCGCATCCCGCCACTCGAGGTCGACAAGAAGGGCGAGAGCGCGCTGACCGGCCATTCGATCCGCAACCAGGGCGATGCCGACGTTCTGGCAAAAATGCTGATCCATGAGGATCCGAAGGTTTTCGTCTTCAACAAGCCGGCAGGTTTGGCGGTGCAGGGTGGCTCGGGCGTCACCCGCAATGTCGACGACATGCTGGAAGCCTGGCGCAACCAGAAGGGCGAGAAGCCACGGCTGGTCCACCGGCTCGACCGCGACACGTCGGGCGTGCTGGTCGTCGCCCGCACCCGGCTCGCGGCAATGAAGCTGTCCGAGGCGTTCCGCGCCCGCGAGACCAAGAAAACCTACTGGGCCCTGGTCAAGGGCGTTCCACCCAAGCGCGAGGACAAGATCTCAACCTGGCTGATCAAGGAGCCGACCGAGGACGGCGACCGTGTGCGGGTGGCTGCGCATGGTGAAAAAGGCGCCGATCACGCCGTATCCTACTACCGCATCATCGAACAGGCGGCGCAGACCATGACCTGGCTGGAGATGGAGCCTTATACGGGCCGCACCCACCAGCTTCGCGTCCATGCCGCCTATATCGGCTGCCCGATCATCGGCGACCCGAAATATTTCGAGGCCGACACCAACTGGGATTTTCCCGGCGGCATTCAAAACCGCCTGCATCTGCATGCGCGCCGCATCATCATTCCGCACCCGGACAAGGGCGTCATCGACGTCACCGCGCCGATGCCGCCGCATATGCGCCAGAGCTGGAACCTGATCGGCTTCGACGACGCCAGCGCGGAGGATTGAGCTTGAGCGGCGCCACCGACGCGCTCGATCGGCGCGACGCAGTCGACATGGCCGCCGCCGCCATCATGGTCGGCCTGACCTTTTCCTGGGGCCTGAACTACGTCGCCGCCAAAATCTCCTACGCCGGCTACGACCCTGTCTTCCTGTCGATCGCGCGCTCGATCATCGGCGGCTTCTGCGTCTTCCTCTGGTGCCGCTGGCGCGGCATCGCGCTGTTCACGCGCGATGGCACATTGCTGGCCGGCATAGCCGTCGGCGTGCTTTTCGGCATCGAGTTCCTCTGCCTCTATGTCGGCCTGGAGCACACGACCGTTGCCCGCAACACGCTGCTGGTCAACACCATGCCGTTCTGGATGCTGATTGGCGGGCACTTCCTGCTTGGCGAACAAATCACCATGCGCAAGTTCCTTGGCCTGCTGCTGGCCTTCGCCGGCCTTGCCACCGTCTTTTCCGACAAGCTTGGCGGCGGGGACATGCTGTTCGGCGATCTGCTCAGTCTCGGCTCCGGATTTTTTTGGGCTTGGACCAATATCCTCATCAAGCGGTCGAAACTGGTCGAGGCGAGCGCGGAGAAACTGCTGCTCTATCAGCTCGCCGGCGCGGCGATCGTCGGCATATTGGTGCTGCCTCTCGCCGGGCCGCCAGTACGTGACCCGTCCTTGTTGCCGACATTGGCGCTGCTTTTCCAGGCGATCTACATCGTCGCTTTCACCTATGTCCTGTGGTTCTGGCTGCTGCGCCGCTATCCAGCCTCCGGCCTGTCCAGCTTCACCTTCCTGTCGCCGGTTTTCGGCGTTTTGTGCGGCGCGATCATCTTGAACGAGCCGCTGACCATTCGCATTTTTCTGGCACTTGGCTTGATTGCGGCGGGGCTGATCATGGTCAACCGGCAGGCACGCAAGCTGACACCGGTGTGAGAGAGACTTTTCATGCGTGACATCCTCAAAGACCTCGAAGCCGGAAAATATCTTTCCGATCCGGATCCGGTGCGTCGCGCCCAGATCCAGATGAAGACACCGCTGCCCAAGCGCTTCTACAAGACCGTTTCGGTTGCGCCGGTGGAGGAAGGTTTCGCCGTGCATCTCGACGGCAAGCCGGTGCGCACGCCGGGCAAGGCGCTGCTGGCGCTGCCGACCGAGGCGGCTGCAGCGCTGGTTGCCGACGAATTCGCCTCGCAGGGCGAGACGATCAATCCGGTGACGATGCCGGTGATGCGCCTGGTCAACACCGCCATCGACGGCGTTGCCAGCGATCCGCAGGCGGTGCTGGAGGACATACTGCGTTTTGCCTCGTCCGATCTGCTCTGCTACCGCACTGATGCGCCAGAAGGGCTGGTCGACCGGCAAAACGAGCAGTGGGATCCGGTCATCGATTGGGCGCGTGCCACACTCGGAGCCCGCTTCAACCTTGCCGAGGGGATTATCCATGTCGAGCAGCCGCGCGAGACGATCGCCATTCTTGGCAGTCATCTTGCTCAGCGCGCCGAGCCGCTGCGGCTGGCCGCCATCCACCTCATGACCTCGCTGACCGGTTCGGCGCTGCTGGCGCTGGCCGTCGATTTCGGCGAGCTCGACGTAGAGGCCGCCTGGGCGGCCGGCCATGTCGACGAGGACTGGCAGATCGAGCATTGGGGACAGGACGCCGAAGCGCTCGCGCGCCGCGCCGCCCGCAAACGCGACATGATGGCTGCCGTCGGCCTTCTCAAAGCGCTCAAGGCCTGATCTCAGGTCCTTACCGCAGCGCACCTAATACCAAAGTCATAATCCCATCGTCGCTCTGCCGTTGGCGGGCGCTTTCTGTCATTTTTTCCGCGATGGCTGTCGTGAGTCCGTGTTCGGAGGAGAACGCTGACACCGCCACGCGGCATCGAGGACAAGGGTCTCACGGGAGGACAACTCAATGGCAATGGCATCGACCGCCGGCGGAACGAGCCGCGGCATGACGCGGGAAGAGAAGAAGGTCATCTTCGCTTCCTCGCTCGGCACCGTTTTCGAATGGTATGATTTCTATCTCTACGGCTCACTGGCGGCCTTCATCGGTTCGACCTTTTTCAGCCCGGCCATTCCCGAGGCGACGCGCAACATCTTCGCGCTGCTGGCCTTCGCTGCCGGCTTCCTTGTCCGCCCGTTCGGGGCGCTGTTGTTCGGTCGCATTGGCGATCTTGTCGGCCGCAAATACACATTCCTCGTCACCATGACGATCATGGGCCTGTCGACCTTCCTGGTCGGTCTGCTGCCCGGCTATGCGACCTTGGGCATCGCCGCTCCGGTGATCTTGATCGGCCTGCGCATGCTGCAGGGCCTGGCGCTCGGCGGCGAATACGGTGGTGCGGCGACCTATGTTGCCGAGCACGCACCCGATGATCGCCGCGGCTTCTACACGTCCTGGATCCAGACGACGGCGACACTCGGCCTGTTCCTGTCGCTGATCGTCATCCTGATTGTCCAAGGGTCGTTGAGCAAGGAAACCTACGCCAATTGGGGCTGGCGCATTCCTTTCATCGTCTCTTTCCTGCTGCTCGCCGTTTCGATCTGGATCCGGTTGTCTCTCTCGGAGTCCCCGACCTTCCAGAAGATGAAGGACGAAGGGAAGGGCTCCAAGGCGCCGCTCTCGGAAGCCTTTGGCCAGTGGAAGAACGCCAAGATCGCCCTGCTGGCATTGCTCGGCCTCACCGCCGGTCAGGCCGTCGTCTGGTACAATGGCCAATTCTACGCACTGTTCTTCCTGCAGAACGTGCTGAAGGTCGACGCGCAGTCCGTCAACATCATGATCGCCGCCGCGCTGGCGCTTGGCTCGATCTTCTTCGTCGTGTTCGGCTGGCTGTCCGACAAGATCGGCCGCAAGCCGATCATCATGGCTGGCCTTGCGCTGGCCATCGTCTGCACCTTCCCGCTGTTCAAGGCATTGACCTGGGCCGCTAACCCGGCGCTCGCCAAGGCACAGCAGAGCACACGGGCAACGGTGACGGCAGCTCCTGGCGACTGCAAGTTCCAGTTCAATCCGGTCGGTACGGCGAAGTTCACGACGTCCTGCGACATCGCGACGTCATTCCTGACCAAGAACTCGGTCCCCTATGACGTGGTGTCGACCGCTGCGGCCGGAACGGCTGCGTCGGTCAAGATCGGTACGGAGACGGTGGCATCCTACGATGCGGTCGCCGCAGGCGATCAGGCCAAGGCCAAGGACGCCGCCTTCGTCAAGGCCGTCAACATGTCGCTGCAGGACGGCGGTTATCCGCTGAAGCGCGCGGCGATCAAGGTTGCGGACCAGAAGCTCGAGGCCTTCATCGCGGCCAATCCGGAACTGAAGCTCGATGCCGCCGCCATCCGCGGCGGCGAAAAGGCAGCCGTGCCAACCGACCAGGCGGTGAAGGACAAGCTTCTGACCGCCGATGAGGCAGCGGGCGCGCCTGAGGTCACCGTCTACAACATACCGGGCGGCGGCGCCTTTGCCATGTTCGCTGATCCAGCGGCGGTGAACTGGCCGATGACGATCGGTATCCTGTTCATCCTGGTTCTGTTCGTGACCATGGTTTATGGGCCGATCGCGGCGATCCTGGTCGAGATGTTCCCGACCCGCATCCGCTACACCGGCATGTCGTTGCCCTATCACATCGGCAATGGCTGGTTCGGCGGCCTGCTGCCGGCGACCGTGTTCGCGCTCAGTGCCTACAAGGGCGATATCTATTATGGCCTTTGGTATCCGGTGGTGATCGCGGCGATCACGCTGGTCATTGGCATGATCTTCGTCAAAGACACGCTCGGAACCGATCTGCACGCCAAGCAGTAGCCGATCGGATCAGCGTGGAAATGAAAAAGCCCGGCGTGAGCAATCACGCCGGGCTTTTTCGTGTGGAAACGATGCAGAAGGTTCAGCTCTTGCGCTGATTTTCTTCCTCGACGGCTGCTTCGTGATACCAGCCGTCAAAATCGGCGTGCGTGTAACGCAGCGAGGCGACCTCTGCCGCGAATTTCGCCTTCGCGCCTAAATTTGAGGCAGATTTGCGCGGTGCCAGAGGGAACATCAGAATTTTTGCCGACGGACGGGAGGGGACGACTTCCATGGGCGGTCTCCTTTCTTTTTCAGGAGCTTGTCGATTCAGCTTTCCTACAAGATAGGTCCTGCGATTCATTTAGGCAATATGCCTACGAAAAGATCAGTAATTGCCTAATATTTATGCATAATCCTGGTTTGACTGATATGGGCCCAGTGATGAGGCGGCTCAGCAAATTCGACGCGATATCGCGGCCATTTTGCCGCACCCACCGGAGCCGGAGTGGCACACGAATTGCATTTTAGGGATCGGCAGCGCCGGCTGCCGACGGCAGACGCATGTCGACGCCGTTTGGTGTTCGGTGAACAAGCAACGAGAGGCTAGAATGACGAAATATAAGCTCGAGTACATTTGGCTCGATGGATACACCCCAGTCCCCAACCTTCGCGGCAAGACGCAGGTCAAGGAATTCGCCGAATTCCCGACGCTCGAAGAGCTGCCGCTGTGGGGCTTCGACGGTTCCTCCACGATGCAGGCCGAGGGCCACAGCTCCGATTGCGTGCTTAAGCCGGTCGCGGTTTATCCGGACCCGACCCGCACGAACGGCGTGCTGGTCATGTGCGAAGTCATGATGCCTGATGGTGTCACGCCGCACGCATCCAACAAGCGCGCCACTATCCTCGATGACGAGGGTGCGTGGTTCGGCTTCGAGCAGGAATATTTCTTCTACAAGGACGGCCGCCCGCTCGGCTTCCCGGAGAGCGGCTATCCCGCGCCGCAGGGCCCTTACTACACCGGCGTCGGCTACAAGAACGTTGGCGATGTCGCGCGCCAGATCGTCGAGGACCATCTCGACCTTTGCCTCGCCGCCGGCATCAACCATGAAGGCATCAACGCCGAAGTGGCCAAGGGCCAGTGGGAATTCCAGATTTTCGGCAAGGGCTCCAAGAAGGCCGCCGACCAGATGTGGATCGCCCGCTATCTGCTTCTGCGCCTCACGGAAAAGTACCGCATCGACATCGAGTTCCACTGCAAGCCGCTCGGCGATACCGACTGGAACGGCTCGGGCATGCATGCCAACTTCTCGACCGCCTATATGCGCGAAGTCGGCGGCAAGGCGTATTTCGAATCGCTGATGGCGCAGTTCGACAAGAACCTGATGGACCACATCGCCGTCTACGGCCCGGACAACGACAAGCGTCTGACCGGCAAGCATGAGACCGCACCGTGGAACAAGTTCAGCTACGGCATCGCCGACCGTGGTGCGTCGATCCGTGTGCCGCACTCCTTCATCAAGAATGACTACAAGGGTTATCTGGAAGACCGCCGCCCGAACTCGCAAGGCGACCCCTACCAGATCGCTTCGCAGATCCTGAAGACCATCTCGGAGGTTGCGACCGACGCGAAGGTCTCGGCCGCTGCCTGATTGTTTTCACGGCGGGCCACGAGACGGCTCGCTATTGAAGAAAGCAAAAAGCCCCGGCGGGAAAAACGCCGGGGCTTTTTGCATATGCTCGCGGGATCCGAAATGCGCTGGCCGCTCTCAGCCGGAGACAACTCCACGAGCCTTCAGCGTTGCTAAAACCTTGGCATGCGGCAAAGCAGGGCTGCGGTTGCCGTCACGGCCGATCATGTCGCTGTTGGCGAGGAGCGCGTTGAGCACAGCCTCCTCGGTCGCCTGCACGACGGCCGTGTAGAAATCGTCCGTCCGTCCCCATGGGATGAAGTCCATGCGGCTGTAGCTCTCTTCGCTGGCCGGGCCTTTGGGAAAGCGGCCGTTGAGCGCATCGCGGTTTGCGGTCGAAAAGGCGAGAAAAATATCGCCGGAAAAATGCGAGCCGGTGGTGCCCGTCCGCGCCAGGCCGAGCGGCACACGCCGGGCCAGCGCCTTGCACTGGCCGGGCAGAAGTGGCGCGTCGGTGGCGACGATGCCGATGCAGGAGCCGGCGCCCGTCGGGCCGCCGCGGAAATACGACTCCATCGGGTTGTCGTCCGCCAGCTGATCGCCGAGCGGTACGCCGGCGATGGTGAGTTCATGGCGCGAGCCGAAATTGGCCTGCAGAAAGACGCCGACCGTGTAGGAGCGATGGCCGTAGTCAGATCCGCGAGGCGGTGCCGGAACCGCCCTTGAAGGCGTAGCAGTTCATGCCCGTGCCGCCGCCGACCGAGCCTTCCTCGATGTGCCCGCTTGCCGCATTGTCGATCGCGGCGATGGCGTGATCGACCGTGACATGCGAGCCATTGATGTCGTTGAGATAGCCATCCCAGGTTTCGGCCACCACCGGCAGCAGCCACTGGTTGGCGACATCGGGCTTGTGGCGCGCCACCCAGTCGATGATGCCGCGATGGCAAGGGCCGATCGCATGGGTGTTGGTGATCAGGATCGGCAGGCTGATACTGCCGGCCTCCTCGATCCACGATGCGCCGGTCATCTCGCCATTGCCGTTGAAGGAGTGGTAGCCGGCCGCACAGGCGACACCGACGCCGTCATGGCCGAACGGCAGGATGGCCGTCACGCCGGTGCGCGCCGGCCCCTGTCCGAGGTTGAGCTTGCCTTCGCCTTGGATGATTGTGGAATATCCGACCAGGACGCCGTCGACATCGGTGATGGCATTGGCGCGGCCGGGCGTGCCTTGCAGGGGAATGGCGAGCGCCCGGGCTCGTGCTTTGCCGGCTGGCGTGGTGGTCTGCGTCGGCAGTTGGTCCATGCTTGGGGTTCGCTCCGTTGATGTAAGCCGGCTCAGCGAAGGCTGCAGCCGGTGGCAAGCTCGGCATAGCTGGTCAGGATTGCCATCGCCGAAGCTTGATCGACCGCTGGCACGACGTTGACGAGATGCAGCCCCAGCCCGTCCTCGAGCACCACCAGGCTGCGTGCGATCGTCTCGCTGGCAGCCCGCAGTTTGAAGACGCCGGTGGCCGCACCCGCTTCCAGAATGCCGACATAGATCGATACCTGCCGCTCGAACAGCGTGATGTGGCGGGCGGCGTAGCTCGCATCCGAGCGCGAATAGGCGCCGAGCTCGAGCAGCAGCCGGCAGAGCTGGTCGTCCGCGTCGGTCGGCAGCCCGCTTTCGATCATCGTCTTCAGCCGCAGCCGCGGATCGGCGGTCTCGGCGACCGACGCCGCGCGCAGTGTGCAGAACCGCTCGACGGCCTTGCGCTGCACATCGTCCAGCAGGTCCTTCAGGCCGGGATAGTAGTAGAGCAGGGCGCTCGAACTCATCCCTGCCTCATTGGCGACGTCGCGCAGCGTGACGCCGGCAAGGCCGCGCCTGGCGATCATCGTTTCTGCCGCCGCGACCAGGGTGAGGCGGCGATCGGTCTGGGTTTTGGGTCGTCCCATTTCTGTTTCCTGAATTTGATTCAGTTTAAAACTGGCGTGCGAAATTTTGCAAGCACCAATGCGCCATATTTGTTGACGATATCTGACTCGATCGATAGGTTCCGCAGCGGAGGATAATTTTTATCTGATTAAAAAAGGGGAGGACGATGTCTACAAACGAAGCAACAACAGGGGCGGTCGACAAGGCCGCGCCAACCGCCAAGGGACTGGACCGGGCACTCAATGCGCTGGGCACGCTGATGATCGTGCTCTCGGCGGTGACGCCGGCATCCTCGGTGTTCATCATCGTGCCGGGTGTCATCGCGCTGGCCGGCACGGGCTCATTCCTGAGTTTCGTTATCGCTGCGGTCATCGGCCTGTTCATGGCCTTCGTCTATGCCGAACTGTCGTCGGCCTATCCGATGGCCGGCGGCGAATACACCATGATCGGTCGCACGCTTGGCCGCTTCTGGGGCTTTGTCACGCTGGTGCTGGTGTTCGTCTCGATCGTGCTGATCGTCGCTGTCATCGCGCTCGGCGTCGGCACCTATCTCGGCGTGCTCATTCCCAACCTCAGCCCGCAATGGGTCGGCGTGGTGACGATCGCGCTGGCCGGTACGGTCGCGGCCATGCGCATCAAGCTCAACGCCTTTGTCACCGGCATCTTTCTCGGCATCGAGATGCTGGCGCTGCTGATCCTGACCGGTCTCGGCTTTGCTCATGTCGAGCGGCCGCTCTCCAGCCTGTTCACATCGCCGCAATTGCTCGATGGTACCAACACGCTGGTCCCGGCCTCGGCCGGCATCATCCTTGCGGCCACCGCCGTTTCGCTCTTTGCCTATAATGGCTATGGCGCCGCCGCCTATTTCGGCGAGGAGACGCAGGACGCCAAACGCAACATCGGCAAGGTCGTGGTCTGGGCGCTGTTGATCACGGTCGCCGCCGAGCTCATTCCGCTGACCGCAGTGCTGCTCGGCTCCCCGGATCTGGTGGGCCTGCTCGCAGCGCCGCAGAAGATCGAGTACTTCCTCGAGGCACGCGGCGGCCATGCGCTGACGGTGCTGATCAGCCTTGCCATCGCCGTCGCCATCTTCAACGCGGTCATCGCCATCATCCTGCAGGCGGCGCGGCTGCTGTTCAGCTCCGGCCGCGACAAGACCTGGTTCGGTCCGATCAACGCCGCGGTCGCCTCCGTCCATGGCAGCTACGCGTCACCCTGGATCGCCACCATCGTCGTATCGGTGCTGGCGGCGGTCGCCTGCTTCATCGACATCAACCTGTTGCTGGTGGTCAGCGGCACGTCGCTGGTGGTGATCTACGCGCTTCTGTGCGTGGCGGTGTTTGCCGGGCGCCGCAACGGCAGCACGGCTGGCGGGCACTACCGCATGCCACTGTTTCCTGTGCCGGCCATTCTGGCCTTCGTGGCGCTGGTCTATGTCGCCTATCAGAACCTGCTCGACGCCGCCTTCGGCCGCCCGAGCCTGATCGCCACGCTGCTGATCATGGTCGTCGCGGCGATCTATTATGTGCTGGTGCTCGCCAGGCGAACGGACTGGAATCTGCACGGCCCCGACGAGCTTGCCGGATAGGCGTCACCCTCCGACTCTTGTCCCTGCAAGAACCCCGGCTTCGGTCGGGGTTCTCTTTTTGCAGTGATGGCCTGGCGGGGCGAATACCCCCAAAAAAAGTCAGGTTGAAAAGGATTGAACAAATTCACCGGAAGGGGAGGCTTTTGGTTGGCGCCCGTCGGCACCACCGGCGCCGTGCGTTTCCGAGTTCGTTGAAAAAGCCCGGAAAACGGCCTGTTCCGGCTCATCCGTACACCAACGATCCTCTCTATAAGCCTCTGTTCATACATCGAAATCGGCGATTTATGCCTCCGGCCGGCGGCGTTGACAGATCACGCTGCGGCATGCGTATTCACGGGCCATGGGGTTACGCCAAAGCGATGCTGTTCGAACGGGGCGGGGTTTCTTGAACGACGGCATTGGCGGGGGCGCCGGACGAGCGGGCATTGCAGCCTGAGGCAGTGTGCCGCTCGCTCCTGGCGTTTTGTTGCGCTGGAAATGGCTGCGCGTTAGCCTTCCTTTGAAGCTTCTGCCGGGGCACTGGCCCGGGCAAGTCCGACCATCAAACAATCCTTAAGAACCAAAAGAGCTCGCCACGCTGTTGGGTGGCCACGCGATTCATCGCGAAGCGTCGAGACAGCAAAAAGCCCTTGAAGGCGGAAATCCTTCAAGGGCTTTCGACATTATCCGTACGGGGTTCTTACACCGAGTAGTACATGTCGTATTCGACCGGATGCGGGGTCATTTCGAAGCGCATCACTTCGGCCATCTTCAGCTCGATGTAGCTGTCGATCTGGTCGTCGTCGAAGACGCCGCCGGCCTTCAGGAAGCCGCGGTCCTTGTCGAGGCTCTGCAGCGCTTCACGCAGCGAACCGCAGACGGTCGGGATCTTCTTCAGCTCCTTCGGCGGCAGGTCGTAGAGATCCTTGTCCATCGGCTGGCCGGGATGGATCTTGTTCTTGATGCCGTCGAGGCCGGCCATCAGCATGGCGGCGAAGGCGAGGTAGGGGTTCGCGCCCGGATCGGGGAAGCGGACCTCGACGCGCTTGGCCTTCGGCGACGAGCCGAACGGGATGCGGCAGGAGGCCGAGCGGTTGCGTGCCGAATAGGCGAGCAGCACCGGCGCCTCATAGCCCGGCACCAGACGCTTGTAGGAGTTGGTCAGCGGGTTGGTGAACGCGTTGATCGCCTTGGCGTGCTTGATGATGCCGCCGATGTAGAACAGGCAGCTTTCCGACAGGCCGGCATATTCATTGCCGGCGAAGGTCGGCTTGCCACCCTTCCAGATCGACTGGTGGACGTGCATGCCCGAGCCATTGTCGCCGAAGATCGGCTTCGGCATGAAGGTGGCCGTCTTGCCGTAGGCGTTGGCGACCTGGTGCACGACATACTTGTAGATCAGCATCTTGTCGGCGTTGCGGACCAGCGTGTCGAACTTGATACCGAGCTCGTGCTGAGCGGCGGCGACCTCATGGTGATGCTTTTCGACGCGCACGCCCATTTCGGCGAGCACGGTCAGCATCTCGGAGCGCATGTCCTGCGCGCTGTCGATCGGCGGCACCGGGAAATAGCCGCCCTTGACGCGCGGGCGGTGGCCAAGGTTGCCGGTCTCGTAGTCGGTGTCGTCATTGGACGGCAGTTCGGTGGAATCGAGCTTGAAGCCGGTGTTGTAGGGGTCGGCCTTGTACTTGACGTCATCGAACACGAAGAACTCGGCCTCTGGGCCGACGAAGATCTGGTCGCCGATGCCTTCGGCCTTCATGTAGGCCTCGGCCTTCTTGGCGGTGCCGCGCGGGTCGCGGTTGTAGGATTCGCCCGAAACCGGATCGAGGATGTCGCATAGGATGACCATGGTCGACTGGGCGAAGAACGGGTCCATATGGACCGTGTCCGGATCGGGCATCAGCACCATATCGGACTCGTTGATGGCCTTCCAGCCGGCAATCGACGAGCCATCGAACATGACGCCATCGGCAAACATGTCTTCCTCGACCTCGACGACATCCATCGTTACGTGCTGCAGCTTGCCCTTCGGGTCGGTGAAGCGCAGGTCGACGAATTTCACGTCGTTGTCCTTGATCTGCTTCATGATGTCTTTGGCTGTCGTCATGTCATGTATCCCTGTTTGATGACGTTTTTTGATGGATGACGTTTCTTAGAGGATGGTCGCGTCAGACGGCGTCCATTCCGGTCTCGCCGGTGCGGATGCGCACGACTTCCTCGATATTGGAGACGAAGATCTTGCCGTCACCGATACGGCCGGTCTGGGCCGCCTTGCGGATGGCTTCGATCGCGCCTTCGACCGCATCGTCGCCGAGCACGACCTCGATCTTCACCTTGGGCAGGAAATCGACGACATATTCGGCGCCACGGTAGAGTTCGGTATGGCCCTTCTGGCGTCCGAAGCCCTTGGCCTCGGTCACGGTGATGCCTTGCAGTCCGGCCTCCTGAAGCGCTTCCTTCACTTCGTCCAGCTTGAATGGCTTGATGATCGCTTCGATCTTTTTCATGTAAAAAGTGGCCTCCACTGCCAAAAAAACGGGTTGTGAGCCCCCGCTTGCGCCTCCATCAAGCACGAACTGTGCCAGATAGCTGGATTCGAAGCGGTTTCATACGATTTCCAAGTCACGTCGCGCCGAGGTGCAAATTCGCGTCATCCGATGCATCGGATGCGGCATGAACTGCTGAAGCCTACACAGTGCCAGCACTTGCATCCGCATAATAATTAGGCAGATCGCCCATTGAATGTGCATCTTCTCGCCTTGATACCCTCCTGGCGACTGATGATGAACTCCTCTTCGTTTGCTTCGGCCCGAAAACTGGACAATGCTTGATCGAATGCGGATCGGCAATCCATGAGCGATGAAGTTCTTTCTCCGGCCGAGATGGGCGAGGCGGACCGGCTAGCAATCGCTGCCGGTCCGCTCGACGGCTATGGCCTGATGCGGCGAGCCGGCGAGGCGGTCGCTGCCGTCGTCCTGGCACGCTATCCCGCCGCTAGCCGTGTGCATGTGCTGTGCGGCCCTGGCAACAATGGCGGCGACGGTTATGTCGTGGCGCGCCTGCTGGCCGAGGCTGGCGTCAATGTCGCCGTCTGGGCGGAGGGCAAACAGAAGCCTGGAAGCGACGCGGCGCTGGCTTCCGAGGCCTGCAATCTGCCGGTCAACCATCTGAATGATTTTCATCCTACGGCAGGCGAGGTTGTCGTCGACGCGCTTTATGGCGCCGGACTTTCGAAGAACCTTTCTCCTTACGCTCAGGCGGCTTCGGGGATCAGCGGAGCGGAGAAAGTGCCAGTCGTGTCGATCGATCTGCCGTCGGGCGTGTCCGGTGACACCGGATTGACCAAGGCCTATTTCGAAGCCGCCGTGACGGTGACTTTTGTGCGGAAAAAGCATGGCCATCTGTTGATGCCCGGGCGCAGCCTGTGCGGCGAGATTATCGTTGCCGACATTGGCATACCGGATACGATCGTTGACCAGCTCAAGATCACGACGTTTGAGAACACGCCGGACCTCTGGCTGCGATGGCATTTCCCGAGAACGGCACTCGACACGCATAAATATAAACGTGGCCATGTCGGCGTCTTTTCCGGCGGACCATCGGCGACCGGTGCGGCGCGGCTGTCAGCGATGGCTGCGGCCAGAACAGGGGCAGGGGCAGTGACCGTGCTATCGCCCGCCAATGCCATGCAGGTCAACGCTACGCACCTGACCTCAATCATGCTGCGCGCGGTAGATACGGTGGCTGACGCAGGCGAATTCATCGACGACAAGCGGCATACGGCGTTCGTTCTTGGCCCCGGATTCGGAGTCGGCGAGAAAGCCCGCAATTTTGCCTTGCGATTGCTCAAACAGGATAAAGCCTATGATTTCGAACGCATGGGCTTGTTTGGAGGCATTGTGCTCGACGCCGACGGTCTGACTTCGTTCCGCGACGCTCCAGATGCTCTCTTCGACGCGGCGCGCCGTGTCGGGGCGCCGTCATTGGTGCTGACACCCCATGAGGGCGAATTCGCTAGGCTTTTTCCCGACATTGCCGATGAGAAGAAGCAGTCAAAACTTGCCAAGGCGCGTGCGGCGGCGGCGCGCGCCAATGCCGTTGTTGTCTACAAGGGCGCCGACACAGTGATCGCGGCGCCGGACGGCCGAGCAGCGATTAACGCCAATGGAGCACCCTGGCTTGCTACAGCCGGCTCCGGCGACGTGCTGGCAGGCGTTCTTGCCGGATTGCTGGCACAAGGCATGCCGCCTTTCCAAGCCGCCAGCGCCGCGGTCTGGATCCACGCTGAAGCTGGCCGCCGGTTCGGACCAGGCTTGATTGCCGAAGATCTGCCGATGGCTCTGATGCCTGTGCTGCGCGAATTGATCGAAAGCCAGCCGGACCTTCGATGAGACGCCTTGCTGTCCTTTTCACCGCGCTTGTCATAGCCGCATTGGTGGCAAGGTCGGCGAATGCCGCCGAGCAGCCGGTGACCGTCGTCGACGATCCGGCGGTGCTCGCCGCGCTCGATGCCAGGGGCTTCGGCTTCGCCGGCATTTTCGGCGTCGATGGCGCGGACGATTTGAAAACGCTTTATGACAAGGCGCCGGCCTATCATGCGATCGTCGATACGGTGGCATCAGACATCGCCACGCTGCGGGCCGAGATAAAGGCTGGCGGGCGCACGCTTTACGAGGTGACCGACGGCAATGTCGGCCGCATCATGGATATGCGCTGGCTGAAGAGCGAGGCGGCGCGCTTCCGGCTGGTCGGCGTCGTCAACCGGCTCGACCGGCGTGATTTCGCTGCCTTGGAAGGCGACAAGAGCTGCGGCGAGGTGCGTTTCATCTATCGCCTGGCCTACAGTTTCAAGAAGGACGGCAAGGTTCTGGCCTCGCGGCTGCCGTTCAACTTCAACGCCGTCTACAGTGCGACAGCTGATGCCGATGGCGGCTGTGTCGGCGTTGCCGGGCGCTGGACGCCGCAACTCGATGAGAGCGTCGATGCCGGCTGGCTGAGCGGCGGGCCGCTGGAGCGGGCCGGGCTGACCTTCAAGCAGCTCGAACTCAATGCGCAGGTGGTGCGCTTTCCCTCGGGCCAGGAGACCGAATTCGGAGGGCAGGCCGCGTATCTGATGCGGATCTTCGGCATCGAAGGTGCTGCGGTCAGCGAGAAGCCGCTGGAAAACACACCTGATACCGCGCGGCTCTCGGACGATGCGGCGCTGAAGAAAAAGCTTGCCGACTATGTCAGCACCAATGTCGCGGCGGTCGATCTCGGCGTCTACGAAATCCCGGACGAATTCCTGGCGAAGAAGGTCATCTCGTGGTCGACCTTCGGCAGCGCAAGACAGGCCAATCATCCGTTTACGCAAATATTCCAACCCAAGGAATTCGTATCGCTCGATTATTCCTCGATGAAGCTGGTTCGCACGCCGGAGGCGCTGGTCGAGCGGCTGGACAATGGCGCCTGCCAGGGCTGTCACCAGGCGGGGTCCACCGCCGGCTTCCACTTCATCGGCCTCGACGACAAGACGACGTCGCCGCTCAACCGCATCGAGGTCGGCATCTCGGCGCATCTCCATGCCGAGATTCCCCGGCGCCAGGCCTGGTTGCGCGCAACGCAAGACGGCAAGCAGCCGAACCGCTACCGGCCGCTGTCCTTCGCACCGCCCGCCACCTGGACCGAGACCGGCGATGTCAACTACGCGCCGGCGGAAATGGCGATGCCGTGCCTGATGCCGGACGATGCCAAGCGCTTCGGCGCGAGTTGGGCATGTGGCGGTGGCACGGTTTGCACGCCACTGGCGACCGCGTCTGGCGTGCGCACCACCCTGGCGCAGTGTCTGCTGCCCAAGGACAGCCAAGACAGCCCAAAAATGTTCTCCGGCCATCCTTGCCTGACCGGGTCGATCGCCAGCAACCAGTCGCAGCCTTTCAACGACCGCTACACGATATCAGGCCAGTTCGCCGCCTTCGCGCCGGGGATTTCGCGGACCGCCTATACCTGCCGGCCGCCGAAGATCGGCGTGCCGGCCGGCATCGCCTACCGCGCCTGCGACGACAAGGATCGCAACTTCGCCGCCTTCAAGAAGGGTAGGCCAATGCCGAACGAAATCTGCGGGCTGGTTGGCGGCAAGAAATTCGACACTTGCGTGGCGACCAACAATTTCGACCAGTGCCTCGGCGGCGCGGTCAATCGCGGCAACCGGCCGGCCTGCGATGCCGAGCATTTCTGCCGCGAGGATTATATGTGCCAGTCAATGCCGCCCGACATGCCGGGCATTTCAAAAGTGAAAGGCGTCGGCTTCTGCTCGCCGACCTATTTCATCTTCCAGATGCGCATCGACAACCACGCAACACCTTGGGCGAGCCCAACCAGCGCCACCATGGACGCGGGGTTCGGTGCGGCCGACGAAGAGTGAGGGCCCCCATCGGCCACCTCACAGCGGTATGTTGTCGTGCTTCTTCCAGGGGTTCTGCATGTCCTTGTTGCGCAGCATGCGCAGCGCGCGCGCAATACGGCGGCGGGTCGAGTGCGGCATGATCACCTCGTCGACATAGCCGCGTTCAGCGGCGACGAAGGGCGACAGGAAGCGATCCTCGTAAGTCTTTGTATGGGCTGCGATCTTTTCGGCGTCGCCAATGTCCTTGCGGTAGATGATCTCGACCGCGCCTCTCGCCCCCATCACCGCGATCTGCGCCGTCGGCCAGGCATAGTTCATGTCGCCGCGCAGATGTTTTGAGGCCATGACATCATAGGCGCCACCATAGGCTTTTCGGGTGATGACGGTGATCTTCGGCACGGTCGCTTCGGCATAGGCGAACAAGAGCTTGGCGCCGTGCTTGATCAGCCCGCCATATTCCTGTGCGGTGCCCGGCAGGAAGCCCGGCACATCGACGAAGGTGACGATCGGGATCGAAAAACAGTCGCAGAAGCGCACGAAGCGCGCTGCCTTGCGGCTGGCGTCGGAATCGAGCACGCCGGCCAGCACCATCGGCTGGTTGGCGACGAAGCCGACCGTGCGGCCTTCGACACGGCCAAAGCCGGTGACGATGTTCTTGGCAAAGCTCTGCTGGATTTCGAAGAAGTCGCCTTCATCGGCGACCTTCAGGATCAACTCCTTGATGTCGTAGGGCTTGTTGGCGTTGTCGGGGATCAGCCGGTCGAGCGACAAATCATGGTCGGTCACCGACTGGTAGCATTCGATCTCGGGGAGCTCCGACGTGTTTGACGCGGGCAAAAGGTCGACCAGCCGGCGCATCTGTAAGAGCGCCTCGACATCATTGTCATAGGCGCCGTCGGCGATCGAGGATTTCGTCGTGTGCACCGAGGCGCCGCCGAGGCTTTCGGCCGTCACCGTCTCATTGGTGACGGTCTTCACCACGTCCGGCCCGGTGACGAACATGTAGGAGGTGTCGCGCACCATGAAGATGAAGTCGGTCATGGCGGGCGAATAGACGTCGCCGCCGGCGCACGGGCCCATGATCACGGAAATCTGCGGAATGACGCCGGAGGCCAGCACATTGCGCTGGAAAATCTCGGCATAGCCGCCAAGGGCTGCCACGCCTTCCTGAATGCGCGCGCCGCCGGCATCGTAGAGCCCGATAATCGGCGCGCGGTTGCGCAGCGCCATCTCCTGCACCTTGATGACCTTTTCGGCATGGGCCTCCGACAGCGAGCCGCCGAACACGGTGAAATCCTTGGCGAAGAGATAAACCGGGCGGCCATTGACCGTGCCCCAGCCGGTGACGACGCCATCGCCGGCGATCTTGGTCTTCTCCATGCCGAAATCGGTCGAGCGATGCTCGACATACATGTCGAATTCTTCGAACGAGCCTTCGTCGAGAAACACCTCGATGCGCTCTCGCGCGGTCAGCTTGCCCTTCTTGTGCTGGGCATCGATGCGCGCCTGGCCGCCGCCCATGCGGGCGATCTCGCGCCGGCGCTCGAGTTCCTTCAGCACGTCCTTCATCGCTCGGTCCCCAAAATAGAAGCTGCATTTGTGGTAATGATGCCCGCCGGGGAGCGCAAGCGTCGGCTTTTGGCTGGTTTTTGTTGCGCTGCAACATGCCGCCCCTTGCATTCCGGGGCGAAGTCAGCCATATGCAGCCCATAGGCGCTTGGGCCGGGAGATTCCGGCCTTCTCGACAAATGAGACTGGTTGCGTCTGTTTTCCCTCTTCCCGACAAATCGGTAAGGCGGCGAAAAAGCCCCGTGGCATGATGCCTGCGGGCACGACAGCGCAGCCGAGTGGGCGATACCGTCCGCCCGCCTTGTCGTTTCATATCAAATTTTTCGACGGCAGGTTGCGCCCTGCCGCCATTGATGTTTGCGGCCAAGAGGCCGCTTGAAAGAAGATTATTTTGACCAACGAAAACACTTTGCCCGGCAACAACACCGCGGAACTCACCGGTTTCGCAGCGCTGGGAATTACGGGTGCGCTGCTCAAGGCCACCCACAATGCCGGCTTCACAGAACCGAAGCCGATCCAGATGCAGGCCATCCCGCCGCAGCTGGAAGGCCGTGACATTTTCGGCATCGCGCAGACGGGCTCCGGCAAGACCGCGGCCTTTGCGCTGCCGATCCTTTCGAAGATCATCGCGCTCGGCACAAAGCGGCGCGCCAAGACGGCCCGTGCGCTGATCCTGGCGCCGACGCGTGAACTTGCCGTGCAGATCGAGGACACCATCAAGATCCTCGCAAAAGGCCAGCATGTCTCCACCGCACTCGTGCTGGGCGGCGTCTCGCGCTTCAGCCAGGTGAAGAAGGTTGCGCCCGGCGTCGACATCCTCATTGCCACACCGGGCCGCTTGACCGACCTGGTGCGCGAGGGCGACCTCATCCTGTCCGACACCAAATGGCTGGTGCTGGACGAGGGCGACCGTATGCTCGACATGGGCTTCATCAACGACGTCAAGCGTATCGCCAAGGCGACCGCGTCTGACCGCCAGACGGCGCTGTTTTCGGCCACCATGCCGGACGAGATCGCCGAACTGGCCAAGGGTCTCTTGAAGAACCCCGTCCGCATCGAAGTCTCGCCGCAAAGCACCGCGGCGGTCGAAATCTCCCAGGGCGTCGTCTTCGCCCGCACCAAGCAGAAGCGCCAGGTTCTGTCGACGATGCTCGCCGACGAGGCGATGAAGTCCGTCATCATCTTCTCGCGCACCAAGCATGGCGCCGACCGGGTGACCAAGGACCTCGAGCGCGACGGCTTCAAGGCCGCCGTCATTCACGGCAACAAGTCGCAGAACGCCCGTCAGAAGGCGCTCAACGATTTCCGTGAGGGCTCGGTGCGCATTCTCGTCGCGACCGATATCGCGGCGCGCGGCATCGACGTTCCCGGCATCAGCCATGTCGTGAATTTCGACCTGCCGGACGAAGCCGAGAGCTACGTCCACCGCATCGGCCGCACCGGCCGCAACGGCATGGACGGCATCGCGATCACGCTTTGCGATCCTTCGGAAAACAGCAAGCTGCGCCAGGTCGAGCGCATCATCCGCACCAAGCTGCCAATCGTTGCCGACCATCTCGGCAGCCCCGATCCGCAGCGCAATCCGGCTGAAAAGAACGAGCGCTTCGAGCCCGCCAATGATCGCAACGACCGCAATGGCCGTCGCGACGGCAGGCGGCCGGGCGGCGAGAACAAGGGCAACGGCTTCGGCAAGAAGCGGTTCGGCGACAAGCCGGCCTTTGCCGGTGAACGCAAGCCGGAAGGCGGCAAGCCAGCCTTCAAGGGCAACAACAAGCGCCGCTTCGGCGGCAAGCGTCCGGCGGCGCGCGCTGCGTAACGAAGCCTCGTGACGGTCGGCCAAGCCTTGGCGCTTGGCTGATTGCATGACTGAATGAGAAAGGGCGGCTGAAGCGATGCTTCAGCCGCCCTTTTTTTGTCTCCGAAACCTTACTTCGCAACCGCCTCGACCCAGACAGCAATCCGTTGCGCCAGGAAAGCCGTGGTCGACGGCGACAGCGCGTCGCCGGCGATGACGTGATTGTCGGGATCGCCAGTGCTTTCGATGGGGACCAGTTCATGCGCACCACCCCAGCGCCCGGCGATCTCACGCGTGCGGTCCGGTCGCACAACTTTGTCCATATCCGAGAAGATGAACAGGGCAGGGATATCAGCCTTCTCCACCGGCGCGCCATAGGCGAGTTCTGTCAGCGCCTGCATCGGCAGCGTCGCGGCAACCGGATATTTGGTGGTCCAGAATTTTTGGTGCAGCGCGTTGCGCGGCGCGAAGCTGCGCTCCTTGCCGATGACCAGTTCGGCGATCTGCTTGCCCCATGGCATGGTCAGGAGCTCGGCACCGGACGCCCTCACGCCAAAATTGGGGGAGATGAACGCAATGGCCGCCACCCCGTCCGATGCGCCTGGCTGCGTTGCCGCCCATGCCGCCAGCGAGCCACCGGTCGAGGTCGAGATGACGATCACCTTGTCGCCGATCGCCCGCCCGATGGCGAGCGCCTCCTCATAATCGTTGATCCAGGCGTTGATGCTGCCTTGCGCCATCGCCGCGCCGTCCTGCCCGTGACCGGTGAGGCGGGTGTAGAAGAGGTTGGCGTCGAGCTGGTCGGCGACCTCGTCGGGCAGGGGGCGGACCTCGCCCTTTGAAGCCGAGAAGCCATGGATGTAGACGATCGACAGCGGCGTCTTGGCATGCACCATCGGGTTGGCCCAGACGATCTCCTTATCCAGCCCGTCGCGGATACCGGGCACGGCGGCTTCCACCTTTGCCACATAGGCCTGCGGATCGTCACCGATGACGGAAGGATCGAAGCGGATCGTGGTGTCGACGGGAACGCGTGGGCCAAGGACGAAGACTAGAGCAAGGACGGCGATCAGGCCCAGCACAGCAAGCACGATCCGTCGCCCCATCGCAGACTCCACGCAACAACAACAAACCTATGGTGGTGGCCATGAACAGGCAACGGCCGTCCAGGCAACCACACCACCAATCCTGTGGGCATCCTATTTGTTGGGCGGCTTGCGCTCGTAATGCAGCGGCCTTGCCTTCCAGCTGGTCATCAAGATGATCACCCACCGGGTGATCGGCCTGGGCAACAAAGCGAGAAATTTCAGAGGCCAGCTCGTACGGTAGGGAAAGGTGACCTCGAAGCCACCGGATTTGATTGCCTTCACCATGCGGCGCGTCGCCCGGCTGACCGGCATCAGGCCCGGCATTGGCAGCATGTTCTTTTCGGTCAGCGGCGTGTCGACAAAACCGGGGTTTATCACCTGGACGCGGATGTTCATCTTGTCGAAGTCATATTTCAGCGACTCGGCCAGGATGTTGATCGCCGCCTTGGTGCCGCCATAGGCGGCCGTCGTCGGCCAGCCGAAATAGGCGGTGACCGATCCGACGAGCACGACATGGCCGCGCGATCGCACGCGCATATGCTCCACGACCGGCACCAGCCCGTTGATGATGCCGAAATAGTTGACCTCGAAGGACTTGCGAAAGTCGCTGACGACGAGAGCCTCTCCAGGCGTCGAGATGTAGTTCCCGGCATTGAAGACGGCGAGCACGATCGGGCCGAGCTCTTTCTCGATCGCGGCGACCGTTCTTGCCATGCGCGGCTCGTCAGTGACATCGCAGGGAAAGGCGGTGACGCTGCCCGGCATCTGCGCAGTCTCGACGATAAGCGTGTCGATCGGATCGTCGTCCAGTGCGGTTACCGCCACCGCGTAACCCCGGGATGCCAAATCCCTGGCCAGCGAGCGGCCAATGCCGCTGCTGCCGCCCGTGACCCAGGCGACGCCGTGTTTCGGATCGGCCCGATAGAGTGTCATGCTGCGCCCTGCCGAGTTTGTTGGTGCCTTGCTCTAGCGGTCAGGAAATCGAATGAAAAGAGTGCTTTTCGACGTCGGGTGCAAATGAACTGTGCGACATCGAGTCCGGCCTGGAGGGTGCATATACACCGCAGAGCCGGAAATGCGACTGGACCAGGCAAATTCTTGCCTTGAAACCGAAGCTTCGGGTTTCTAGGGTTTCGGCGCACGCACACAAGGAATCCTGAATGCCCCGTTCTGTGATCGACGCGATCGGCAACACGCCTCTGATCCGCCTCAACAAAGCTTCCGAAGAAACCGGCTGCGAGATCCTGGGCAAGGCCGAATTCATGAATCCGGGGCAATCGGTCAAGGATCGCGCCGGCCTGTTCATCATCCGTGACGCCGAACAGCGCGGCCTGTTGAAGCCGGGCGGTGTCATCGTCGAGGGAACAGCCGGCAACACCGGCATCGGGCTGACGCTGGTCGCCAAGGCGCTGGGCTATCGCACTGTCATCGTCATTCCCGATACGCAGAGCCAGGAAAAGAAGGACACCATCCGGTTGCTCGGCGCCGAGCTGATCGAGGTGCCGGCCGTGCCCTACAAGAACCCCAACAATTACGTGAAACTGTCGGGACGGCTGGCCGAGCAGATGGCCAGGAGCGAGCCGAACGGTGCCATCTGGGCCAACCAGTTCGACAATGTCGCCAACCGCGATGGACATATCCGCACCACCGCGGAGGAAATCTGGGACCAGACCGGCGGCAAGGTCGACGGTTTCGTCTCGGCGGTCGGTTCCGGCGGCACGCTGGCTGGCGTTGCCTTCGGGCTGAAGGCCAAGAGCAAGGATGTGAAGATCGCGCTCGCCGATCCGCTCGGGGCCGCGCTCTACAGTTTCTACACCAGCGGCGAATTGAAGTCCGAGGGCAGTTCGATCACCGAAGGCATCGGGCAGGGGCGCATCACTGCCAATCTCGAAGGATTCACACCGGACTTCTCGTTCCAGATCAAGGACGAGGACGCACTGCCGATCGTCTTCGACCTGATCCAGGAAGAAGGCCTGTGCGTCGGCGGCTCGACCGGCATAAACATTGCCGGCGCCATCCGTCTGGCCAGGGAATTGGGTCCCGGCCACACCATCGTGACCATTCTTTGCGACTACGGCACGCGCTATCAGTCGAAGCTGTTCAACCCGGAATTCCTGCGCGAGAAGAACCTGCCTGTACCGGGCTGGATGGAACTGCAGAGCAAGATTTCGGTGCCTTTCGAAAAGGTCGCGTGATGGCGCACAAGACGGAAGCGCTGTTTCGCGACGATGCCTATCTCAGCACGGCGGACGCGACGGTCGTTGCCGTCAACGAGCGCGGCGGCATCATTCTCGACCGGACCATATTCTACGCCACCTCGGGCGGCCAGCCGGGCGATACCGGCTATCTCGAACGCGCCGATGGCAGCCGCATCGCCATTGCCGCCACCATCACGGGTGAGACCAAGGACGAGATCATCCATGTGCCGGCGCCGGAGCAGGCGGCCTTAGCGGTTGGCGAGAAGGTCAAACTCGCCATTGACTGGGAGCGCCGGCACCTGTTGATGCGCATGCACGCGGCTTGCCACCTGCTTACAGTCGTTTGCCCATTTCCGATCACCGGTGCGGCGGTTTCCGAGGACGACAGCCGTGTCGATTTCGACATTCCGGACGCCAGCTTCTCGAAGGAAGAGGTGACCGCGCGCCTGATGGATCTGGTGCGGGCCAATCATCCGATTTTCACCAGGATGATCAGCGACGAGGAACTCGCCGCGAATCCCAGCCTGGTAAAGTCGAAGAACGTCCGGCCGCCGGTTGGCACCGGCAGGATCCGCCTTGTCTGCATCGGTGACAACGCCTCGGTGGACAGCCAGCCCTGCGGTGGCACGCATGTCAAAAGCACCGGTGAAATCGGCGAAATCCACATCGGCAAGATCGAGAAGAAGGGCCGTGAGAACAGGCGCTTCCGCATCCGCTTCGGCCCGATGCCGGCGAACTGAGGTCGGACAGCACTTGGCTTTCTATAACTGGTCAGGCGATCCTGAGATACCTTACGCTAGGTGACGGAAACTGGAAGGTGGTCGCTCCACCCACGCCTCGATCTGCTCGGTGACGAACTTGGCTGCCTGATGGTGGATGAAGTGACCGGCGCCGGGCAAGGCCACCAGTGCGGTCACGTTGTCGACCTCGCGGAACGTGCCGTCAAAAGCGCTGGCCGGGACATAAGGATCGTCGGTGCCGAACAGCACCAGGGTCGGTGCCTTGACGAGAGGCAACGGCCCTAAGTCAGGCACTCTGCCAAGCGGTATGTTGGCCCTGTAGTAGCCCAGCATCGCCTCCGGATCGGATCGCCTGAGGGAGTCCACCAGGGCTTGCCTGTCCGCCGGATCAGTGACCCATGCGCAGAGTTCGTTGATGTCCAGCATCTGGGCTGCGCCCGGTACCTGGAAGCGGCGTATATAGCCGGTGATCTCGGCATTGGCCGGATCGGCAATCGCACGCAGATGATTGCGCGGGTGCGGAGTCGACAACAGGACGAGATGGCGCACGACCTGCGGCACTCGTGTGGCCAGCCACCATGCGATGATACCGCCCCAATCGTGGCCGACAATCGCGGCCTGGGTCAGCTTTTCAGCGGCGAGAACGGCCAGCACGTCGTTGACCAGGTTTGCCAGCAGATAGTTGCCGTAACCCTGCGGCGCATCGCTTTGTCCGAAGCCACGCAGGTCCGGCGCGATCACGCGATAGCGGCCGCAAAGCGCCTGCATCTGCCGGCGCCAGCCCATTCCATGATCCGGAAAGCCGTGCAGAAAGACGATCGGCGGGCCAGAGCCCGCCGCCGTGTAGTGCAATTTGACGTTGCCGTTGACCGCGATCCTGGATTCGAACATCGCGCCCAAGCTCACCGCGCGCCGGTTACTGCGGTCACATTTTGACTTCGAGACGAAGGAACGGTCCGTGGAAGGTCTGGGTGGTACTGTCCGCATTGATAAGCAGATTGTGCCACTGCTCGATCTTGTAGCCCGCCGTAAAGGTGGCGCCGGCAAGAGGGGTCCAACTCAGGCCGGCCGAGGCGTCGAGATTGGTCACGGTCTGATTGGCGGACTGGCTTGCCACCGTGATTGAGCCCTTTTGACCCGTTGTGAAGTCGTAGTTGAATCCGGCGCGGTTTTCACGGCGGCCCCACATGACGGAGCCGGAAACCGCGCCTGTCAGTCCCCAGGTTTCACTCAGCGGATAGTATGCCTCGGCGCCAACACGCGGGCCAATGCCCCAATATTCCGACGATCCTACCTTGTCGACGGTACCGCCCTTGTCGGCAGCATTGTCCGGGGAGAATCTTTCAAAGACATCGGCTCTTTCATCCGAATGCACCAGACGCAGACCGCCAAAGAACCGAATATCGGCGGCCTGAACCTTGACGTGCTTGCCGACATCGAAATCGAACGCCTGGAAGTTGTAGTCGTCGCCGTAGCCTATGGTCAAAAAGCCTGGGTCGCTGCCCGTTATCTGGCCACTCTCTTGCCAAGAACGGTTCTTGCCTAAATGAAACGCGCCTGCAAGGCGCCAGTCCATGTCTGAAGAAATCTGCTTGGTCAGCGCGACCGAACCTGAGAAGTCACCATTGCTGTTTCCAAGCTTGTCGGTGACTCCGGTCTTGTCGTCCTGGTGGACGTTGTTTTGATAAAACGCGCCCTCGAAAGCGATCTTGACGCGGGAATCGATCACCGACTGGTCTGTGACCTTCGCATCCTCCGCATGCGCGGCAACCACGCCTGCGGAAGTCACCGAAGCAGCGGACGCCGCTACAGTCGCCAACAATTTACCAGGTGCCCGAGCCCGCATACTAACCCCCGTTTAGAATCTTGCCCCAAAACCAACATTACACACATAACCTAACGGCACATTGCAGCAAGTCCGGCCAGCAACTTTGCGGGGTAGTGTTGCTGCTTTGCCACGATGCCTCGGTAGCGCCGTTGGACAGATGTGGTAAGCGTCGCGCTGGGGCTGACCGAGCCGCGACCGACAGGGGGTTTGGTGGACAATCCAGCGCAAATCGAAAGCGTGCTCAACAACCTGGTCTATGTGCTTTTCGCCCAGAGCGGGCAGGTGGGGCCGAACGGGAAAGCCCGAGATCTCGGCAATCTCCCGGTCTTCGACAATCCCGAGGCCGTCGACGTCATCGTCAAGGCGCCAGAGCTCTTCCGAAAAAACTTCTCCCTGATCTCGGCCCTAGGTTTCAGCCGCTTCAACACCAATGATGAGGACTGGTCTGGCCGGCGCGCCATCACCCAGGATATTTATCTGTCGGCCGCCAGGCCGGCGCAGCAGCATCCCGTGGCGGAAATCTTCGCCGCCTGTCTGTCCAGTAGCGAGGCTACGCTGCCCGCAATTCAGCAAGCTTTGTTCGCCGCATCGATGACGATATTTTACCGGGCTTTCGGCCTTGTTCCCGACAGGGCGGCGACGCTATTGCTGCTCGACAGGGTCCGCGATGTGCTGAGGCGTCTCCAATATTATTCCTGGGTGACGCCGACGACCGCCGAACGTGCGAACGCCATCCAGGATGCTCGCGCGGTGGTTGCCGATTTCGCATCGCTGCTGATGGCGGATCCCAGGGCCGCTGCGGAGATGGACCGCTTTAAAAGCGAAGCCACTGATGTCGAAGGCTTTTCGCCGGTGGAAGAGTTCGTCATGAATTTCTTCGCCGGCGTCGAGACAACGGTCACGACTGCACTTTGGGTCATCGATCGGCTGGGGGCCAACCAGCAGGTGCAGGAGCGCATCCATGCCGAGGTTCTCTCGGGCGAGGCGCAGACGCCGTACACCGATTGCATGATCAATGAGACGATGCGCTATTTCCCTCCGATACCGTTCCTGACCCGGGAAGTCGGCGCCGATACGGTTCTCGACGGACGGAACCTCTCCGCCGGGCAACTGATCATGGTATCGATCGTCGGTGTGCACCAGAATCCGGCCTTCTGGTCAAACCCGCACGTCTTCGATGCCAGCCGCAAGGAATTCATGGAGAACAGCTTCGACCGACGGGCCTTTATTCCCTTCCTTACCGGACCACGCATGTGCGGTGGCGCTCGTCTCGGTCGGCTGGAAGTTAAGGAGGCGATTCTGGCCGTTGTGCGGCAGTTCGCATTCAGTCGTGCCGACGATATAATCCGGTTCGACTATGCGCTGGCGTTGCGGCCCGCGCAGGGGTCTTCGGTTAGTGTTTCGCGTCGATGACAGGTTAGATCAGGCATGGTCCCGCCAAAACCGTCGGATCAAGGCGCCGAATTGCCTTCCGATCATGTCCTTGAAGTCGACACCTTGCGCATAGCGTCTGCTTGTCGACGTGGCATTTGACTTCAGCTCGAAGCCCGGGAGCCAGTTGCTTATTGTGGCGGATACGTTCTCCTGTTGGTTCGCGATAAAGTCCTCATAGAAGACGTGTGCCACCCTGTTCCGATCAACGGTGTTCAGATAATTCTTCCACCTGATCTCGCCATTCAAAATGTGTTGCGCGGCATCTCGGACCACCCTCTCGTTCAAAACTGCGACCGTTGGAATTCCAGGCAATGTCTCCTGGCTGTCGAATGGCTGGCCCGTCTGAAGCACCGAGAGCAAGCTTATGGTCTGATCGATCTTGTTTCTCCTGGAGAGGAAAACGTAGAACGAGTTGTCGTCGTCGACGCCGATTGAACTGCGTGCGAATGGCAGGTTCTCATAAAATATCTTTGCGCTGAACACGCCGTTCTCGGTTCTTTTCTCCATGAGATGGCGACCGTATGCCGGCCCCTGCTCATTGAGTGTCTCGAGGTCCATCGTGTTGTCAGCCGACCAGCGTCTCATCAACGGCAAGGCGTACAGCCACTGAAAATACTCGGTCGGTAGTCCCAGACCAAACTGTTGCAACACCTGACAATAGGAATGCCCCGCCGTTCGCGGGGTCGTACAGATCAGGATCTTGGCGGGATTTTCGATTGAGCTTTGGCGATCATAGGTCGCGGCGACATATTCGCTGTACAAATCGTCGAAATGCATTTTTGGAACCAACTCCGCCACGACCAGAATCCAAATTTCAGACTGCGGACAGGAACCCCAGGATGAGCAGAGCCTGGTCCAGTGTCATCAGCGACGGCGGATCGCCGGCATCGATGTTGTCGACAAGCCACAGATCAGGCCGTGCCAGCCGCGTGCGCTCGATAGCCTGCCGGTCAATGACCTGGCTGCCGCGACCGTACATCAGCAGGATGCGAGCGTCGATCTTGGCGGCGATCGGGAAAAGATCGTATTCGCGGCCGGTCAGGGCGCCGAAATTTCCCGTCGTGGCCGGGTCATAGGCGAGCCGGAAGCCATCGGGACCGGCGGCGATCCGGTTCTCGACATAGCGGTTGAACACTGTATCCTCGACCGGGCTCATGACGGCTCTGGTGGCGCTTAGATAGTTCCTGGCCGCCGCGCGGGTTTCGAACGCAAGTGTACTTTCCCTGAGGACTTCGTTTCTCATCGCGTCAACCTTCGGCCCGCCGACCATGGGGACGTCGTTGAGAATGATTCTCGCGGCCTTGGAGCGGGTCATCTGCAGAAACAGCAGCAAAATCGTACCGCCCCACGACGTGCCGATGAAGTGGTTCTCCGTACCGGCGAACTCGCCGAGCGCGCGCAGGCATTTGGAGTAGACGTTGATGTCGTATCCCGACCCCAGATAGGCGCTGCGCCCGCGCCCCAGCAAGTCGGGACAGATAACCAGGAAGCCATTGCGGCACAGGAAGGTGGCGAGATAGTCGAAGTCGGCACCATTGCCGGCAAAGCCGTGCAGGCAGAACACCGTTGCGCGCGGCGTGCCGACCGGCCGCCAGATGCGCACGAACATTGCGGCATAGCGGTCATCCAGCCGGATGAGGATTTCTTGCGTCAGCGCCTCGGCGGAACCGGCCGGATCCATCAGAGGTCGCGCTTGCGGACGGCCCGCTTGACCGAGCCGCGGCTGTCGATGAAGTCACGCTTCCAGAATACCGATTTGTCCAGGTTGATGCGCTTGGCTTCCTTGATCATCGGCAGGATGTGGGACGACGATCGCGTCGCCAGCACCGTCACTGCGGTGGCGTCGCCGCCGGGAAACGGATTGAGCGGCCCGCCATTCGTCGCCCACGCCTCGGCTATCTCGCGGCTGGTCTGGATCCAGCCGACATAAGCGACGATGGCGTCGTCGATCGAGCCGATCATATGTGTCTGCTGATCCAGCTGGTAGCGCAGCGTCTTCACCATCAGGCCGAATTCGTAGCCATCAAAAGGCGGATAATGCGCGATGAAGTTGCAAACAAGTCCGAGCGAAAGCGGATTGCTGGGAATACGGGTAAATAGAAGATTGCGCATGCCTAGATTGTTGACCCCGCCCACCCCAGATCATAACGATCAATCCGTACTCGCCACGAAACACGAAGACAATCGGAATCAGCGAACCGCTCGGCTTGGCTATGTTGCATATCCAAAGCGAATGTCGCGCGCTCGGAACGCCTCCGAACTGCCAAGCTAAACAACGTTTTGCCGAGGACGAAGCAGGAGAACAAGAATGGCCCAGGACAGTCCTTTCACAGTTGACGCGGACTGGCTGCAGACGCGCCTGGGCGAGCCGGGCCTGACGATCATTGACGCGTCCTGGTATCTGCCGGCGCAAAAGCGCGACGCCCGTGCGGAATATCAGGCCGCGCACATTCCAGGCGCCCGCTTCCTGGACCAGGATGCGGTTTCGGATCCTGACGCTGCTTTGCCGCACACGCTGCCGTCGCCGCAGCACTTCGCGCAATATGTCGGCGCGATGGGCGTCTCGGCCGACGACACCATCGTCATCTATGACGGTCCGGGATTCTTCTCGGCACCCCGGGCCTGGTGGATGTTCCGCATCATGGGCGTTTTCCAGACCTATATTCTGGATGGTGGGTTCGACGCCTGGAAAGCGGCCGGCCGGCCGGTGACGGCCGAGCTGACGAAGATCGCGCCAAGTGTGTTCCATGCCGATTTCGACGCCGGTCGTGTCGCCAGCCTCGCCGACATGCGCCGGATCGTCGAGACCAGCGCCAGCCAGATCGCCGATGCCCGTGGACCCGGCCGCTTCACCGGTGCCGAGCCCGAGCCGCGCCCGGGTGTCCGCTCCGGCCATATGCCGGGCGCGCGCAATGTGCCGTACTCCGCACTGTCGGAAAACGGCGAACTGCTGTCGAAGGACCGTTTGCGCAAGGTGATCGAGGAGGCCGGCATTGATCTGTCGAAGCCCGTCGTCACATCTTGCGGCTCCGGTGTCACCGCCGCGGTCATCACTCTGGCGCTGGAGACGCTTGGCCACACCGACAACAGGCTTTATGACGGCTCGTGGACCGAGTGGGGCGGGCTCTCCGACACGCCTGTCGCGATCGGCCCGGCTACCGGCAAGGAATGAAGACGATGGAAAACGGTGTGCTGCAGGACATTGAAGTCACGGTGACTTTTCTTGAAATGCATGCCCCTCCTGCCGTCTCGCCGCCGGTGCCCTACAACCGCCAGGTCGCGCTGCTGAAGACCAAGGACATTCCCCTGCATTTCTACCGCTATTTGATGGATAGGGTGGGCCGCAAATGGCATTGGGTGAATGTTCTGAGGCTGGATGACGACGAGCTTTCGGCGGGCATCCACCGTGAGGATCGCGACATCAGGGTGCTTTATCTCGACGGTGCGCCGGCCGGCTTCTTTGACCTCAAGCCGCATCTGCCTGAAGAAGTCGAGCTCGCCTATTTCGGCATGATGGAACATGCCACCGGGCAAGGCATTGGTCGCTGGTTCCTGGGCTCGGCGATTTCAGCCGCCTGGTCGCATGGGCCGAAACGGGTGACGGTGCAGACCTGCACGCTTGACCATCCGGCGGCTCTGCCGCTCTACCAGAAGCTCGGTTTCAAGCCGGTCGCGCAGAAGAAAGAGGTCGTGCATCCGCTGCCTTTCGCCGAGCGCTCGGCCAGCGTCATGCGGCCCTGATTTCAGCCGGAATCCGACACCAACCGGAACCTGAACCGATCGTTCATCGCCGCTTCAGCCTGCCTTTGGCATCTTGCCCACATCATCAATGCGGCAGAGGCTGAAGGAGAAAAGACATGCTGACACGCCGTACCCTTGCCGCCGCGCTGATCGCCGCGATTGCCATGCCGAGCCTTGCCGCCGCCTAGGCGACGACGCCTTCGGCCGCGACGATCGAGCGGAAGCTCGAAGCGGCGCCCCGAGTGAAGCTGCGGCCGAACGAGCGCGTTACCATCCGCGAATTCAAGCGCAGGCCGGATTTGCGCCGCATGGCGCGCTCGATCGACATCCAGTCGATCAATTTCGCCTTCGGCTCGGCCGCCATCTCCAATTCGCAATACGACAAGATCGAGACCATCGAGCTATGCTGCAATTTGGGTGACGAGGCTGATCAAGCGGCGCTCTGCGGCTTCAGTTCAATGACCTCGATTCCATCCTGGAACGTTGCACCTGCGATGAGTTTAGGCAACTGATTTTGTCCTTTCAGTCGTCGCCACGTCCTGGCCGCGGCCATGACCAGCTTGAAGACCATCAGCCTGGCGGTTTTCGAGGAGAGTGAGCCCTTGGTACGCACCGTGCGATGGCGAACGGTCGCAAAGACGCTCTCGATGGGATTGGACGTTCGCAGATGATCCCAATGTTCGGCGGGGAAATCGTAGAACGCCAGCAAGGCATTCTGATCTTTGGTCAGGCAGTCGACCGCCTTGCCGTATTTCGCATCATATTTCTCGACAAAGACGGCAATCGCCGTCTCGGCTGAGGCTCGGTTCGGGGCGGAAAAGATTTCGCGCAAGTCCGTCTTCATGGCGGCCTGCACCGATTTCGGCACCTTGTTGAGCACGTTGGCTGTCTTGTGCACCCAGCATCGCTGGTGCTTGGTGCCGGGAAGGAGCTCATCGAGCGCTTTCCAGAAGCCAAGCGCGCCGTCGCCGACGGCAAGATCGGGCGCGATCTGCAGGCCACGACGCTTGACGTCGACCAGCAGCTCGCGCCAGCTCTGTGCGCTCTCACGAATGCCGGTCTGGAAGCCGAGCAGCTCTTTCTTGCCCTCGGGCGTGGCGCCGATCAGGACCAGCATGCATTCGGCATGATCTTCCATCCGGGCCTGCAGGTAGACCCCGTCCGCCCACACATACACATAGCGGCGCGCCGAAAGATCGCGCTTTTGCCAACGATCGTATTCGATGCCCCACTCCGCCGTCAGTCGCGTGATCACCGAGGGTGAGAGGTTCGGCGCCTCCTTGCCCAACAGAGCTGCCAGAGCTTCCTGAAAGTCGCCCGTCGAAATGCCGCGCAGATAGAGAACGGGAAGAAGCGCATCCAGACTTCGTGTCCGACGCGCCCATTTCGGCAGGATCGATGAGGAAAAACGGATGCGCTCCGCTTCACCGTTCGCGCCGCGATCCCGGACCTTCACCCGGCTGACGGGCACCGCCCCGATCCCCGTCTGGATGCTCCGCTCCGGCCCGTGACCGTGCCGGACCAGCCGGTCACGTCCGTCCGGAAGCTTGAGATCCCGCATCTCGGCAAGAAACGCTTCGGCCTCCATCTCGATCGCCTGCGCCAGCAATTTGCGCGCGCCGGTGCGAAGCACATCCGTCAGGGGATCATCGATTTCGTCGGGCTGACGAAGGCGAACAATGTTGATAGTCTCGTTCATGGCGTATCGCTCTCCTTGAGAGGTTCTGGCAGGCTTCATCACCCGCCTCGATACGCCGCCCTTCTCAAACCGTCATCACCCAGTTTCAGCCATAGCTCGAGACCATCGCCGACGCACTGCAACGCATCCTGCGCCGCGATCCCGGTGCGCGCGTGCTGATCGAAGGGCACACCGATGCGGTGGGCTCCTTCCAGTCGAACCAGATCCTGTCCGAACAGCGCGCGGCTTCGCTGAAACGCACGCTGGTGCGCGAATTCGGCGTGCCCGGCTATGCCCTGGAAACCGTGGGTTACGGCGAGGAGTTCCTGCTCGTGCCGACGCAGAACGAAAACTGGCAGAATCGCAGGGTGACATTGCGGCGCTTCGACGACTTCATTCGGTGATCCGGAGCCCTGCCAATTTTAGTTAGCCGGTGTAGATTATCGGCATGGCGCTATCACTGGGGCTTTTGATCTATGCGAGGGACTGATCACCAACATCGGATCTGTCCCTCGATCCCTTGGCAAGAATCGGGTGGGAAGCATCGGCCCGAGCGCATAATTTCCGGTCGACAACACCGGAGATTTCACCATGACCATTCAGTTCAAGGCGCTACCCACCGACCATGTCAGGGCACTGCAGCGAGGTGGTCCCGATGCATACGGCCAGACGCCCGAGCGCAGGATTTCAGACGGTGACGGCATGCCTTGCCGGCATTGCCTGAAGAACATCGCCGCCGGCGATGCCTATCTCATCCTTGCCTATCGCCCTTTTCCGGAGCTTCAGCCCTATGCTGAAACCGGCCCGATCTTCCTGCACGCCGAAGAATGCGAACGTGCCGACGGAAGCGAAGAACTTCCCGAGATTCTCGAAAGCCCGGACTATATCGTGCGCGGCTATGGCAGGGATGATCGCATCGTCTATGGCAGCGGCGGGGTCATCCCGACAGGGGCAGTCGTTGCGCGGGCCAAGGCCTTGTTCGAACGAGCCGACATTGCCTATGTGCATGTCCGCTCGGCGCGCAACAACTGCTATCAGTGCCGGATTGAACGGGCCTGAACCACAAGGATTGCGGTCAAGAAGCCTGTCGTACTCCCGTCGCATAGATGCGATAGAAGGCGAGTGTCAATCGATTGGCCGACCGCGGATGAACCGGCGGCAATCTCGATATCGAGGAAGCGGGGCTTTGGCTCCGCTTTTTTGTTGCCTGCACTTGGCAGGCAGAAAAAACCCGCCGGCACGGGCCGGCGGGCTGACAGGAGGAAACTCTTGTAATTCAGGTTACGCGGCCAGGACAGCTTTTGGCTCGACCAGTTCGTAGCCGAGCGCTTCGGCCACCGCACGATTCGTGATCTTGCCCTTGTGGACATTGAGGCCGTTGCGCAAATGATGGTCGTCGACCAGCGCCTTCAGGCCCTTGTCGGCGAGTTGCAGGCCGTAATGCAGCGTCGCATTGTTCAGCGCATGGGCCGAGGTGACCGGCACGGCGCCCGGCATGTTGGCGACGCAATAGTGGATGACGCCGTCGACCTCGTAGGTGGGCTCGGCGTGGGTCGTCGCATGCGAGGTCTCGAAGCAGCCGCCCTGGTCGATGGCGACGTCGACCAGCACCGAGCCCTTCTTCATGCCCGACAGCATTTCGCGGGTGACGAGCTTGGGTGCAGCAGCGCCCGGGATCAGCACGGCGCCGACGACGATGTCGGCCGAGAAGCATTCTTCCTCGAGCGCCTCGACGGTCGAGTAGCGGGTGTGCACACGGCCGGCGAAGAGGTCGTCGAGCTGCCGCAGGCGCGGGATCGAACGGTCGATGATGGTGACGTCGGCGCCAAGGCCGGCGGCCATGCGGGCCGCGTGCAGGCCGACGACGCCGCCGCCGAGCACGGTGACTTTGCCGGGCAGCACGCCGGGCACGCCGCCGAGCAGAACGCCGCGGCCGCCATTGGCCTTCTGCAGCGCCGTGGCGCCGGCCTGGATCGACAGGCGGCCGGCGACTTCCGACATCGGCGCGAGCAGCGGCAGGCCGCCACGGTCGTCGGTCACGGTCTCGTAAGCGATCGCGGTGACGCCCGAAGCGAGCAGGCCCTTGGTCTGCTCCGGATCCGGAGCCAGGTGCAGATAGGTGTACAGGATCTGGCCGTCGCGCAACTGCACCCACTCATTGGGCTGCGGCTCCTTGACCTTGACGATCATGTCCGACTTGGCGAACACGTCGGCGGCGGTCTTGGCGATGGTGGCGCCGGCGGCGCGATAGGCATTGTCATCGGCGCCGATGCCGGCACCGGCACCGGCCTCGACCAGCACTTCGTGGCCGTGCGCCACATATTCGCGGACCGAGCCTGGCGTGAGGCCGACGCGATATTCGTGGTTCTTGATTTCCTTCGGGCAACCGACGCGCATTGTCTTCTCCTGATCCGGGCCCTTTTGGGCTCACTCCCTGTATTGTCGGAGTGAACCACGAATTGGCGCACAAGTGTTTGCGAATGCGCTTGCGCGGACAGGCAGGTTTCGATAATCCTTGCGCGAAATAGCAGGATATTCGCAGGATTCACGAAAAATGCCGCTCGACAGGATCGATATCGCCATTCTCGAGACGTTGCAGAAGGATGGCCGGATACCCAATGCGGCACTCGCCGAGAAGGTTGGCCTGTCGCAGTCGGCCTGTTCGCGTCGGCTCGATAATCTGGAAAAATCCGGAACCATTCGCGGCTATCACGCCCGACTGTCCAACGCAGCGCTCGGTCATCAGATGACGGCGATCGTGCATATATCGCTGTCGGGCCAGTTCGAGAAAACGCTGTCGGATTTCGAGGCGGCGATCAAGCGTTGCCCCAACGTACTGTCCTGCCATCTGATGTCGGGCGAGTACGACTACATCCTGCGCATCGCGGCAAAAGACCTGGTCGACTATGAGCGCATCCACAAGGAATGGCTGTCGGCCATGCCGCACGTGACCAAGATCAACTCGTCCTTTGCCTTGCGCGAAATCGTCGACCGCACGGCGATGGGCATGAAGCCGGAGATGGCTTAGCTGGCCTCCGTCACCACCCGATCCATCGCAATGTCATGCGGCTGCGGATAGATGGTGGCGATGCGTTGCAGTTCGTAGCCGACGCCGATGACCAGCGGCTTGAACGGCATGGCGGCCAGCGTGCGGTCGAAGAAGCCGCCGCCATAGCCCAGGCGATAGTTTACCGGATCGATGCCGACGATCGGCGAGATGACGATATCAGGCAGCACCGGATCGCCCTCGGCCGGGATCGGGATGTTCCAGACGCCTTTTTCCAGCCGGTCACCGGATTTGTAGGCACGGAAGATCAGCGGGCGCCCTTTCTCGACGACGATGGGCAGCGCGGTGCGGCCGCCGCGCGCATTGACGGATGCCATCCAAGGCCGCAGGTCCGGCTCGCCGCGAAACGGCCAGTAAAGACTGACCATGCGGCCACTGATCGCGCCGATGATCGCGTCGAGCCCCTCGGCAATGCGCTGGGACATTGCTGCCCTCGCATCGGCCGAAACAGCAAGGCGGGCGGCGATCAGCCGTTCGCGCTCGGCCTTGCGCCAACGCCTCACATCGGTCCAGTCGGATAGCGGTGCCTGAAATTCCCGATCGAGTTCATGCATGAAACAGGGCGGCGAGGCATACTGTGCCGGACCCTGGTCGTCATGATCGTTGGCCATGCGGACACCTCATAGCGTGTTCTATGAGGCTATACCTCGCGACACGATATAACTTGTGCATTCACGACATGGAACGGCGAGTCCCGGGCACCGTCCCTCTGTTGCTGCAATGCACAAAAATACCTACATCTGGGACAGGCAATCTTGCCGTCAGGATGAATGAGATGAACGAAGCCAGCCATCATGTCGTCGTTGTCGGCGCGGGGTTCGGCGGCCTCGAACTCACCCACGCGCTGGCTGGACAGCCGGTGCGCATCACCATGATCGACAAGCGCAACCATCATCTTTTCCAGCCGCTGCTCTACCAGGTGGCGACGACCGCACTGGCGACCTCCGAGGTTGCCTGGCCGATCCGCCACCTGCTGCGCAAGCGCAAGGACGTGACGCCGCTGCTGGCCAACGTCATCGGTGTCGACCGCGCCGGCAAACGCGTGCTGCTCGATGACGGCAGTGCCGTCGCCTACGACACGCTGGTGCTCGCCACCGGCGCCCGTCATGCCTATTTCGGGCACGACGAATGGGAACCTTTTGCGCCGGGGCTGAAGACACTGGAGGATGCCACCACCATCCGGCGCCGCATTCTGCTCGCCTTCGAGCAGGCCGAGCGGGAAACCGATCCCGCCAAACGCCAGGCGCTGCTGACCATTGCGATCGTCGGCGGCGGGCCGACCGGGGTGGAACTGGCCGGCACCATTGTCGAGCTGGCGCACGACACGCTGCGCGGCGAATTCCGCAACATCGATACGCGACAGACGCGCGTGGTGCTGATCGAGGCCGGCGAGCGCATCCTGGCCAATTTCGCGCCAAAACTCTCCGATTACGCCAGCAAGGCGCTCGAGCGGCTCGGCGTGACGGTCGAGCTCGGACGTGCCGTGACACGCTGCGATGCCGACGGTGTTGTGTTTGGCGACAAGCAATTGGCGGCGAAGACGATCCTGTGGGCAGCTGGCGTTGCCGCTTCACCCGCTGCCGAATGGCTGGGTGCGAAGGCCGACCGCGCGGGCAGGGTGCTCGTCGAGCCCGACCTCAGCGTGCCCGGCAGCCCGGAGATTTTTGTCATCGGCGACGCTGCCCTTGTGCTGCGGCCCGATGGACGGCCGGTACCCGGCGTGGCGCCTTCCGCCAAGCAGGAGGGCCGCCATGTCGCCGCGACGATCAAGGCCAGGCTCGGCGGTGACACCACCGCACGTCCCTTCCACTACAAGCACGCCGGCGATCTGGCGACGATCGGCAAACGCGCCGCTGCGATCGACTTCGGCTGGATCAAGATCACGGGCTGGCTCGCCTGGTGGCTGTGGGGCATTGCGCACATCTATTTTCTGATCGGTTTCCGCAACCGGCTTGCGGTTTCCCTGAGCTGGCTATGGATCTACGTCACCGGCCAGCGCAGGGCGCGCCTGATCACCCAGGGCGACGACGACAGGACCTGACTTTTCTCCACGGTCCAATTCATCCGCGCGTCATCTGGTGCTGATCGACTGATGTCTGGATGCGCGCGACTTGTTGAGTGGACTTGAGCCGATTTCAGCGCCAAGTTCGCTTCGGGGCAGGGCGTGTCACGTTGTCAACGAGGAGAAAACATGTCGCAACTGCTCCATCCCGTCTCCCGCCGCGGTTTCCTCGCCGGCGCCGCAGCCACAGGGGCGCTGATCGTGCTTCATCCCTTCTCCGCCCGCGCTCAAGCCAACCAGGCGCATCTTCGGATCATGGAAACCACCGACATCCATGTGAATGTCCTGCCTTATGATTACTACGCCGACAAAGCCAACGACACGATGGGCCTGTCGCGCACGGCATCCCTGATCGACGCGGTGCGCAAGGAAGCCGTCAATTCGATGCTCATCGACAATGGCGACCTTTTGCAGGGCAACCCGATGGGCGACTACATCGCCTACGAGAAAGGCCTCAAGGACGGCGATCTGCACCCGATCATGAAAGGCATGAACCTGCTCGGTTACGAGTGCTCGACGCTCGGCAACCACGAGTTCAACTACGGCCTGTCCTTTCTGGACAAGGCGCTGGCCGGCGCCAATTTCCCGTTCGTCTGCGCCAATCTGATCCGCGGCACCGAGCTCGCCGCCAATCCGCGCGACGACAAGCTCTATCTCAAGCCCTATGTGATCCTCGACAAGAAGATCAAGAACGGTTCGGGCGCCGAGCAGCCGATCCGGATCGGCATCATCGGCTTCGTGCCGCCGCAGATCATGGTCTGGGACCTCAAGAATCTCGAAGGCAACGTCAAGACGCGCGACATTGTCGAGGCGGCCAAGGCCTGGGTGCCGCAGATGAAGGAAGAGGGCGCCGACATCGTCATCGCGCTCTCGCATTCCGGCATCGATGTGAAGCAGGGCGACATGATGGAGAACGCCTCGTTCTTCGTCGCCGGCGTCGATGGCATCGATGCCGTGTTCACCGGCCACCAGCATCTGGTGTTCCCCGGCAAGAAGGATTTCCAGTCGCTCGAAGGCGTCGACACGCAAAAGGGCACGCTGCAGGGCAAGCCCGCCGTGATGGGTGGTTTCTGGGGCTCGCATATGGGCCTGATCGACCTGATGCTGGAGCGCGACGGATCGAAATGGAAGGTCGTGTCCGCCACCTCCGAGGCGCGGCCGATCTTCGAGCGCGTCGACAACAAGAACAAGCCGACGGTTCTCGACGACAAGCGCATCATCGCTGCCCTCGAACAGGACCACCAGGCGACCCTGGCCTATGTGCGCCGTCCGGTCGGCAAGACCTCCGCGCCGCTCTATTCCTATTTCTCGCTGGTCGCCGATGATCCGTCGGTCCAGGTCGTCAGCCAGGCGCAGACCTGGTACTTGAAGGACATTCTCAAGAACACGCAGTGGAAGGACGTGCCGCTGCTGTCGGCCGCCGCTCCCTTCAAGGCCGGCGGGCGCAACGGCGCCGACTACTATACCGACGTGCCGGCCGGTGACATCGCCATCAAAAACGTCGCCGACCTCTATCTCTACCCGAACACCGTGCGCGCCGTCGAAATCACCGGTGCGCAGGTCAAGGAATGGCTGGAAATGTCGGCCGGCATCTTCAACAGGATCGAGGCGGGGAAGGCTGACCAGGCGCTCATCAACACCGATTTCCCATCCTACAATTTCGACGTCATCGACGGCGTCACCTACAAGATAGACCTGTCGCAGCCGCCGAAATACGATGCCAAGGGCGGCGTGGCGAATGCCGGCGCCAATCGCATCGTCGACCTGATGTTCGACGGCAAGCCGATTGATCCCAAACAGAAATTCGTCGTTGCGACCAACAATTACCGGGCCGGCGGCGGCGGCAATTTCCCTGATATCAATGCCTCGAAGATCATCTACGAGGCGCCGGACACCAACCGCGACGTCATCGTTCGCTACATCGTAAGCCAGGGCACGATCAACCCGTCGGCGGACGGCAACTGGTCGTTCGCGCCGCTGCCGGGAACCAGCGTCGTGTTCGAGACAGGCGTCAAGGCAAAGGATTTCATCGCCGATGTGAAGTCGCTGAAGATCGAACCGGCAGGCGAGGGCGAAGCCGGTTTTGCGAAATATCGCATCACTCTTTGAAGATTGGTGCGCAATCCGCGGGAGGCGAGTTCACGCCAGCCAGGCGTGAGTTCATCCTTGCGTTACGCAGCTTCAATTGGTTGCAGGCACCGGCGTCAATGGCAAGGCTGTCGCGGGCGCTTGCGGGCTGACTGGCTGTGTCGGCTCAAGGGACGTGCCAGTCGGGTCGCTGGGTACGGTCAACGGCGACATCCCGGCCGGGGCATGGACTTCGTGGATGGTCGAGGTTGGTGTGTTGTCGATGAGATCGCTCGCACCAGGCGTCAAGGTTGGGCTGATGCTGAGACCCAGCGGATCGTTCATGACGGTCGGTGGAACGACGCGCCGTGCGTCGGCTGCGGATATGGCGGCAAGCAGGATGGCAATGGCGGCAACAGTTCGCTTCATGGAAGCCTCCTATGGTCAGAGGCGCTCGGCGTAAGGGTATTGGGCGCGGGCGTCGGATGCGGCAGAACGCTCGCCACGCGATCGCGGTTTCATCACGTCGCATCAAGACACCGCGATCCGCGCTGGCGTAACCCCGCAATCTCAACGCTGCGGGGACATGCTCCCCGAAAGGCGGCCACTGGCGATGATATCGATCGGTGCGCCGGCTTACGCCTTGTAGACCACCTGGCGCACATCGATGTAGCTGGCGCGGAAGCCGGCTTCGCAATAGTGCAGGTAGAACTCCCAGAGCTTCTTGAAGCGATCGTCGAAGCCGAGCGGCACGATCTTCTCCCACGACGCCCAGAAGCGACGCCGCCATTCGGCGAGCGTGCGCGCATAGTCGTCGGGGAACACGCGCTCACGCAGATGCGCAAGGCCATGGTCCGCGCCGAGCGTCTTCAGGATCGACGGTGTCGGCAGCATGCCGCCCGGAAAGACATAGCGCTGGATGAAATCCGGCCTGGCGCGGTAGGTGTCGTAGGCGGCCTCGTTGATGGTGATGATCTGCAGGCCCGCGGTGCCGCCGGGTTTCAGGCAGGCCTTCATCTTCGAGAAGAACACCGGCCAGTATTTCTCGCCGACCGCTTCGAACATCTCGATCGAGGCGATGCGATCGTAAGTCCCCGTTTCGTCGCGGTAGTCCTGCAGCTTGATGTCGACCTTGTCGGCAAGGCCAGCCTTGGCGATGCGTGCCTTGGCGAAGTCGTGCTGTTCGCGGCTGATCGTCAGTCCGGTAACGCGGCAGCCGATTTCGCGTGCCGCGAATTCGGCAAAGCCGCCCCAGCCGCAGCCGATTTCCAGCACATGATCCTTTCTGCCGATACCCGTATCCCTGGCCAGCGCCCGGTATTTGGCGGCCTGGGCGCTTTCGAGGTCATTGGCGCCATTGGCGTAAAGCGCCGAGGAATAGGTCATGCTCGGGTCGAGCCACTCTTTGTAGAAGGCGTTGCCGAGATCGTAGTGCGCCGAGATATTGCGCTTCGAACCGGTGCGTGTGTTCTCGTTGAACCAGTGGCGGATGCGCTGGACGGTGTTGATGAGCCAGCTGGCGCCGCCGGCGACGCGTTCGCCGATCGCCGAATTGACGACGAACAGTTCCAGGAAGCTGGTGACGTCAGGGCTTTCCCAATCGCCGTCCATGTAGGATTCGGCAACACCGATCGTGCCGCCGGAAAAGGCGCGGCCTGGCAGGCGCCAGTTCTTCAGCACCAGTTCGGCGTCGGGGCCAGGTCCCTTGCCGCCAACCAGAACGGCGCGACCATCCGGCATCCTGACCTTGAGCGAGCCGCGCGGCAGGTTCATTGCCGCCGACAGCACCATGCGTGCCTTGGCCGGCAGGCCCTTGACGATCTCGGCGAAATTAAACTCATCGAGCCTGACCGCTTCGCCCGGCGCTACGTTATAATGTTCCCCGTGTGCCATTTCATGCCCCTGGACTTCCGTGGTGCCGGCGCAAATTGCCGAGCCACGGTTCTCTTGGATCATTCGCCAGGTTCGAACGCCTCGCCTGGTCCCGGCAGCTCACGGGTTCAGCGACAGGCGGGCTCGAACGAAAGCGCGCGCCCGTTTGTCAGAGCTTCAGCGCTTCCCAGTGAATGCCTGCCACAATCTTCCACGTCATGAGGGGAAACTTCAAGAGGCAGGTCGTTGGCTGGGCTGTGCCACGTGGCGCCTGGCATCTGCCCCCTTTTTGCGTCGGATGGCTGCTGCCCAAAATCAAAAAACGTCTATGGCCGCCGCTGCGCTTGTGCGATAGCTTTAGCCATGCGTTATGTAATCGTCATTGCGGCAATCGCGTTCTTCCTGATCTGGGACGGTCTCTACAATCAGGGCCGGTATCTCGACATCTCGGTCAGGGAACTCTCCCATGTCGTGCGTTACGTCACCGGCAAGGCCTAAATATCCCATCCTAAAGGAGCAGCCCGGCGCGCCATTCGAGGTGTTCGTCGCCGCGAAATGAGGCCTAGCGCCGTTGGGGCGCGTCGCAAGGACGCGTGGCGCCATGGACGGTTGACGCGAGGCGACCGCCGTCACTAAACACCCCGTCATTCAGATCGAGGAGGCGGGATTGATCCGGCATATCGTTTTCTTCAGCGCGCGGCGCAAGGAGGATGTCGAGTCCGTGCGCACCGGGCTTTTGGCGCTCGGCAGCATTCCTCATTCCAGTCTCTTCGAGGTCACCTTGAACACCAAGGTCGACCCGCTGTCGGACGAAGTCGATGTCGTCGTCTACGCCGAGTTCGCCGACGACGCAGCGCTGGCCGCCTACAAGGCACATCCGCTCTATGCGCAGACCACAGCCAAGGTCAAACCATTGCGCGAACTGCGCTATTCCGCCGACGTCGTGGCCGGCAGCTGATCCCGAGCGCGGTTCTGGATCTCGACAAGTCCCCGGCGGTCGCCGACCGGAAACGGCCTTGAACCGCGCTTCGGAATGATGCAAACCGCGCCCGATGACCGACAGACCAACCACCGGCACGCATCCGCTTGACCATCTCGTTCTGCCGACCGGTAGCCTCGAGGTCGCGCGAGCCCGGCTCACTTCGCTGGGCTTCGTCGTTGCGCCGACCGGTATCCATCCCTTTGGTACGGAAAACTGCTGCGTGTTCCTCGCCGACGGCACCTATCTGGAGCCGCTCGCGATCGGCAGCGAGCAGGCGGCGATCGAGGCCGCCGCCGCAGGCAACGTCTTTGTCGCGCGCGACCGTGCCTATCGCGAAAGCCGCGGCGATGAGGGATTTTCCGCGGTGGTTCTAGGGACCGGCAATGCCGATGCCGATCATGTGCGCTACGTCGAAGCCGGCCTGTCGGGGGGAGACACGCTGAGCTTTTCACGCGCTTTCACCGATACATCGGGCAAAAGCGACGTGGCGTCATTCAAACTGGCCTTTGCCGCGGCCAGTGGCACAACCGATGCGTTCCTGTTTGCCTGCCAGCGGATCAATGCGCCCAAGGTGGACCGCGCGGCCCTGCAGGCCCACGCCAACGGCGCCAGCGGGATCCTCGAGGTGGTGGCGGTCAGCGACCAGCCTGCCGAACAGATCAGCCTCATCTCCGTTGCGGTGAACGATCCTGCCGCCGACGGCGATGGCGGTGCGTTTCTCCTGCCCAATGCAACCTTGAGCGTGCTTGACCCCAAATTCTTCACCGCCCGCTTTGGCATTCCGGCCGGGTCATCGACGAAACTTCGCTTCGCGGCGATCGTCTTTGCCGTCCGAAGCACTGATGTTACGTCGCGGCTGCTTGCAGCCAATTCCATCCAGCACGATATAGCCGGCAGTGGTATTGTCGTGCGGCCGGCAACCGGACAGGGCGCGGCTTTCATCTTCCGGGAGATCCAATGAGCAAGCCCCAAGCGTCCAATTCGATGACGCCCAATTCGTCGGTGACCGTCGGCAATGTCGTCTTCGACAACAACGCGGCTTTGGCGCTGATCGCCGGCCCGTGCCAGTTCGAATCGCGCCAGCATGCCTTCGACATGGCCGGCGCGCTGAAGGAACTGACAGCCAAGCTCGGCATCGGCCTCGTCTACAAGACCAGCTACGACAAGGCCAACCGCACCTCGCTGTCGGCAACGCGCGGCGCCGGCATGGACGCCGCACTTCCGGTCTTCGACGAACTGCGCAAGGAATTTTCGCTTCCCGTGCTGACCGATGTCCACACCGAGGAGCAGTGCGCGATCGTCGCGCCGCATGTCGATGTCCTGCAGATTCCAGCCTTCCTGTCGCGTCAGACCGACATGCTGGTTGCCGCCGCGAAAACGGGCAAAGTGATCAACGTGAAGAAAGGGCAGTTCCTCGCCCCTTGGGATATGAAGAACGTGGTCGCCAAGATCACCGGTTCCGGCAACGCCAACGTCTTGACCACCGAGCGCGGCGCGTCCTTCGGCTACAACACGCTGGTGTCGGATATGCGCGCACTGCCTGTCATGGCCGAGATCGGCGCTCCAGTGATCTTCGACGCCACGCATTCGGTCCAGCAGCCCGGCGGGCAGGGCGGCTCGTCTGGCGGCGAGCGCCGCTTTGTCGAAACGCTGGCTCGCGCGGCCGTCGCCGTCGGCGTCGCCGGCGTCTTCATCGAGACCCACCAGGATCCCGACAATTCGACCTCCTCCGACGGCCCGAACATGCTGCCGCTGAAGGACATGCCGGCGCTTCTCGAAAGGCTAATGGCCTTCGACCGGATAGCGAAGGGCCGCTGAGCCGACGCGTCCTGCCGGTGCTTGTGGTCAGGAGGGGCCGGTTGTACGCTTGGCCGGCAAATGAGCGTCCTGGCAGGAGGAAAGCCATGTCCGTCGCCCGCGTCACCGAAATCACCTCATCGTCGAAGAAGAGTTTTCAAGACGCCATCGAGAAGGGAATCGCCCGCGCATCGGAAACCCTGAAGAACGTCGAAGGCGCCTGGATCCAGGATCAGAAGATCGTCGTCGAGGACGGCAAGATCGCTGCCTATCGCGTCAACATGAAGGTGACTTTCATCCTCGCGGAGTGATCGGCCGCCGCCGAAAAAGTCGGGAACTTTCGCCCGCGCCCCTCATTGTCAAAGCAGAGTTCAACGACAACGAGGAGCAGATCATGACAACCCAGACAGGTCACACCGAAGCCATTGCCGCTTCGCGCGTCATCGGCACGTCGGTCTACAACACCGAAGGCAAGAGCATCGGCAGCATCGAGGACATCATGCTCGACAAGACGTCGAATGGCATCATGTTCGCGGTGATCGGCTTTGGCGGCTTTCTCGGCATCGGCGAGAAGTACCACGCCGTTCCCTGGGCCAGCCTCGACTATGATGAGGACAAGGGCGGCTATGTCGTGCCGTTCTCCAAGGATCAGTTGAAGGCGGCGCCTGCTTATTCGATCAACGAACTGGCCGGAGCGGATGGCGAGACGGCGCGCGACGCGTCCTATGAGTATTACAAGGTCACGCCCTACTGGCATTGACGCAACCGCAGTTAAAAGGGCCTCGTTTCGACGAGGCCCTTTTGATTCAACGCCAACGCTTACTCGCTGGTGCTCAACGCCGGCAAAGGCGCGAAAGCCCTCGGTGGCGATTGCTTGGTGTCGCACGACGTCAGAAATGCCGCCGCGATCAGGAACAAACTCACGATACCGCTCCACTCGGACATGGCGAAACTCCTCCTGTTTCGCCCCGCGCGACAACAGCCATAACCCGGAATTGATGTCCGGGCGCATGACTTATGATGACAGAAATTTGCGCTTCGTGAATCGGGCGGGCGGCACTATTCGGCCATGGCCGGATTGCCTTTGCGTCGCTTTGGCTAAGACGGGCGCGACCTTTCGTCAGATCAATCGGGGACATCGCAATGACCGCCATCATCGACATTGTCGGACGTGAAATCCTGGACAGCCGTGGAAACCCGACCGTCGAGGTCGATGTCGTACTCGAAGACGGCTCGATGGGCCGCGCCGCGGTGCCCTCGGGCGCCTCGACCGGCGCCCACGAAGCCGTCGAGCTTCGCGATGGCGGCGCCCGCTATCTCGGCAAGGGTGTGCTGAAGGCCGTCGAGGCGGTCAATGGCGAGCTGTTCGAGGCGATCGGCGGCATGGAAGCCGAAAATCAGATCCATATCGACCAGACCATGATCGAGCTCGACGCCACGCCCAACAAGAGCCGGCTCGGCGCCAATGCCATTCTCGGCGTTTCGCTGGCGGTGGCCAAGGCCGCTGCCGACGCTGCCGGCCTGCCGCTCTATCGCTATGTCGGCGGCACCAAGGCGCACATCCTGCCGGTGCCGATGATGAACATCATCAATGGCGGCGCCCATGCCGACAATCCGATCGACTTCCAGGAATTCATGATCCTGCCGGTCGGCGCGCCGACGCTGCGCGAAGCCGTGCGCTGGGGTTCGGAAATCTTCCACACGCTGCGCAAGAAGCTGAAGGATGCCGGCCACAACACCAATGTCGGCGACGAAGGCGGCTTCGCCCCGAACTTGAAGAGCGCGCCGGTGGCGCTCGATTTCATCATGGAATCGATCGAGAAGGCCGGCTTCAAGCCGGGCGAGGAGATCGCGCTCGGCCTCGATTGCGCCGCGACCGAGTTCTTCAAGGACGGGAATTACGTTTATGAGGGCGAGAAGAAGACGCGCGATCCCAAGGCCCAGGCCAAGTATCTCGCCAAGCTCGCCGCCGATTATCCGATCATCTCGATCGAGGACGGCCTAGCCGAGGACGACTGGGAAGGCTGGAAATACCTGACCGACCTGATCGGCAAGAAGACGCAGCTGGTCGGCGACGATCTGTTCGTCACCAACACAGCGCGCCTGCGCGACGGCATCCGCATGGGTGTCGCCAACTCTATCCTGGTCAAGGTCAACCAGATCGGCTCGCTGACGGAAACGCTCGACGCCGTCGAGACCGCGCACAAAGCCGGCTACACTGCCGTCATGTCGCACCGCTCGGGAGAGACCGAGGATTCGACCATCGCCGATCTCGCCGTCGCCACCAATTGCGGACAGATCAAGACCGGTTCGCTGTCGCGCTCCGACCGCATGGCCAAGTACAATCAGCTGATCCGCATCGAGGAAGAGCTCGGCAAGCAGGCGCGTTACGCCGGCAAGTCGGTGATCAAGGGCTGATCGGGAAACACTGAACTTAGATACTGTGGAGGGCGGGATCATTCCCGCCCTTTTTCATTTCGCTGATCGCCGGGCGGATCTCCGTAACCGTCCGTTAAGCACAATCAGGCGAAAAAGGTTCCGGGTCGTTTGAGTTTGCGGCCATGGGGAATCGGTTATGTGGACGCGTCAGCACAAGCAGAGAAACACCGGTCGGCTGATCATCCCTTCGCTTTGCGTGGTGTTCCTGGCCTATTTCGGCTTCCATGCCTATCACGGCGAATTCGGCATCAATTCCAAATATCAGCTGGAAGCTCAGACGGTTGCGCTGCAGGCCCAGCTCGATGCCATCAAGGCGCGCCGGATGGAGCTCGAACGCCGCGTTCGGCTCATGCATGACGGCACGCTGGAGAAGGACATGCTCGACGAGCAGGCGCGCCGGGCGCTCAATCTCTCCCAGGCTGACGAAATCACCATCATGTTGCCGGCCTCGTCGAAATAACTGAATCCCAGTTAATCGACAATATTTTCAATGATTTTAATCGCTTAGGCGCATGCCAGCTATGCAAATTCGTCATGGCGCAACGCCCTGACGCGTGTTAGCCTTGCATAAATCGGTGGGGAGAGCTGATCTTCCCAGGGCAGGTTTCATCCTGCCCTAATGTCCGCAAAGAGACGCCAACAGGGAGTGATGCATGGCCACCGCAGCCAGAAAAGCGCCTGCCAAATCGAAATCCGACGGCAAATCAGGGCTTTCGACCCCCAAGCCCACTGAATTCACCAAGGATGAAGAGCTTGCCGCCTACCGGCACATGCTGCTCATCCGCCGCTTCGAGGAAAAGGCCGGCCAGCTCTACGGCATGGGTTTCATCGGCGGCTTCTGCCATCTCTATATAGGCCAGGAAGCTGTCGTCACCGGCATGAAGATGGCGCTGATCGACGGCGACCAGATGATCACCGCCTATCGAGACCACGGCCACATGCTGGCGATGGAGCTTTCGCCGCGCGGCGTCATGGCCGAGCTGACCGGGCGCCGTGGCGGCCTGTCCAGGGGCAAGGGCGGCTCCATGCACATGTTCTCCAAGGAGAAACATTTTTACGGCGGCCACGGCATTGTCGGCGCGCAGGTGTCGCTCGGCACCGGTCTCGCCTTCGCCAACCGCTACCGCGACAACAACAATGTCTCGCTGACCTATTTCGGCGACGGCGCCGCCAACCAGGGCCAGGTCTATGAAAGCTTCAACATGGCCTCGCTGTGGAAGCTGCCGGTGATCTACATCATCGAGAACAACCGCTACGCCATGGGCACCTCGGTCTCGCGCTCTTCCGCCGAGACCGACTTCTCGCACCGTGGCGCCTCCTTCAAGATCCCCGGCATCCAGGTCGACGGCATGGACGTGCGCGCCGTCAAGGCGGCCGGCGATCTTGCGACCGAATGGTGCCGCGCCGGCAACGGGCCGCTGATCCTCGAAATGCAGACCTATCGCTATCGCGGTCACTCCATGTCCGACCCGGCGAAATACCGCTCGAAGGAAGAAGTACAGAAGATGCGCTCGGAGCATGATCCGATCGAGCAGGTCAAGGCGCGGTTGATCGAGAAGAAGTGGGCGACCGAGGACGAGCTGAAGACCGTCGACAAGGAGGTTCGCGACATTGTCGCCGACGCCGCCGAATTCGCCCAGAACGATGCAGAGCCGGATCCGTCCGAGCTCTGGACCGATATCGTATTGTAAGGGGAGGGCCAGGACATGCCGATCGAAATTCTCATGCCCGCTCTCTCGCCGACCATGGAAGAAGGCAATCTTTCCAAGTGGTTGAAGAACGAGGGCGACAAGGTCGTCGCCGGTGACGTCATCGCCGAGATCGAAACCGACAAGGCGACGATGGAAGTCGAAGCCGTCGACGAAGGCACGCTTGCCAAGATCGTGGTTCCCGCCGGCACCGAAGGCGTCAAGGTCAACGCGGTGATCGCCGTGCTCGCGGTTGAAGGCGAAGACACCGACAAGGCCGGCGAAGGTATCGGCGAAGAGCCTGCCAGGCCTGAAACGGCTGCACCGGCACCAGTTGCGGCCAAGAGCGAGGCCGCGGCACCGGTCGCGGCGGCACCGAAGACCGAGATCGCCGCTGATCCGGATATCCCTGCCGGTACGGAAATGGTCTCGACCACGGTGCGCGAAGCGTTGCGCGATGCCATGGCCGAGGAAATGCGCCGCGACGGCGATGTCTTCGTCATGGGCGAGGAGGTCGCCGAATATCAGGGCGCCTACAAGATCACCCAAGGCCTGCTGCAGGAATTCGGACCGCGGCGCGTCGTCGACACGCCGATCACCGAGCATGGCTTTGCCGGCGTCGGCGTCGGTGCGGCCATGGCCGGACTGAAGCCGATCGTCGAATTCATGACCTTCAACTTCGCCATGCAGGCTATCGACCAGATCATCAACTCGGCCGCCAAGACGCTTTATATGTCCGGCGGCCAGATGGGCGCGCCGATCGTGTTCCGCGGGCCGAACGGTGCCGCGGCCCGTGTCGCCGCCCAGCATTCGCAATGCTATGCCGCCTGGTACAGCCACATTCCGGGCCTGAAGGTGGTGATGCCGTATACGGCCGCCGACGCCAAGGGCTTGCTGAAGGCCGCCATCCGTGATCCGAACCCGATCATCTTCCTCGAGAACGAAATCCTCTACGGCCAGTCCTTCGACGTGCCGAAGCTGGATGATTTCGTGCTGCCGATCGGCAAGGCGCGCATCCACAAGCAAGGCAAGGACGTCACCATCGTTTCGTTCGGCATCGGCATGACCTATGCGGTCAAGGCGGAAGCGGAACTGCGCGGCCTGGGCATCGATGCCGAGATCATCGATTTGCGCACCATCCGCCCGCTCGATCTCGACACCATCATTGCCTCGGTCAAGAAGACCAACCGGCTGGTCGTGGTCGAAGAAGGCTTCCCGCAGAGTTCGGTCGGCGACCATATCGCCAACCAGGTCTCGCAGCGCGCTTTCGATTTCCTCGACGCGCCGGTCATCACCATTGCCGGCAAGGACGTGCCGATGCCTTATGCGGCAAACCTCGAAAAGCTGGCATTGCCGAATGTCGGCGAGGTCATCGAGGCGGTTAAGGCAGTCACATATCGCTAACAGGCTTTTTGTGGGGGAGCAGAAATGGCCACGATGGCAGATGTCAGAGGAATCGCTTGGTCGCTGTATTGGCGGAGCTTTCTGTCCAGCATCGCGTGTGGGTTTTTGGCTGGGGCGGTTTTTGGGTTCGCCGTTGGATTGACTGGCGCGATTTTCGGAGTTCGCCTCGAAGTGATTCGATCAATGAGCACCGTTGGTGGAGCGTGCCTCGGTCTCGCGGCCTCATTCCTCTGTCTGAATTTTTCTTGGCAAGGTCGATTGGCAAGGAATTCGGAGGCAAACGTCTGGAACTTGCCGTGGTTAGGCCGGCTGGCCTGTAGGGAGAGTAACTATGCCAATCAACATCACCATGCCGGCGCTCTCGCCCACGATGGAAGAGGGCAATCTGTCAAAGTGGCTGGTCAAGGAAGGCGATAAGGTTTCGCCGGGCGATGTCATCGCCGAGATCGAGACCGATAAGGCGACGATGGAAGTCGAAGCCGTCGACGAGGGCACGGTCGCCAAGCTCGTCGTTCCGGCCGGCACCGAAGGCGTCAAGGTCAATGCGCTGATTGCCGTGCTTGCTGCTGAAGGCGAGGACGCAGGCGCCGCCGCGAAAAGCGGTGGCGGTGCTGCACCAGCGAAGGCCGAAGCGCCGAAGGCGGATGCCAAGGCCGAAGCACCAAAGGCCGAGGCGCCAAAGGTCGAACCTGCCGCCCCCGCGCCCAAGGCTGAGGCGGTGCCGGCTGCCAATGGCCACGCTGCTGGCGAGCGCACCTTCGCATCGCCGCTCGCACGCCGCATCGCCAAGGAGGCCGGCGTCGATGTGTCGGCCGTGACCGGCACCGGCCCGCATGGCCGCGTGGTGAAGGCCGACGTCGATGCGGCGATTGCCGGTGGCGGTGCCAAGGCGGCGCCCGCGCCAAGGCTCCGGCCGGCGCGCCGGCTGCTGCTTCCGCCTCTGCGGTGAAAGCGATGTCGGACGATCAGGTGCTGAAGCTGTTCGAGCAAGGTTCCTACGACCTCGTTCCGCACGACAATATGCGCAAGACCATTGCGCGGCGCTTGGTCGAAGCAAAATCCACCATCCCGCATTTCTACCTAACGCTCGACTGCGAACTCGATGCGCTTTTGGCACTGCGCACGCAGATCAATGCCGCCGCCCCGATGAAGAAGACCGACAAGGGCGAGGCTCCCGCCTACAAGCTGTCGGTCAACGATATGGTCATCAAGGCGATGGCCATGGCGCTGAAGGCGGTGCCGGATGCCAATGCTTCGTGGACCGAAAGCGCCATGGTCAAGCACAAGCATGCCGATGTCGGCGTTGCCGTGTCGATCCCCGGCGGTCTCATCACGCCGATCATTCGGCATGCGGATGAAAAGACGCTGTCCACCATCTCCAACGAGATGAAGGATCTGGCCAGCCGCGCCCGCAGCCGCAAGCTGAAGCCGGAAGAGTATCAAGGCGGCACGACAGCCGTCTCCAATCTCGGCATGTTCGGCATCAAAGACTTCGCCGCGGTCATCAACCCGCCGCATGCGACGATCCTGGCGGTCGGCGCGGGCGAGGAGCGGGCGGTGGTCAAGAATGGCGAGATCAAGATCGCCACCGTGATGTCGGTGACGCTGTCGACCGACCATCGCGCTGTCGACGGCGCGCTCGGCGCCGAGCTGCTGGTCGCCTTCAAGCGGCTGATCGAAAACCCGATGGGCATGCTGGTCTAGGAAAGGAAAAGGCGGTGCGGAAATTCTTCACCAGCCTTTTTGCCTTCATCCTTTCCGGTTTTGTCGGCGGCCTGGTCGCGCAGCAACTGGCCGTCGCTACCGGTGCCGAGGAAGAATACATCATCGTCTTCATGTTCTCGGTGCTGGTGACGTGTGTCGTCACCTTCGTCTTCTTCGTGGCGCAGTTGATGAATGATCCGGTCGCGGCCGTGGCCAGGACGGGCAAGTGGACGCTGATTGTGTTTGTGGTGTTGCTCGTCCTGTTGATCGCGCTGATCCTCTACAGCGATAGCAGCGCCGCGGTGGTGAAGAACGACATTCCAATGGTAACCGGCCTTGGTCTGCCGGGCCTGGTGACCATCATTTTGCAATGGTTGTTCGTGCGCTGGCGCGTGAGACGCGGTTTGATCAAGGCACAAATGGGTGTGGGTGCATGAAGACAGTTCTTTGCTACGGCGACTCGCTGACCTGGGGCCACAACCCGGAGACTTTGGGTCGACATGACTATGAAGACCAGTGGCCAACCGCGCTGGCGACAGCGCTCGGACCGGGCTTCCGCGTCATTGCCGAGGGACTGGGTGGTCGCACCACGGCCTATGACGACTTCCTGTCGGCCGCGGACCGAAACGGCGCGCGGGTATTGCCGACGATCCTGAGCACGCATTCGCCGATCGATCTGATCGTCATCATGCTTGGCTCGAACGACATGAAGCCGTCGATTCACGGCAGCGCGGTGATTGCGTCCTATGGCATGCGGCGCCTCGTCGAGATCGTGCGGGGGCACGCCTATCCGTTCGGCGGCACCACCCCCGGGATTATTCTGGTTGCGCCGCCGCATATCGTGGAGACCCGCAAGGCGGACTACGCAGAAATGTTGGGGACCGGCGCAATCGAGTCGCCCAAGCTCGCCGGCTTCTATCAAACCGCCGCCGACGAGATGGGCTGCGGCTTTTGATGCCGCGAGCGCCGCCAAATGTACACCGCTCGACGGCGTTCATCTCGACGCCGAAAACACGCGCAGCATCGGCACCGCATTGGCGCCTGTCGTGCGCGGCATGCTGGAACAGTGAATAAGGAGAAAATCCGTGGCTGAGAACTACGACGTCATCATCATCGGCTCCGGCCCCGGCGGCTACGTCACGGCGGTGCGTTCCGCCCAGCTCGGCTTCAAGACGGCGATCGTCGAGCGCGAGCATCTCGGCGGCATCTGCCTCAACTGGGGCTGCATCCCGACCAAGGCGCTGCTGCGTTCGGCCGAGATCATGCACTATTCCGATCACTTGAAGGATTACGGGCTGAAGCTCGAAGGTGGCAAGATCAGTGCCGACACAGCGGCCGTGGTCGACCGTTCGCGCAAAGTTTCGCTGCGGCTCAATGGCGGCGTTGCCTTCCTGATGAAGAAGAACAAGGTAGACGTCATCTGGGGCGAAGCCAAGCTCTCCAAGCCCGGTGAAATCGTCGTGTCCAAGACGGCCAAGAAGCCGATGGAGCCGCAGCCGCCGGTGCCGAAGGGCGTCAAAGGCGAGGGCACCTACACCGCCAAGCACATCATCCTGGCGACCGGCGCCCGCCCGCGCGCGCTGCTCGGCATCGAGCCGGACGGCAAGCTGATCTGGACCTATTTCGAGGCCATGGTGCCTAAGGAGATGCCGAAGTCGCTGCTGGTGATGGGCTCAGGCGCCATCGGCATCGAATTCGCCTCCTTCTACCGCACCATGGGCGCCGACGTGACGGTTGTCGAACTGCTGCCGGCGGTGATGCCGGTCGAGGATGCCGAGGTCTCGAAATTCGCGCAAAAGCAGTTCGAGAAGCAAGGCATGAAGATCATTCTCGAAGCCAAGGTGACCAAGGTCGAGAAGGGTGTCAACTCGGTCACCGCGCATGTCGAGATGAAGGACGGCAAGGTCGAGAAGATCACCGCCGACCGCATGATCTCGGCTGTCGGCGTGCAGGGCAATATCGAGGGCCTCGGGCTTGAAGCGCTCGGCGTGAAGACCGACCGTGGCTGCGTCGTCGTCGACGGTTACGGCAAGACCAATGTGCCGGGCATCTACGCCATCGGCGATGTCGCCGGCCCGCCCATGCTTGCCCACAAGGCCGAGCATGAGGGCGTCGTATGCGTGGAGAAGATCGCGAATTTCCCCGGCGTGCACGCCATCGACAAGCTCAAGATACCCGGCTGCACCTACTGCAATCCGCAGGTCGCTTCCGTCGGCCTGACGGAAGCCAAGGCCAAGGCCGAAGGCAAGGATATCCGTGTCGGCCGCTTCCAGTTCGCCGCCAACGGCAAGGCGATCGCGCTTGGCGAGGACCAGGGTTTCATCAAGACCATCTTCGACAAGAAGACCGGTCAGCTGTTGGGCGCCCATATGGTTGGTGCCGAGGTGACCGAACTGATCCAGGGCTTTGTCGTGGCGATGAACCTCGAGACGACCGAGGAAGAGCTGATGCACACCATCTTCCCGCATCCGACGCTGTCGGAGATGATGAAGGAAAGCGTGCTCGACGCCTATGGCCGCGCCTTGAACGCATGATAGATTCGCCGCGAGAGACTCAGCCGCGAAAGCCGCAGGAGTTCGACGGCAAGGCAGTTCGTTTCCGGATGCATTTTTACGCGCGCAAGGAGAAGGCATATGCACTTGAACGGCGTGGGCTGGATCGCAGCCATCATCATCGGCGGCCTGGCAGGCTGGTTCGCCGAAATGGTCATGAAGAGCAACACCGGCATTTTCATGAACATTATCATGGGCATCGTTGGTGCGGTCGTGTTGAACGCCATCCTGCAGGCGCTCAATTTCGGCCCATTCGGCGTCGGCTGGACCGCCTATCTGATCACCGGTTTCATCGGTGCCTGCCTGCTTATCTGGGTCGGTCGTCTGGTGCGCCGCTAGTCGATATCGTTGCCGGCTATGCGAAAACGGTTGTAGCGGCATGCGCCGCTGCAGCCTTTTTCTTTGTGATGAAAAGTCCTAGATGACGTAAACGTGACGATCGCCGACGGGCGGTCGCAGGAAAAGCCAGGGTTCAGATGGTCACCGTCCTCGACACGATCGCCAACGCACCGCGGCTGCGGCACCCCGAGAAGGCGCACAAGCCCGACCAGGAGGTGCTGCGCAAACCGGATTGGATCCGCGTCAAGGCGCCTGTCTCCAAGGGCTATGCCGAGACACGCGAGATCGTGAAATCGCACAAGCTGGTGACCGTCTGCGAAGAGGCCGGCTGCCCTAACATCGGCGAATGCTGGGAAAAGAAGCACGCCACCTTCATGATCATGGGCGAGATCTGCACGCGCGCCTGCGCCTTCTGCAATGTCGCCACCGGCATTCCGACCGCGCTCGATGCCGATGAGCCGGCGCGCGTCGCCCATGCCGTCAAGCAGATGGGACTCAGCCACGTCGTCATCACCTCGGTCGACCGCGACGATCTCGCCGATGGCGGCGCGCAGCACTTCGCCGATGTCATCCGCGCCATCAGGGCGGCGACGCCTTCAACGACGATCGAGATCCTGACGCCCGATTTCTTGCGCAAGGACGGCGCACTCGAGATCGTCGTGGCGGCCAAGCCCGACGTCTTCAACCACAATCTCGAAACCGTGCCGTCGAACTATCTGACGGTTCGGCCTGGCGCCCGCTACTTCCACTCGATCCGGCTGTTGCAGCGGGTCAAGGAACTCGATCCGTCGATCTTCACCAAGTCCGGCATCATGGTCGGCCTGGGCGAGGAGCGGAATGAAATCCTGCAGCTGATGGACGATTTGCGTTCGGCCAATGTCGACTTCATGACCATCGGCCAATATCTGCAGCCGTCGAAGAAGCACCATCCGGTGATCCGCTTCGTCACTCCCGAAGAGTTCAAGTCCTTCGAGACGATCGGCCGGACCAAGGGTTTCCTGCTGGTGGCATCGAGCCCGCTGACGCGCTCATCGCACCATGCCGGCGACGATTTCGCCCGGCTGCGCGCGGCGCGGGAAGCGCAGCTTAGAAAAACCATCTGACAACCCGTCTTCATGCCGAAATTCGAAGCCACCCGTCGCGTCGCCCATACGCCGGAAGAAATGTTCAGGCTGGTCGCCGATGTCGAGGCTTACCCGCAATTCCTGCCGCTGTGCGAGGCGCTGGCCGTGCGCTCTCGCAAAGAGCGCGACGGCCGCACCATTCTCCTCGCCGACATGAGCATCGGCTACAAAGCGATCCGCGAGACCTTCACTACGCAGGTGCTGCTGAAGCCCGATGAGAAGACCATCGACGTCAAATATATCGACGGCCCGTTCAAATACCTCAGCAACATCTGGCGCTTCGACCCGGCCGACAGCGGTTGCGAGGTCCACTTCTTCATCGACTACGAGTTCAAGAGCCGTATTCTCGGCGTGCTGATGGGAACAATGTTCGACCGCGGCTTCCGCATGTTTTCCGAGGCCTTCGAGAAGCGTGCCGACATCATCTACGGCGTTTAGAGCAATTCCAGGAAAAGTGTGAGCGGTTTTCCGCCTGGAATTGCGTCAAAACAAAGAGTTAGAGCGTTTCGCCGTTTCCATGAAACGGTGAAACACTCTAGCCGGCATGACGCTATCGCGGTGAATCCATGCTTTATCCAAGCGCGCGCAGGCCGAGCTGCAGCGCGTGTCTCACCGTCTCGTGGCGGATGAATTCGCGGCCCTTATGGCCAAACAGCTGGCGCTCGGCGACAACCGGCTGGCCGGCCAGGGCAAGGCCGAACCAGACGAGGCCGACCGGCTTGTCAGCCGAACCGCCGCTTGGACCGGCAATGCCGGTAACGGCAAGAGAAAGGCTCGCGCGCGAATGCGTCAGCGCGCCGGCCGCCATCTCCAGCACTGTTTCGCGCGACACAGCTCCATGCGCGTCGAGCGTTTCGGCGGAAACGCCGAGCATCTCCATCTTGGCTTCGTTGGAATAGGTGATGAAGCCGCGGTCGACCACGGCGGAGGAGCCGGCAATGTCGGTGAGCGCGGCGATGATCAGGCCGCCGGTGCAGCTTTCGGCTGTCGCCAGCATGATGCCACGTTGCTGGCAGGCCAGCAGCAGGGCGTTTGCGAGTTCGGCGTTGCTCATTCCGGCACCTCGCCGGGGAACACCACGCTGGCGGTGGCGATCGCCGCGATGCCTTCCTCGCGGCCGACGAAGCCGAGCTTCTCATTGGTTGTCGCCTTGATCGAGATGCGATCGGCGGAAATCCCCAGCATCTGCGACAGGGCTGCCGTCATCGCCTCGCGGTGCGGCCCGACGCGCGGCGCCTCGCAGATCAGTGTGATGTCGGCATTGGCGATGCGTCCGCCGCGTTCGCGCACCACTTTGGCCGCATGCTGGACGAAGATCCGCGACGCAGCACCCTTCCACTGCGGATCCGACGGCGGAAAATGCGTGCCGATGTCGCCGGCGCCGCAGGTCGCCAACAGCGCGTCGGTCAAAGCGTGCAGGCCGACATCGGCATCGGAATGGCCGGACAGTTTCTTGCCGTGCGGAATAGCGACGCCGCACAGGGTGACATGGTCGCCGGGCTCGAAGGCGTGGACGTCGTAGCCGTTGCCGGTACGGATGTCGGGGAAGTGTGTGCGTTCGCTGGAAAGCCGCTGGTGCGCCATGGCGATGTCCCGTGCCCAGGTGAGTTTGACATTGTCCGGCGAGCCGGGAACGAGCTTGACCGGAATATGTGCCCATTCTGCGATGGCCGCGTCGTCGGTGAAGTCCAGCCTGCCCAGCTGATGGGCCTTGTCGTGTGCGGCAAGGATTGGGCCGTAGGGAAAACCTTGCGGCGTTTGCGCCGCATGCAGCCCGCTGCGGGAAACGGTTTCCGCGACGACGCCGGCAGCCGACTCGCGCTTCAGCGTGTCGGCGACGGGCAGGGCGGGCAACGCCCCCTCGTTCTCGCCGATGGCGGCGATGGTGCGGTCGATCAACTCCGCGTCGACGAACGGTCGGACGGCATCGTGAATCAGAACCTGATCCGGCGCGTGGTCTTTGAGCGCAAGCAGCCCCAGCCGGACGGACTCCTGCCTGGTCGGTCCGCCAATGACGGCGGTGACACGCTCAGCCTGGGTGCCCGCCGCTTGCCGGAACAGTTCGTGGTCGTCGGCGTGGATGGCGACGACAATCCGGCCGGTTCGCGGATGGGCCAGAAACATCTCCAGCGTATGTGCAATGACGGCGCGGCCACCGATGTTCTGGTACTGCTTGGGCCCGTTGGCCTGTCCGGCACGAGCGCCGCGGCCGGCGGCGACGATCACCACCGCAACCCCACCTGTCGCGCTCGCGTTTTCACTTCCGTCAGTCATGGCGATTGGCTTAGCGCACGATCCCCAAAAGTGTAATTGGTTTTCCAAAAAGATCGTGCGTCAAATTTGAACTCCAAAGCGTCTTGAAGGACGCGCGGCGCCCTGGTTGCGGCAAAAATCGAAGGCCGGGATTTTCCCAATTGCGCCTTAATGTGGCGTCATTCCGCGTTGCACATTGCGGCCGATATGGCTAGAGAATGTGCAACGAATGGACATGCTTGGTTTTTGTGCATGGTTAACCTGACCAAATTGGCCGCGCCTCTCGGCGTCGGCGGCGTGGAAATCCGCAATCGCGTATTCCTCGCACCGATGTCGGGCATCACCGACGAGCCTTTCCGGCGACGCGCCCATGCGCATGGCGCGGGCCTGGTCGTGTCCGAAATGGTGGCAAGCGGCGAACTCGCCAAGGGCAGGGCCGGCTTCGACCTGCGCATACGTCATTCCGGCCTGCCCGTCCATATGGTGCAGCTGGCTGGCCGCGAAGCGGTACACATGGCCGAAGGCGCGCGCATCGCCGCCGGCGAGGGCGCCGACATCATCGACATCAATATGGGCTGTCCGGCCAAGAAGGTCACCGGCGGTTATGCCGGTTCGGCGTTGATGCTGGATCTCGACCATGCGCTGTCGCTGATCGAGGCCGTGGTTGGCGCGGTCAAAGTGCCGGTGACGGTCAAGATGCGGCTCGGCTGGGACGAGGGCGCGCTCAATGCGCCCGTCCTGGCGCGCCGTGCCGAGCAGGCGGGCGTCAAGATGGTGACGGTGCACGGCCGCACGCGCTGCCAGTTCTATCAGGGCAAGGCCGACTGGCGTGCCATCGCCCGCGTCAAGGAAGCGGTGTCGATTCCCGTCGTTGCCAATGGCGATGTCTGCTCCCCGGCCGAAGCAGCCGCCATTCTCGACCAATCCGGCGCCGATGCCGTGATGGTCGGCCGTGCCCACTATGGCGCGCCTTGGATCGCCGGTGGCATCGCAGCCGTAGCCGCAGGCAAAACGGTGACCGACCTGCCTCAGACTCCGCGGCTCTGGCCGACTATATCGTCGCCCACTACGAGGACATGCTGGCGCTTTATGGCGTCGAGAGCGGCCTGCGCCAGGCGCGCAAGCATCTGGGCTGGTATCTCGATCGCCATGCCGTCGGCGTCGCCGATGACGACCGAAAAGCGATCATGACCGCGTTCGAGCCGGCCCGTGTCATTGCCTTGCTGCGAAATGTGTTCTCGCGTGATCCGCAATCCTTGAACCTGCGGAGCGCCGCATGAACGCCACCGCTGGCCAAGGCATCGAGACGCCGAATGCCGCCCAGATCGTCCTCAACACGATCCGGCGCCCGGTGATCATGATCAGCGAGGAAGGGTTCATCACCTTCGCCAATGCCGATGCCGAGGATTTCTTTCGCTCCAGCGCAACCATGCTGGCGCGCAACACCCTGTCCAAGCTGATCCCCTTCGGCAGCCCGCTGCTGACGCTGGTCGATCAGGTGCGCGAGCGCCGGGCTCCGGTCAACGAGTACCGCGTCGACGTGTCGTCGCCACGCCTTGGCATCGAAAAGGTCGTCGATCTCTATGTCGCGCCGGTGCCTGAATTCCCGGGCTCCGTCGTGGTCATGTTCCAGGAACGGTCGATGGCCGACAAGATCGACCGCCAGATGACGCATCGCGGTGCGGCGCGCTCGGTGACCGGCCTGGCGGCGATGCTCGCCCATGAGATCAAGAACCCGCTCTCCGGCATCCGTGGTGCCGCGCAACTGCTCGAACTATCCGCCTCCGACGAAGACCGTGCGCTGACCCGGCTGATCACCGACGAGACGGACCGAATCGTCTCGCTGGTCGATCGCATGGAGGTGTTTTCCGACGAGCGGCCGATCGATCGCTATCCCGTCAACATCCATGTCGTGCTCGACCATGTGAAGGCGATCGCAAAGAACGGCTTTGCCAAGAGAATCAAGATATTGGAGGACTATGATCCATCATTGCCTCCGGTATTCGCCAATCGCGACCAGCTGATCCAGGTGTTCCTGAATCTGGTCAAGAACGCCGCCGAAGCGATCGGCAGCGACCCGCAGGGCGAGATTGTGCTGTCGACCGCCTTCCGGCCGGGCATTCGCGTTTCGGTTCCAGGCACACAGGACCGCGTCTCGTTGCCGCTGGAGTTCTGCGTGCGCGACAATGGCTCCGGCGTCTCGGAGGATATTCTGCCGATCCTGTTCGATCCCTTCATCACCACCAAGCCGAACGGCTCGGGGCTGGGGTTGGCGCTGGTCGCCAAGATCGTCGGCGAGCATGGCGGCATCATCGAATGCGATTCGACCCCACGCGGAACCACTTTCCGCATCCTGATGCCGGCCTGGAAGGAAACGCAGTTCGGTGCCGATGAAGATGGCGAAGGAGACCGCAAATGACGGTTCGCGGCAATATTCTCGTCGCCGATGACGATGCGGCGATCCGCACCGTGCTCAACCAGGCGCTGTCGCGCGTCGGCCACGAGGTGCGCGTCACCTCCAACGCCTCGACCTTGTGGCGCTGGGTAGCAGCGGGCGAGGGCGACCTTGTTATTACCGACGTGGTCATGCCGGACGAGAACGCCTTCGACATGCTGCCGCGCATCAAGAAGGCGCGGCCGGAACTGCCGGTCATCGTCATGAGCGCCCAGAATACGTTCATGACGGCGATCCGGGCATCCGAGACCGGCGCCTATGAATACCTGCCAAAACCGTTCGACCTGACCGAGCTGCTCAACATCGTCAACCGGGCGCTGTCGGAGCCAAGGCGGCCGAAGATCGATGCGCGGCCGGACGAGCAGCCCGAAACGATGCCGCTGGTCGGCCGTTCGGCGGCCATGCAGGACATCTACCGCATGCTGGCGCGCATGATGCAGACCGACCTGACGGTGATGATCTCGGGCGAATCCGGCACCGGCAAGGAACTGGTGGCGCGCGCGCTGCACGAATATGGCCGCCGTCGCGGCGGGCCGTTCGTCGCCATCAACATGGCGGCAATCCCACGCGATCTCATCGAATCGGAACTGTTCGGCCACGAGAAGGGCGCTTTCACCGGTGCCCAGAACCGCTCCACCGGCCGTTTCGAGCAGGCCGAGGGCGGCACGCTGTTCCTCGACGAGATCGGCGACATGCCGATGGAAGCTCAGACGCGCCTGCTGCGTGTCCTGCAGCAGGGCGAATACACCACGGTCGGCGGCCGCACGCCGATCAAGACCGATGTGCGCATCGTCGCCGCCACCAACAAGGATCTGCGCACGCTGATCAACCAGGGACTGTTCCGCGAGGATCTGTTCTATCGTCTCAATGTCGTGCCGCTCAGGCTGCCGGCGTTGCGCGAGCGCTCCGAGGACGTGCCCGATCTCGTGCGCCACTTCTTCAAGCTTGGCGAGATGGAAGGGCTGCAGACCAAGCGTATCTCATCCGGCGGCATCGAACTGATGAAGCGCTACCCCTGGCCGGGCAACGTGCGCGAACTGGAAAACCTCGTTCGCCGGCTGGCCGCGCTCTATTCGCAGGACGAAATATCAGCCGAGATCATCGAGGCGGAACTCAAGACCGGCGAGCGCCCCGTGGTGCCCGGCGGCGGCAACCTCATTCCCGACGACCTCTCCATCGGCCAGGCGGTCGAGCATTTCCTGCAGCGTTATTTCGCCTCGTTTGCCGGCGAATTGCCGCCCGCCGGGCTCTACCAGCGCATCCTGTCCGAAGTCGAATATCCGCTGGTCCTGGCCTCGATGACGGCAACCCGCGGCAACCAGATCAAGGCTGCGGAACTGCTGGGGCTGAACCGCAACACGCTGCGCAAGAAGATCCGCGAACTGGGCGTCAACGTCTATAAATCGTCGCGGCCCGGCTGAGCGCTGATCTGACGCACTCTTTTCAGGGGACTGAGCGGCGAAACATTTCCGCCATTGTCACACTTGTTGCATAATCGCCACAATGCGTTGCATAGATCGGACGCAATCATTGGCTCCCAGACGGCGACATGGCTCCGCAGGCACCTGTACTCAACCAACCGCTTTTCAGCGAACCCGGCGCACGCGACGGACGCCGGCTGCTGGCGCTGCCCGGCGTCGTGGCGGTCGTCGGCGCGCTGGTCATGGCGGCCATTTCGTTCACCATCCTGGTCGGCGCGACGCCGATCGCGCCTGACGCCAGGACGACCTGGGCGCTGATCGCGCTCAACGCCGCCTTCGTGCTTTTCCTCAGCGCGCTGGTCGGACGCGAGGTGCATCGCATCGTCATGGCGCGCCGGCATGGCAAGGCGGCCTCGCGGCTGCATGTGCGCATCGTCGCCATGTTCGCGCTGGTTGCCGCCATTCCCGCCATCATGGTGGCGATCATCGCCTCGATCACGCTCGACATCGGCCTCGACCGCTGGTTCGAGATCCGCACCAAGACGATCGTCAATTCCTCGCTGTCGATCGCCGATGCCTATGTCCAGGAAAATGCCCGCAATTTGCAGGGCACGACGCTGTCGATGGCCTATGACCTCGATGCGTCGCGCACGCTCTACGGCCTTGATCGCACAGGCTTTCTCGACCTCCTGAACAAGGAGGCGGTGGGCCGGTCGCTGGCCCATGCGGCGCTGATCAAGCCCGACGGCTCGTTCGTCATGAGCGCCAAGACGGATGCCGACTTCGCCATGCCGGAACCGCCGGAAGGCTCAGTCAGCAGCGCCACCGAAGGAAAACCGGTGTTGATCGAGCCGCGCACCCGCAACATCATGGGCGCCATCGTCAAGCTGCGTGAGATCGAGGGCCTCTACCTCTACACCATCCGCCTTGTCGATCCCGAGGTCATCAAGGCGCGGCAGATCGTCAGGTCCAACACCGACGAATACCGCAATCTCGAAGACAACAGGCGCACCTCGCAAGTGGCCTTCGCGCTGCCCTACCTATCGCTGACCCTGATCATCATCCTGTCGGCAATCTGGACCGGCATTGCCGTCGCCGACCGTCTCGTGCGGCCGATTCGCCAGCTTATCGGTGCCGCCGATGAGGTGGCGACCGGCAATCTCGACGTCGCGGTTCCCGTCAGGCCTTCGGACGGCGATGTCGCCTCGCTCGGCGATACCTTCAACAAGATGTTGCTGGAGCTCAAATCGCAACGCAACGAGATCCTGTCGGCAAAAGACCTGATCGACGAGCGACGGCGCTTTTCGGAGGCCGTGCTCGCGGGCGTCACCGCCGGCGTCATCGGCGTCGATCCCTACGGCATCGTCACCATCGTCAACCGCTCGGCCGAATCGATGCTGGCGATCTCCGCCAGCGCCGCGCTCGGGCAGAACCTTTCCGCCATTCTGCCGCATGTCGGCCGCGTCTTCGAGATTGGCCGCCAGTCGGGCAAACCCGTCTACCGCGAGCAGGTGACATTCTTCCGCGCCGGCACCGAGCGCACTTTCAACGTGCAGATCACCATCGAGGCGGGCGACGACGGTTCGGAGGAAAAATCCTACGTCGTGACGGTCGACGACATCACCGATCTGGTTCAGGCGCAGCGTTCTTCTGCCTGGGCGGATGTGGCGCGCCGCATCGCCCACGAGATCAAGAACCCGCTGACGCCGATCCAGCTTTCGGCCGAGCGCATCAAGCGCCGCTATGGCAAGGTCATCACCGAGGACCGCGAGGTTTTCGACCAGTGCACCGACACCATCATCCGGCAGGTGGAGGACATCGGCCGCATGGTCGACGAATTCTCCGCCTTCGCGCGCATGCCCAAGCCCGAGATGAAGGCCATCGATCTGCGCGAAATCGCTGCGCGAGGCGTCGTTCCTGGTCGAAGTCAGCCGCGCCGACATCACCTTCGAGCGGGTCTTCGGCAACGAGCCGCTGAAGGGCACCTTCGACAGCCGCCTTTTGGCGCAGGGCCTTCGGCAATGTGATCAAGAATGCCGCCGAGGCGATCGACGGGCTGGAACAGAAGGACGGTTCGCACGGCATAATCCGGATTCAAGCCGGCCGTCACAATGGCGCGATTCTGAATCGACGTCATCGACAATGGCAAAGGCCTGCCGCGCGAGAATCGCCAACGGCTGCTCGAGCCCTATATGACCACACGCGAGAAGGGCACCGGACTTGGTCTCGCTATCGTCAAGAAGATCGTGGAGGACCATGGTGGCAGGCTGGAACTTCATGATGCACCTGCGGATTTCCATGGTGGGCGCGGTGCGATGATCAGCATCATTCTGCCGCTCGCGGCTGCCATGCCGTTGCGCGGTGAAGCCAAGACGGAACACGAAAGAGAAACTGAAAAGGTCGGTAATGGCGTCTGATATTCTCATCGTCGATGACGAGGAAGACATCCGCGAGCTCGTCGCAGGCATCCTGAGCGACGAAGGTCACGAAACCCGTACGGCATTCGATGCCGACAGCGCGCTAGCTGCTATAGCTGATCGCGCGCCGAGGTTGATTTTCCTCGACATCTGGCTGCAGGGTTCGCGTCTGGACGGCCTGGCGCTGCTCGACGAGATCAAGACCATGCATCCCACGCTGCCGGTGGTGATGATCTCCGGCCACGGCAACATCGAGACGGCGGTCTCGGCCATCCGCCGCGGTGCCTATGATTTCATCGAGAAGCCGTTCAAGGCTGACAGGCTGATCCTCATTGCCGAGCGCGCGCTGGAAACCTCGAAGTTGCGGCGCGAGGTTTCCGACCTCAAGCAGCGCAGCGGCGAGACCTTCGACCTGATCGGCATGTCGTCGGCGATGAGCCAGTTGCGCCAGACCATCGAGCGCGTCGCGCCGACCAACAGCCGCGTGATGATCATTGGCCCTTCGGGCTCGGGCAAGGAACTGGCGGCGCGCGCCATCCACACGCTGTCGGCGCGCAAGGGCGCGCCATTCGTGACGCTGAGCGCCGCCAACATCACGCCCGAACGCATGGAGATCGAGCTGTTCGGCACCGAATCGAATGGCGTCGAGCGCAAGGTCGGCGCGCTGGAAGAGGCCCACCGCGGCATTCTCTACATCGACGAAGTGGCCGACATGCCGCGCGAGACGCAGAATAAGATCCTGCGTGTGCTGGTCGAGCAGCAGTTCGAGCGGGTAGGGGGCACAAAGCGGGTCAAGGTCGATGTCCGCATCATCTCCTCGACCTCGCAGAACCTGGAAGCCATGATCGCCGACGGACGTTTCCGTGAGGATCTCTACCATCGCCTGGCGGTGGTTCCGGTCATGGTGCCGGGGCTGGCCGAGCGGCGCGAGGATATTCCCTATCTCGTCGACAATTTCATGAAACAGATCGCCCGCCAGGCCGGCATCAAGCCGCGCCGCATCGGCGACGACGCGCTGGCCGTGCTGCAGGCACACAACTGGCCGGGCAACGTCCGCCAGCTGCGCAACAATGTCGAGCGGCTGATGATCCTGGCGCGCGGCGACGACGTCGATGCGCCGATCACCGCGGACCTTCTGCCGTCCGAGATCGGCGATGTCATGCCGCGCACGCCGAATCAATCCGACCAGCACATCATGGCGCTGCCGTTGCGCGAAGCGCGTGAACAGTTCGAGAAGGACTATCTGATCGCCCAGATCAACCGCTTTGGCGGCAACATCTCGAAGACAGCCGAGTTCATCGGCATGGAACGTTCCGCCCTGCACCGCAAACTGAAGTCGCTGGGCGTCTGACGCGCGCGATGTCCATTCAGTCGCGTGTGGGCCAACCATTTGCCGGTTACGGCAGCGACGGAATCGCATAAGACAGCCCGAGAATTTCCCAGGGGTCGCCAATGCCGCGCATTACCTATGTCAACGGGCGCTACGTCGCTCACGCCGACGCTTCCGTGCATATCGAGGACCGCGGCTATCAGTTCGCCGACGGCGTCTATGAGGTCTGCGAGGTCGCGAGGGGCTTCATCGTCGACATGCCGCGCCATCTGGCCCGGCTGAACCGCTCGCTGACCGAACTGTCGATCGCCTGGCCGGTCGCGCGCAACGTGCTGCCGCTCATCCTGCGCGAAGTGGTCAACCGCAACCACGTCGTCAATGGCCTTGTCTATGTCCAGGTGACGCGCGGTGTCGCCAGCCGCGACTTTGTCTTCCCCTCGACGGACACCAAGCCAGCTTTGGTGGTGACCGCCAGGAAGGCCGACCCCGCCGCCGCTACAAAGCGAGCCGAAACCGGCATCGCCGTCATCACCGTATCCGAGAACCGATGGGACCGGGTCGACATCAAGACTGTTGGACTGCTTCCCAATGTATTGGCCAAGCAGAAAGCCAAGGAAGCCGGCGCTCAGGAGGCGTGGTTCGTAGATACCGATGGCAACGTCAAGGAAGGCGGTTCGTCGAACGCATGGATCGTCACGCGGGACGGCGTCCTGGTCACCAGGCCGGCCGATCATGGCATCCTGCGCGGCATCACCCGCACGACCATGTTCGAAGTGGCGGCAAAGCTCGGCCTGAAGATCGAAGAGCGCGGTTTTTCCGTCGCCGAGGCCAAGGCGGCGCGCGAGGCTTTCATCAGTTCGGCGACGACAATTGCCATGCCTGTCGTGGCCATCGACGGCGATCCGGTGGCCAACGGGCACCCCGGCTCTGTGACACTTTCGTTGCGGCAGGCCTTTTTTGACATTGCGGAAAAAAGTCCAGCCTGATAACCGCACAGGTGGAATGAACATCAATATATCTCGTTCTGCTTGTCGTTACTGACGACAAGACGGTGTTTGCGCGCTTGACATGTGCCCGACAATTTGGCGCATTGGCTTGCAAACCGAAGGGGATCGGCGAAAGACAAGAACAATGGCGGAACGATCGCAAAACCTTCAGGACCTGTTCCTGAATTCAGTTCGCAAGAGCAAGAACCCGCTCACCATCTTCCTCATCAACGGCGTGAAGTTGACCGGCGTGGTCACTTCGTTCGACAATTTCTGTGTGCTGCTGCGCCGCGACGGTCACTCCCAGCTCGTCTACAAGCACGCCATTTCCACGATCATGCCGAGCCAGCCGGTTCAGATGTTCGATGGCGAGGAAAGCCAGGGCGCCTGATTGGCACGTGAGAAGGACGCGGACGCGACCGTTCGCGGAAAACCAGCGCATCATCCCGGGACGCAAGCCAAGGGGCCGACCCGGGCTGTCGTCATCGTGCCTGTGCTTACCCGCCAGCCGCGTGGCGACGACGAGACGAACCGCCCAAGACTGACGCGTTCGGCCGAGGCTCGCCATGACGAGGCGGTCGGCCTTGCCCGCGCCATCGATCTTGACCCGGTCCATACGGCCGTCGTGACCGTCAACGATCCGCGCCCGGCGACCTTGCTCGGCAGCGGCAAGGTCGAAGAGTTCGCCGAGATCGTCAAGGAGAAGGACGCGGAACTGGTCATTGTCGACCATCCGCTGACCCCGGTGCAGCAGCGCAATCTCGAGAAGGAATTGCATGCCAAGGTTCTGGACCGCACCGGGCTGATCCTCGAGATCTTCGGCGAACGCGCCCGCACCAAGGAAGGCACGCTGCAGGTCGAGCTTGCCCATCTCAACTACCAGAAGGGCCGCCTGGTCCGCAGCTGGACCCACCTCGAGCGCCAGCGCGGCGGTGCCGGCTTCCTCGGCGGTCCCGGCGAAACCCAGATCGAATCCGACCGGCGGCAGTTGCAGGAAAAGATCATCAAGCTGAAGCACGAGCTGGAAACGGTTCGCCGCACCCGCGACCTGCATCGCGCCAAGCGCAAGAAGGTGCCGTTCCCGGTGGTGGCAATCGTCGGCTACACCAATGCCGGCAAGTCGACGCTGTTCAACCGGCTGACCGGAGCGGACGTGCTGGCGCAGGACATGCTGTTTGCCACGCTCGACCCGACGCTGCGCCGCGTGCGCCTGCCGCATGGCACGCCGATCATCCTGTCGGACACGGTCGGCTTCATCTCCGACCTGCCGACGCATCTGATCGCAGCTTTTCGCGCGACGCTGGAAGAGGTGGTGGAAGCCGATCTCGTCATCCATCTGCGCGACATTTCCGATCCCGACACGGCGGCCCAAGCCGAGGATGTCGAGCGTATCCTGGCGGATCTGGGTGTCGACGCCGGCGATACCAAGCGGGTGATCGAAGTCTGGAACAAGATCGATCTGCTCGACGAAGGCAACAGGAACCGCCTGCTTGCCGACGCCGCCGACGGCAACAAGGGGCCGCCGATCGCCATATCGGCGGTGACCGGCGAGGGCATCGATGCGCTGAAGGCAATCATCGAGACACGCATGGCAGGCGAGCTGGAAGACCTGACGGTGACGATCGAGCCGGCGCAGTTCGGTCTTGTCGACTGGCTTTATCGCAATGGCGATATTGTTTCGCGCACCGACAATGAAAACGGCAGCGCCACCATCTCGCTCAAGGCCACGCAAAGCGCCCGTGAAGAGATCGAAAGCCGATTGCGCCGTAAAAACAACGGCTAACTCGAGGCAATTCCAGCAAAAGTGTACAGCGGTTTTCCATCCGGAATTGCCGGTCTATAGGCCTATTTCGCGCTCTTTGCTTCCTGCCAGAGCGTTTCCATCTCGTCCAGGGTGGCCTTGTCCAGCGTGTTGCCGGACTTTTCCAGGGCCTGCTCGACATAGTGGAAGCGCGACCGGAATTTCTCGTTGGTGCCGCTCAACGCCGCTTCAGAGTCGAGCTTGAGGTGACGGCCAAGGTTGACGACGGCGAACAGCATGTCGCCGAACTCGTCCTTGATCGACGCCGTATCGCCCTTGGCCAGTGCTTCGCGCAATTCGCCGATCTCTTCCTCGATCTTGTCGAGGATCGGGGCAGCCTCGCTCCAGTCGAAGCCGACACGGGCAGCCTTCTCCTGAAGTTTGAGCGCCCGTGTCAGCGCGGGCAGGGCGACTGGAACACTGTCCAGAAACCCCTTGCCATTGTCCTCGGGGTCGAGGCCGCGGGCGAGGCGGGCTTGCCGCTTCTCCCTCTTCTCCTCAGCCTTGATCTTTTCCCACATGCCCTTGGCCATGCCGGCACTGCGGGCTTCTTCGTCGCCGAAGACATGCGGATGACGGCGGATCATTTTGGTGGTGATGGCCTGGACCACATCCGGGAAGGCAAATTCACCCGCTTCCTCGGCCATCTGTGCGTGGTAGACGACCTGCAGCAGCAGGTCGCCGAGTTCGTCGCGCAGATCGTCGAGGTCGCCGCGCGCGATGGCGTCCGCCACCTCGTAGGCCTCTTCGATCGTGTAGGGCGCGATGGTCGAGAAATCCTGCTCGATATCCCACGGACAACCGGTCTTCGGCGCACGCAGCGCCGCCATGATCTCGATCAGGCGCGAAATGTCTTTGGATGGCGTCATGTGGCGGATGCTATCCCGCTGCCCGACGCGCGGCCAATGCTGTCAGCCGGCGAGGGCGCCTTGTCCACAGGTGAGCCGCTTTAGTCGAGTACGGAGACGATCGCCTTGGCGAGGTCGTCCATGCCGTCCTCGGGCAGTCCGGCGACGTTGATGCGGCTGTCGCCGACCATGTAGACGCCGTGCTCGTCACGCAGCCTCTCGACCTGCGCTTCCGTCAGGCCAAGCCGCGAGAACATGCCGCGATGGCTGGCGACGAAGTCGAAGCGGTCGGAGTTGGACTGCCGGCGCAGCGCCTCGGCGAAAGCCACACGAAGCCGCAGCATGCGCAGGCGCATCTCTTCCAGCTCGGCTTCCCAGTCGGCACGCAGGCTGGCGTCTTCCAGCACGATGCGCACCGCCGCGGCACCATGGTCCGGCGGCATCGAATACATGGCGCGCGCCGCCGACAGCATCTGGCTCATCGCCACATCGGCCTGCGCGCCGTCCTTGGCCAGGACCATCGCCGCACCGACACGATCGCGGTAGACGGCGAAATTCTTCGAGCAGCTCGACGCAACGACCATTTCCGGAACTTTTGCCGCCAGCAGGCGCAGGCCGAGGGCGTCGGCTTCAAGGCCGTCGCCAAAGCCCTGATAGGCGATGTCGACGAATGGCAGCAGGCCGCGCTCGACGATGAGATCGGTTACCGCCTGCCATTGGGCCGCATCGAGGTTGGCGCCGGTCGGGTTGTGGCAGCAGCCATGCAGCAGCACCACATCGCCGCTCTTGGCCGTGCGCAGTGCCGCCAGCATGTCGTCGAAGCGAACGGCACCGGAGGCCGCATCGAAATAGGGGTATTCGCGGATCTGCAAGCCGGCGGAACGCATCACCGGCATATGGTTTGGCCAGGTCGGATCCGACAGCCAGACGGTTGCGTCCGAACGTGTCCGCTTGAGCAATTCCGCCACCAGGCGCAGCGCACCGGAGCCGCCAGGCGCTTGTGCTGCGCGGATGCGCGTCATGTCCGCGCCCGGGCCGAAGGCGAGCTTGGCCATCACCGCGTTGAAGCCGGTATCGCCGGCGAGCCCAAGATAGGTCTTGGTGTCCTGGCTGTTCAGCAGCCGCTTTTCCGCCTCGCGCACGGCGCGCATGACCGGCGTCTTGCCGTCGCGATCCTTGTAGACGCCGACGCCGAGGTCGACCTTGTTGGGGCGCGGATCGGCGCGATAGAGGCCGATCAAGGCCAGGATCTTGTCGGCGGGGGCTGGCTGCAGGTCTTCGAACATCGTTATGGTTCCGTTGGCGCGGCGGAGTGATACGCAAATCGAACGCGCTTCGCCAGCGGTTTTGGTTGCCTGAACGCGAAAGGCGGCAGCCACGGGCGCCGCCTTTCGATCGAAACGATAGCCGTTATTCTAATCCCGGCGTATGCGTCGCTAGGAAAGCAGTTCAAGGAATGACAGCTTCATGCTCGTACGGCTGACGATGATCTGCAATGGCGCCACGGCCGCGACCCGGAAGGGGGCGTTCCCGTCGGACGAGCCGTTGGAGCCGCGATCGCTGACGCTGGCGAAGGCGATGCGCGGGACGTTGCGCCGTGCCGACCGCGTGTGGACGGCGCCTTCGCTTCGCGCCAGGCAGACCGCCGAGGCGCTGGCGCTGGACGCATCGGTCGAGCCGCTTCTGGTGGACCAGGATCATGGAAGCTGGGCCGGCATGCGTTTTGAGGACGTGCAGACGAAACAGCCCGAGGACATCGCTGTCTGGCTGACAGACCCCAATGCAGCGCCGCATGGCGGCGAGTCGTTGGCCGATGTTGCCCACCGGGCTTCCGAATTGATGGATCGGTTGATGGCCGAGCGTGGCCACACGATCGCGATAACCCATGCCAGCGTCATTCGCACCGCGATCTTGCATGTTCTGGGTGCCCCGCTTGCTGCTAGTGGGAAGATCGACATCGAGCCGCTGAGCATCACCGATTTTCGCAGCGACGGCCACAGGTGGGTGCTGCGCGCCTGCGGTGTACCCGCTCCGAAACCGGTAAAGCCACTTCGCACCTGAGAGTGAGGCAGGGCGAGGGGACTGCGAACGCGATCGTCCGGCGGAGCCCGGCAAGAAAAATGGCACAGTCGGGATTAAAATCTCCACATGCTCCGTAAACAGGGCATGAAACGGTCGATGCCACGCTTTGACATCATAGGACAGCTCGGGTCTCTGCGGCGCTACGCACAGTCGCTGACGCGCGACAGTGCGGATGCCGAGGATCTCGTGCATGACGCGCTGGTGCGCGCCTATGAGCGGCGCGGCACCTTCCGCTCGGGTGGAAACCTGCGGGCCTGGCTGCTGTCGATCGTCCATAACGCGTTTGTCGACCGCGTCCGCTCGCGCCGCTCGGAAGCGGCGCGCATCGAACAGGCCGGATACCTCGCCGATGCCGCCACGCCGGCGCCGCAGGAACATTCGGTGCGCCTGGCGCAGGTGCGGGAGGCCTTTTTCAACCTGCCGGAAGAGCAGCGTTCGGCACTGCATCTGGTCGCCATCGAAGGGCTTTCCTATCAGCAGGCGGCCAATGCGACAGGCGTGCCGCTGGGTACGCTGATGTCGCGCATCGGCAGGGCGCGCGCCGCCTTGCGCCAGATGGAAGAAGCCGCCCCGGCGCGCGGCAAAAACCATCTCAGGATCGTGGGAGGTGAGCAATGACCGCTCTTGTCGACCCCGTTACGGACACCGACCTCGACGCCTATGTCGACGACCAGCTGGATGTCACTCGCCGCATCGAGGTCGAGGCGTTCCTGTCGATCCGGCCGGAGGCCGCGGCACGCGTGATGTCGGATCTGCGGACCCGCGACGAACTGCGCGTGGCGCTTGCCGGTTCCAAGGGCATGGCACGGCCGGCGACTGCTGACGCGGCGCGGCGGCTGGAGAGGGGGCTTGTCCGTGGCCGTGTCTTCGGTGTTTTGCAGCGCGCCGCGGCCGTTGCCGCCTTCATCGCCGCCGGCTGGCTGGCGAACGGCATCATCGGGCCGATGTCCGTGACCAAGGTCGTCGCGTCGCCGCAGCCGCCCGCCTATGTCGACGAGGCCGTGCGCGCGCACCGGACGACGCTGGTGCGCGAAACCATGCCCTCGCAGCCGGAGGCGCCCAATTACAACGCCGGCGAGATCCGCGCCGCGACCGCGATCATCATGCCGACGCTGCCCAAGGACTGGAAGGTGCGCGACGTGCAGATCTATCCGTCGCGCTTCGGCCCAAGCGTCGAGATGGCGGTCGACACCAAGGATATGGGCCTGGTGTCGCTGTTTGCGATCCGGCCGGGAACCTTCGACGTGGTCAAGCCGACCGTCGCGCCCTCGGGCGACATTTCCTCGGCCTATTTCCAGATCGGCGAGGTCGCCTATGCGGTGGTCGCCAAGAGCGGGGTTCATGACCTCGACCGCGCCGCCGAGGCGCTCGCCAAAACGCTTTACTGACCGATCCACAAAGGAGACTGCAAATGAATACGCCCAATCTGGGATATCGCGTCGGCACCGGCGCCCACGCCGGAGCCGTCTTCGACGAGGGCCTGCGCCAGCACATGCTGCGCGTCTACAACTATATGGGCCTTGGCCTCGTGGTCACCGGCCTGGTTGCCTTCCTGGTGTCGTCGACGCCTGCGCTCTATGTCCCGATCTTCTCCAGCCCGCTGAAGTATGTGGTGATGCTGGCGCCGCTCGCCTTCGTCCTGCTGTTTTCGTTCAAGATGCAGACCATGTCGGCGGCCGGCGCCCAGGCGATGTTCTGGGCCTTCTGCGCGGTGATGGGCCTGTCGCTCGCCTCCGTGTTCCTGGTCTTTACCGGAACCAGCATCGCGCGCACCTTCTTCATCGCCGCCACCATGTTCGGCGCCACCAGCCTCTACGGCTACACGACCAGGCGCGACCTGACGCAGTTCTCGTCCTTCCTGATCATGGGCCTGATCGGCGTGGTGATCGCCAGCATCGTCAACATCTTCCTCGGCTCGACCGCGCTGCAGTTCGCCATCTCGGTGATCGGCATCGCCGTCTTCATCGGCCTGACCGCCTGGGACACGCAGACGATCAAGGAACAGTACGCCGAGAATTTCGACGCGGAATCGCGCCAGAAGCTGGCCGTCTTCGGCGCCTTCTCGCTCTATCTGAACTTCATCAACATCTTCCAGCTGCTGCTGAACTTCACCGGCGAGCGGGAGTAACGACTGTCCGCTGTGGGCAAGGGCGGGGTTCTCGCCCTTGATGCGGAGAGGTGGCCGGAGGAGAGATCCTCCGGCCACAATTCGTTCCGGCAAGATCCGACTACGTCTTGAGTCCCCAAGAGCTTTTGCTAGTCTGCCGCGCGGCAGCCTTTAATACCGCGCGAGGACATGTGGCACAGGACAGCCAAACGCTTCAGGGCGACGGCATTTCGGCTGTTATAGTCGGGCAGGGCGCCGAACTGGTTTCGCTGCAGGATGCGAACGGATTTGAGTTCCTGTGGCAGGCCGGACCACAGTGGCGGCGCCATTCTCCGGTGCTGTTTCCGATCGTCGGCCGGCTGAAGGGCGACCAACTGCGCCATCGCGGCCAGACCTATCCGATGACACAGCACGGCTTCGCCCGCGACAAGCCGTTCACCTGGGTGGAGAGGGGGCCTCGGTCCTGCACGCTTGTCCTCACCGACGATGCTGACACGCGTGCGTACTACCCATTCGCCTTTCGCCTTGCCGTCACCTACACGCTCGACCGCCAGCGGCTTGGCGTGACCTTGGAGGTCACCAATACAGGCGATGAGCTGTTGCCGGCCTCGATCGGTGCGCATCCGGCATTCAACTGGCCGTTGCTGCCGGAATTGCCCAAGGAAGCCTATCGGTTGACCTTTGCCGAGGCCGAGCGGGCACCGATCCGCCGCCTGAAGGACGGGCTTTTACTCCCCGACCTGCGGCCAACGCTGATCGACGGCAGGACGCTTGCACTGTCCGAACGATTGTTCGACGACGACGCCGTCATCCTGGACCGGCCCGCCAGCACCAGCGTGCGTTACGCCGCCGACCACGGTCCGGCGATCGAAATGTCATGGCAGGGAGCAAAGGAACTCGGCATCTGGTCCAAACCGGGCGGCGCGCCGTTTCTGTGCATCGAACCTTGGCATGGTGTTGCAAGTCCGGTCGATTTTGACGGTGAGGTCAGCGACAAGCCTGGCGTGATGCTGATCGAACCGGGGGCGAAGCGTTCGCTGAGCTACCGGATCAGCCTGGACGAGGGGCGGCAGTGATCGGCGGACGGCCAGCCGGAATCCGACGCCATGGGACCATGCATCCTTCATAACGGATGCTCGGAGACCTGACTGTTCGAAAGAGAAGCCGGATTTCAAACCTGTCGGGAGATGGTGCCGATCACATTGACGAGAAGGCGCGCGGCGGTCAGCGCCGACAGGCCGTCAATATCGGCGGGCGGGTAGAGTTCGACAAGGTCGAATCCCACGATCCTGGCCCGCTTGCCGAGGCCCGCGATCAGGTCGATCGCCTGCGTATAGGTGAGGCCGCCCGGCGTACGCGCCGCCACGCCCGGCATGATGCCGGGGTCGAGGCTGTCGCAGTCGAAGGTGACGACGACGCGTGCGCCTTCCGGAATATGCCTGAGCGCCGCTTCCACGCCTTGGGCATGAACTTCGCGCGCGGTCACGAAACGGCTGCCATAGTGCTGCGCTGCCTCGATTTCAGCGAGGCGGGCGCTGCCGACGCTGCGCAGGCCAACCTGCACCATGCCGGCGACATGCGGCATCTCGCTCGCCCGCCGCATCGGGCTCGAATAGCCATAGCGTTCGCCATGCACCTCGTCGCGCCAGTCGATATGGGCATCGATCTGCAGGATCCAGATCGGTCCGTGATCCGCAAAGCCGACAAGGAACGGAATGACGACGGAATCGTCACCGCCAAGCAGGATCGGCACGGCCGGCAGGGCCAGGACCTCACGCGTCTTCGCCTCGATCCGGACCCGGTTTTCGGCATTGTCGTGCAGGATGGTCGAGATGTCACCGGCGTCGACGCAGCAGGCCGGCTTGCCGTCGAACAACGGGCCGCCGAGATCGAAGTCCCAGTGCTCGACGAGCGGGGCATCACCCTGGCTGGCTGCACGGATGGCGTCGGCGGCCAACGCATAGCCGCTGCTGTCCTTGCCGGGATAGGTGCTGCCGTGACCGGCTCCGAAGATCACCGCGCGGAGCGGGCGGCCATCGGCGAGGCGATCGGGAAGGCCGAGAAAGGAAGGTGAGGCGGTCATTTTTGACGGTCCTGACTATGAGTCCAGCGCGACGGCAGGCTAGTTGTTCGTCGGTTCGATGCCATCACCGAAATCGCGGCGGGCCGGTACGAGTTGCCGAGTTCGAATGGGGCAGGGAGCGATCGCATCGCGGACCTTGTTGCAAAGGCCGCATTCTGCAAATCTGAAAGCAAAGTAGGGATCTGCGCGATGAAAAGCCTTCTGCTGCTGGCGGCTTGTGGCTTGCTGCTTGCCGCCTTGGCGCCAGCCATGGCCAAGGATCAAGCACGTGCCTCGGACAAGGCGGCACTTGCCGAATGCCTAAAATATGTCAGCGATTTTCCTGGCGACGTTCCCGGTGTGAATGAAGCGCCAAAGCCGGCATCCCATATCGACAACGCAATCAAGCTCGCCGGCCACGAACCTGCCTCGTGCATAAACTATGTAACCGATCTGTGCTCTTTCGAGATCGACGATGGCCAGTCACAGTTGGGCTTGATCGATTGCGCCGACCGCGAGGTCAGTGTGTGGGAGGATCGTCTCAACACGACCTACGATGCGCTCATGGCCAAGGCCGGCACACCCAAATTGCGGGAAGGCTATCGCAAGATGCAGCGCGCATGGATCGCTTATCTAAATGCGCGCTGTGCGGCAGAAGGGTCCGCCGAAACCGTCAACACCGATCGCCAGAGCAATATTATTGTCAGCTGCATGCTTGATGCGACGGCCCGGCAGGCACTGATCCTTGATGATGAGCTGTCGGATCTGAAGTGATCCAGCGACGAGAGATGGCGAAGGCAAATCACAGAAAGACCTGGCAATGAAGCAGAGGATTATCGTCTGTCCGCTGATCGAGAACGATGGCGCATATCTGCTTTGCAAAATGCCAAGCGACCGAGGCGTGTTTCCAGGCCAATGGGCTTTGTCCGGTGGCGGGATGGAAGCCGGAGAGAACATCGAAGAGGCACTTCGCCGGGAGATCCGGGAAGAGCTTGGTGACAAGTTGGAGATCGTGCAAGCGACCCCTTGGACATTTCGCGATGATGTTCGGGTCAAGACGTATGCGGACGGGTCGACCGAGGAAATCTACATGATTTACCTCATCTTCGATTGCCGCGCCGCCAACCGGACGGTGGAACTCAACGATGAGTTTGAGGATCACGCATGGGTTCGTGCGGGCGCGTTCGATTCCTATGACCTGAATGCAGCCACACTGATAACTTTGGCTGCGAAGGGCCTGATTCAGGGCTGACCTCTGGGGGCTGTGAAAGGACTGCAACGTCCGGCATCCACGACATCATAAAGTCGCATAAGATAGATTATGGAACTGAAGCATTGACCAGCAGCTGGAAATTGCTGCTGATTTTCATAGGCTTGGCACGATCGATGCGTATTGCCCTGAGCTGATGGCCAACGCTACGCTGCGTGAATGACGACAGCAAAGCCTGAGATCGAAGTGGCGATTGAAGTGTTCGTGCATGGCTACAGCATGGGCAGAAGCCGCACCTTTCCGGTGCCACCTGGTGCGAGGCCATGTTTGTCGAGCCTTCTCATCGGCGCCGCGGCATCGGCCAGGCGCTGATGGCTAAAATGCTGCACGACGACCAGGCCCATGGATCGCGCTGCTCGGTGCTGATGGCGACACATGCCGGAGCGCTGCTTTATCCCCGCATGGGCTATGAGCGGATTGGAACGCTGCTGATATTCGGCCCAAAGAGCCGAACGCTCTCATAAGAGGTCGTTCATATCACGCTGATTCATAAGGAATTTCGATCACCATGCCGTCATAGGCCGGCACCACGTGATCAGGCGTCTCGGCCATCACTGTGGCATAGTCGAGCGGCACGTGCATGTGGGTCAGCACGGCATTCCTCGGCGCCAGCCTCTCGATCCATTCCAGCGCCTGGCCGAGCGAGAGATGGCTTGGATGGGTGTTGTACTGCAGCGCGTCGATGACCAGCATTTCCAGGCCTCGCAGCCGCTCGGCGGTGGCGTCGGGAAAGCCGCTAATATCAGGGCAATAGGCCAGGCCGCCAATGCGGAAGCCGAGCGAGATGATGTCGCCATGGAATTGCGGCAGCGGCTCGAGGGTGAGGGCACCCCCCTCGCCTTCGATCACCACGGGCTTTGCGTGGTCGATGATATGGGCCCGCACGATCGGCGGATAGGAGCTGCCCGCCGGTGTCTCGAAGCAATAGCCGAACGCCTGTCGCAGACGCAGCATCGTCGGCTGGTCGGCATGGATGTCAATCAGGTGGCGCTGCTCCTGCACATAGCCGCGCAGATCGTCGATGCCGTGGATATGGTCGGCGTGCGGGTGCGTGTAGACGACCGCATCGATGCGTTTGACCGAAGCGAGCAGCATCTGCTCGCGGAAATCCGGCCCGGTGTCGATGACCACGGTGGTGCGGCCGCCATTGGCCGCAATCCGCTCGACCAGTGCCGCCGTGCGCATGCGCCGGTTCCTCGGATTGGTCGGGTCGCAATTGCCCCAGTCGCCGGTGATGCGCGGCGTACCTGGCGACGAGCCGCAGCCGAGAATGGTGAGGCGCAGCCGGTCAGTCATCGTTCAGGCACTCTGCTCGGCAGGTCGCGGCATCTTGCCGAAAAGCCGGAAGAAATTGTTCGTCGTCAGATCAGCGACTTCAGCCTCGCTGACGCCAATCGTTTCCGCCAGCACTTTGGCAGTGTGCGCGACATAGGCCGGCTCGTTGCGCTTGCCGCGAAACGGTATCGGCGCCAGATAGGGTGCGTCTGTTTCGACCAGCAGCCGGTCACGCGGCACGTCGGCTGCGATGGCGCGCAATTCAACTGAGTTCTTGAAGGTCAGGATGCCCGAGAACGACACATAGCCGCCGAGCGCGACGCCCACCTCGGCCAGCCGGCGCCCTGAGGAGAAACAGTGCAGGATGAAGGGGAAGGCGCCCTTCCCTGTTTCATCCTCGAGAATGGCTGCCATGTCGTCATCGGCGTCGCGCGAATGGATGACGAGAGGCAGGCCGGTCTCGCGAGCGGCGGCGATGTGATTGCGAAAGCCCTGCGCCTGCGCATCGCGCGGCGCCTTGTCGTAGAAATAATCGAGCCCCGCCTCGCCGATCGCCACCACCTTCGGATGAGCCGACAGACGGACGAGCTCGGCAGTCGTGACGTCGAGTTCCTCGGCGGCATTGTGCGGGTGGGTGCCAACGGAACAAAAGACCTCGTCGAAACTCTCCGCGATTTCAAGTATTTGCTGAAACCGCTTCACACGGGTCGAGATCGTCACCATGCGGCCGATGCCGGCCGCTTTGGCGCGGGCGACAATGGCCGCCCGCTCCTCGGTGAAATCCGGAAAGTCCAGATGGCAGTGGCTGTCGACGAGCATCAGGCGTTCGCACCCTGCTGTTCGACATAACGCGGAAACACGCCTTCCGGCACCGGCAATGCCGTGCCGGAAACCAGTGCATAGTCGGCGTGGACATACTCGAAGTTACGCTTGTCCGCCGGCACCGCCAGCAGGTCGAGCAGCTTGGCGGCCGACCCCGGAATGTAAGGCTGGCTCAGAAGTGCGACGCGACGGACGATTTCGGCGGTCGTCCACAGCACCGTTTCCATTCGCGCCGGGTCGGTCTTCTTCAGCGCCCAGGGCTCCTGAGACGTGAAATAGCGATCGGCCTCGGCGGCGACGCCGAAGATTGCCGCCAGCGCCAGATGGATACCCTGCTCCGTCATCGCCTTGCGCGCTGTGCCAAGCGCTTCCACTGCCTGGTCGAGGATCGCACTGTCGGCTTCGGTCAGCTCGCCACGCTGCGGCACCACGCCGCCACAATTCGCGGCGATCATCTTCAGCGAGCGTTGCGTCAGATTGCCGAGGCCGTTGGCGAGGTCGGCATTGGTGCGGTTGACGATCGCTTCATGGCTGTAGCTCCCGTCCTGGCCGAACGGCACCTCGCGCAGGAAGAAATAGCGCACCTGGTCGACGCCGTAGTGGTCGACCATGGTGAACGGGTCGATGACGTTGCCGACCGATTTCGACATCTTCTCGCCGCGGTTGAACAGGAAGCCGTGACCGAAGACGCGCTTCGGCAGCGGGATGCCTGCCGACATCAGGAAGGCCGGCCAATAGACTGCGTGGAAGCGCACAATGTCCTTGCCGATAATATGCGCATCGGCCGGCCAGAAGCGCCATTTCTCATCATTTTCATCGGGATAGCCGACGCCAGTAATGTAATTGGTCAACGCGTCGACCCAGACATACATGACGTGCTTCTCGTCGCCCGGCACCGGCACGCCCCAGTCAAAGGTGGTGCGCGAGATCGACAAATCCCTGAGCCCGGATTTGACGAAGCTCATCACTTCGTTGCGGCGCTCGGCCGGGCCGATGAAGTCGGGCTGGTTTTCGTAGAGCGCAATGAGCTTGTCCTGGTAGGCCGAGAGCCGGAAGAAATAGCTCTCTTCCTCGACCCATTCGACCGGCGTTCCCTGTGGCCCGTAGCGGACATTGTCCGGGCGGACCTCCGTCTCCTCCTCGCCGTAATAGGCTTCGTCGCGCACCGAGTACCAGCCGGCATAGCCGCCCTTGTAGATGTCGCCATTGGCGTCCATCGCCTTCCAGATCGCCTGCGAGGACGCGTAGTGCCGCTCTTCGGTGGTGCGGATGAAATCGTCATTGGAGGCGTTGAGCGCGGTCGCCATGCGCTTGAAATCGGCCGAATTGCGGTCGGCCAGTTCGCGCGCCGAAATGCCGTCGCGCTTCGCCGTCTGCAGCATCTTGATGCCGTGCTCATCCGTACCGGTAAGGAAGAACACGTCCTTGCCGTCGAGCCGCTGGAAGCGCGCAAGCGCGTCGGTGGCGATCAACTCGTAGGCATGGCCGATATGCGGCTTGCCGTTCGGATAGGAAATCGCGGTCGTGATGTAGAATGTGTCGCGTGACATGAATGAACCATCATGAATGTCTGAATGGAAGCCGTGGCGGTGGATATCGCATCGGAATGGCGATTGCCATCCCGGTGGGGGCCGTCACATTCGCATCGCAGAATTCAGGCGGTCGATCATGGTCAAGGCGTGCTGCTTCTTGTCGAGATTGTAGGTGTCGGTCTCAGATATCGCGTCCAGCGCCTCATGCCAAGTGTCCGACAGGATTTTGGCCCGCGCGAGATCGCCCGACAGCGCTGCCTGGCTCGCGGCGTCCGACAACAAGTCGAGCGCCCGGCGGTTGAAGATATCGAACTGGATCGCCTGGTCGCGGCCGGCGACGGCTTCCGCTAGCCGATAGGCTCCGCCGATGTCGTTCTTTCCCTTCGCCACCAGCGCATCGAGCGTCTCGGCGATCTCAAGCCCACCATATTGCGTCAACAGGATCGCGTTGCGGGCGCTGCCCCCTGCCCGTTCGACCAGTGCCGCCCGCGCAGCCGGATCGTCCGGTGGCGGCGGTTCGGCGGTCTGCAGCACCGCCAGCAAATCGTCGGCGTCGAGCGGCGTCAGGCGTATCACCTGGCAGCGCGAGCGGATCGTCGGCAGCAGGCTGCCCGGCGCATGGACGATAAGAATGAACAGCGTTCGCGCCGGCGGCTCCTCAAGATTCTTCAGCAAGGCATTGGCGGCATTGGCATTCATGTCGTCGGCCGGATCGACGATGACGACCCGGTAGCTGCCATCATGCGAGGTCATCGACAGGAAGCGGCTGACCCTGCGGATCTCGTCGACGGTGACGACTGTCTTGAAGCTCTTGGTCTTGTCGTTCATCGGCCGGGTCAGATGCAGCACGCCCGGATGCGCCCCGGTGGCGATCTGGCGAAACAGCGGCGAGGCAGGATCGGGACTGGCCAGGCTTTCCGGCGCCTGCGCGAAGGCTGGGTGCTTCAAGAGGTGATGGGCCAGATGGAAGGCCAGCGTCGCCTTGCCGATGCCGACCGGTCCGGCAAAGATCAGCGCATGCGGCAGCTTTCCCGATCGATAGGCGGCGGCGAGCATCTCGGCGGCCTGCCTGTGCCCGACCAGACGGGGCGTTTCGGACGGTTCGGGCACGCCGTCCAGCGTATCATGCTGTTCCGGTGCGATGCGTTCGAAGATCATACCGGTGCGGCCTGCCTGTTGCGTGCGGGCGCCCTCGCCTCCAGAGCCGCGAATACGGCCGCTGTGACGACGTGCTCCACCGTATCGGGATCGGCGGACGCGTCGACGACGATGCAGCGTTCCGGCTCAGCCGCGGCGATCGCCAGAAAGGCATCGCGCCGGGCCTGATGGATATCAAGCGTCTCCTTTTCGAAGCGGTCGGCGCCGGCATCGCTGCCGCGCCGCAGCGTCGCGCGCTTGAGGCCTTCGGTCGGATCGATATCGAAGATCAGCGTCATGTCGGGCATCATGCCGTTGATGGCGACCTGTTCGAGCGCAGCCATGAACGCCGGGTCGATCCCGCCGGTAACGCCCTGGTAGACGCGCGAGGAATCCAGGAAACGGTCGCAAAGCACGATCGAACCGCGCTCGACCGCCGGCCGGATGACCTGCTCGACATGGTCGGAACGCGCGGCGGCGAAGAGCAGCGCTTCCATCTTCGGTCCGAACGGCTCCGCGGCACCCGAAAGCAGCACATGCCTGATCGCTTCGGCGCCCGGCGAGCCGCCCGGTTCGCGCGTCAGCAGGACATCATATTTCTTGGCGCGCATCTTCCTCGCCAGCCGTTCGATCTGCGTCGACTTGCCTGCGCCCTCGCCGCCTTCGAAGGTGATGAAAAATCCGCGCGCCAATCGAAAGGGCCTTTGTCCAGGTGGATTGTTGCGCTCTAGATAGTCCGCGTTCGGGAAAACGTCCATGCCGTCGGTGCTATCGCAGCCAGCCGATGGCCAGTTCCTTGACGGCATCGAGCGCGCGCTGCGGCAACGTGCCGACGCCGATCGATTCTGCGGCGAAAAGCGGCGTCTCCTGGCTCAGCGTGTCGCCGATCCAGACGCGCAGCGCACCCACCGGCTGGCCTTCCTCAACGGGCGCCGCAACCGGGCCGGTATAGACGATCCTGGCCGTCAGCTTGTCGCGGTTGGTGATCGGCAGGAAGATGTCGATCGGCCCTTTTGCCTTCAGCGTCACGCCGGATTTCGCCCCGCCAAAAACCTGGGCCTCGCCGACCACCTCGTCCTTGGCGAAGATCTCGGTCTTCTCGAACGAGCGCGCGCCCCAGTCGAGCAGCTTGCGCGCCTCCTCGGCACGCTCCTTGTCGTTGGCCAACCCGCTCATCGCCATGATCACCCGCGTGCCGTTGTGGGTGACCGAAGCGACGATGCCGAAGCCCGACACCTCGCTCGCACCGACAGCCAGGCCATCGGCGCCGATGTCCATGACCAGCAACGGGTTGCGGTTTTTCTGCGAGATCTTGTTCCAGGTGAAATCCTTCAGGCCGTAGTAGCGATAGAAATCCGGGTAATCGCGCCATAGATGCAGGGCCAATAGCGCCAGTTCGCGCACCGTCGTCTGCTGACCGTCGGCCGGCAGGCCGGTCGAATTGACGAAGGTCGATGTTTTCAGGCCGATCTGGCGGGCGCGCTCGGTCATTTGCGCGGCAAAATTGTCCTCGGATCCGGCCATGCCTTCGGCGATGACGATGCAGCCGTCATTGGCCGCCTGCACGGTCACACCCTGGATCAGGTCCTCGAGCCGGATCGCCGATTTCAGCTTGGCAAACATCGTTGATGTTCCCGACGGCGCGCCGCCCTTGCGCCAGGCGTTTTCGCTGACCACGAACGTGTCGTCGAGTTTGAGGCGCCCGGATTTTATGGCGTTGAAAACCACTTCCATGGTCATCAGCTTGGCCATCGAGGCCGGCGGGATCGGCTTGTCGGCATCTTTCGCGAACAGCACCGTGCCGGTGTCGGCATCGATCATGAAGGCCTGGGTGGCTTTGGTCTCAAAAAGCTGCGCGTGGGCTGGAGCGAGGCAAAGCAGCAGTAAAGCCAGTCCCAGAAAGCCGGCAAATGGCGGAAAGGCGCGCAACTGCATGAAATCTTGACCCGTTTGCCGGTTTTGGCACAGCCAAGCTATCAGGGTTTTTTCCGCCGGATCAACCGCGCGGGCAAAATAGATCAGTTGCGCACAGCCAGAGCGTCCGGCGCGCCGTGCGACCATGCCGCCTGCAGCAGCTCGTCCAGGCCGCCATGGCCATTCGGATAGAGATTGACCGCATACCAGTCATTGCCGTCGAGATCGGAACGCTGGATCTCCGTTCTGCCGAAGGGCTGAAGTGCCGTGGCCACGCGCCTGGCTTCGGCGGCGTCATCGAACGTGCCGGCCGCGACATAGTCGGCATTGGACGGCGACGCTTGCGGATTGGACTTTTCCAGGACCGCAGGATGTCGGCGGGCGACATGCCGCTGTCGTCCAGCGCGGCAAAGACATCGGCGCGCTGCACGCGTTCATCCGCATAGGACAGCGAGGCCACCGCGAACGGCGACTGCGGCGGCAGGCCGAGCTCCGGGCGCTCCGGCACGATCGGTCCGAAATCGGGCAGCACCAGGTCGCCGAAAGCCGGTGCCTGCGCCGACAAGGACGGTTGCGAGGCCTGGCCGGAATCCGTCAACTGTCTGGGGAACGGCACAGCGGCTGCGCCTACCGGCAGGCTGGGCGACGGCCCGTTCATCGCCACCATGACACCGGTCGGCAAGCCATCCGACGGATCCGGAATCCGGTTGCCCGGATGGTAGGATGCCATGAGATACTGGTCGTCGTTGCCGTCGAGCGGTGCGCGACCGACATATTCGACCTTGACCTTCGCGGTGCCGACCTTGTCGTAGTCGAGCATCTGCGCCGCGCGCTCCGAGACGTCGATAATGCGGCCCTCATGATACGGACCCCGGTCGTTGACGCGCACGATGACCGAACTGCCGGTTTCGAGGTTGGTGACACGGGCGTAACTCGGCAGCGGCATGGTCGGATGCGCGGCGGTCAGTTGCGCCGTGTCATACACTTCGCCATTGGCGGTCAGCCGGCCATGGAAGGCGTCGCCATACCAGGAGGCCAGGCCAACCTTGGCGTAGTGCCGATCTTCCTTGGGATAGTACCACTTGCCGCGAACCTGGTAGGGTTTGCCAAGCTGGTCGCGACCGCCTCCGCGCCGCATGAAGTTGACGCGCGGGCTCGCCTTCACGCCATATTCGGTCTCGGCGAAATATTCCTTGGAGCGATGCTTGGGATTCACCATCGCCTTCGGCTCAGGCTGCGACGCGCAAGCCGCCAGCAATGCAGCCGACGCAGCCAGCAGCGTAAGCGTGGAAGCGCGACGAAGACGCGGGCGCGTCGTAGCCTGCATTATCCTGAAATCCCCTACAGTCTCAATCAAGACGCCGTCGTTTGAACAGCAGAGGAGCCAAAGCACTCACTCGACGATATCAACGACGCCCTGAACCCCGATCCTTTGTGCGCAGGAATTGTTTATCACGGTATTAATCGACTATGTTCGGAACCCGGCAACATTGTGGCGCGAATGTGCATGCAGGATCGAGGTGACGGGACAGATAGCGCCCCTAGCGTCCCTTTTAGACTCGCCGAGATAACCCCAACGAAATCTCAGCGAGCCAGCCGCCCCGGTACAAGGGACAATAGAGCGACCAACTCCTCTACGAGTCCGTTACCCACAAAGTTGCCGGAAATCGTCAAACACGCCATTGCGGGGGTGAAGCTTGCGCGCAAAGCTGCATCATGAGGGCAGCGGTCTATCTCGTAGTTGTCGCGGCAATATCTATCCGCACTGCAACAGCCGAAACGCGTGATCTCCTCGACCCGCACCTTGTCGCCGACCCCCTTGGCCGCGCCTTCTGCTTGTCCTTGGTAGTCGGCACGGTCCGCCAGTGCGTCTGTCGAAGACGCTGACGATGTAGGTTGTGGCCGGCTCGTCGTTCATCGCCAGGGCCTTTGCTTTTTCCTTCATTCACACGCTGCGATCATATTAGCATTAGTACATATATTCGCCAGCCGGCGCGCTGTTGCTCACAAAACTGCCTGTCGGCTAGGCCCGGCGTCCTATTCACATCCCAATCTATAGGTGCCGGGCCGCATTGCTTGTGAAAGCATTAGCTAAAACCGCACGGCCATTGCGGTGGAACCTCGGGCGCCTGCTTCGCTGAAGGTCAGGGTCCGGCTATGGCTCGATGGCGTGACCCGAATCTTAAGCGAAATGACGCGGCCTTATCTCTGCCGAACAGCTTCCGATCTTAACCATAAGACAGGCAAGACTAAGGTCTTGCGCCCTGCCAGCGAAGGTCTGACGTTACCGCTTTAGTTCCGCGAATGTCCGTTGGACGTTCCATTACTTTAGCTAAACGTGATATTGGTCATTTGGTACCGTTCACACCTTGGCGCTATCCGGCGGTAGGGGAATGGCTAGGGGACTTGTATCGCCCCCGTTCGCGTTATGAGTAACCTGATTGGGATTGGGGCTTATGTCGCGAGATACTGTAATCTCACTATTCCCGACAGTAGCAATGGGCGTTGCTACTGTCGTGTGCATATTCTTGCAAAAGTGGTACGCGATCTCGCGGGGGCGTCTCGTCCGCATATTTTTGTTGGTGACGCTGGCGACGGCTTTTCTTGAGATGCAGATAGTGACGGCTGTTACGGGGAGAGAGGATCACCACCCTATCTCGACCCACCCCCAAACCAGCGGATGAACTCCACTTCTTTCCCGGTGGCATCGGCGGTCGCCAGGCAGCTTTCCCTGTGGCGAACCAGCTTTTGCACAAAAAAGTCCCATCCTATGAAACCATCGGCTCCTCCGTTCGTTTTGAGCACCGGTTTGCGAGTGGAAGAGAAGCAGTGCCATGCCCTTGTCCGACGAGTTGCGCGATGTACCGGTCGAGTTTCATTGTCCTGTCTGTTCCTATCCGACGGTGAGAAAGGGCTCCTGGCTGAAGACGATCGGCAGCTTCAAATGCGATGGCTGCGAGACGAAGGTGCGGATTGGCTACGAAGAGAAGCTCACGATTTTCGAACATCACCTGAGAAAACGTTAGCCGAACAGCCCGGCCATCCTGATGCATCGAACCCGTGATTATGCCCGAGCCGGTCGATCGACGCCTGAATATCGAGCTTGGTCGACGGTCAGCGCGCGCTAATGCCTTGCATTTTAGCCTAATTGAATGTGAGGTGGTCATGAAATTCCGAGCGGGGGCTCATGACCACAGACCTATTTCTGACCGCTGTCGCGGCATTCTCGATTCTCGTCCCGCTGTACTTCATCCTTAAGTGAGGCATTAGGCCCGTTCCTCGGCCTCGCCAGCGCGTGTTTCCCGCGGGCCGCGACCTACACCGCGCCGACGCTTCCCGCGCGTCCTGGCGCCCGCCTGTGGCCAGTCGCAGTGTCTGGTTGCCCTGCAATCTGCCTGAACGCAGAAACCTCGCCGCTCCATTTGCGAAGCGGCGAGGTCCGCCCCACGGCCCCAACAGCCGGCATTGCTGACAGTGCAATTGTTGGGCCAGCGGCAATTGATCCATTATGGGACAGAAGGACCGGTCGCCGCATGTTTACGCGGCCGCATCGTCCGGACCTCAGTTGCCGCCGCAGTGGTTGACGCGGCCCTCAATGCCGCATTACAGGAATGAACAGCGAACCGGTCGGGAACGCCTTCGGTGCCAATCCGGTGCCAACCGCTCAAAAACGGCCGATAGCGAAAGTCCTAAGTGATTGAATAATCACAACGGAGGGATGGCCGAGCGGTTTAAGGCACCGGTCTTGAAAACCGGCGTGGGCGCAAGTTCACCGTGGGTTCGAATCCCACTCCCTCCGCCATAGGTGTCTGATTTACTTGATTTTATTCACTTTTCTAACTCTTACGCACAAATCTACGCATAATCTTTTCTTGGCGCTGATTCCACCGGCGGAGCAAGGCGCTGAATGGTGAGTCGTTCTGGACGATCGGGATGCAAATATCTTCCATCTCCCGTATCGCGGCGTGTAACAGCGGTCCAATTTTGTCCTGCGCTGACGGAAGACCCCAAACGGCGGCGTCAATCTCTTTGCGAAAGGCTGGGTCATCACCCAGTTCAACCCGCTCGCCCCTAATGCTTTCGTAGCGTGTGTAAGCCAAGGCGGTGAACGACCGGAGCGCTTCGTCAACCTTCTCAAAGGGCCGGCTAGCGTTCGGACCGAACAGCGCTCTCATTCGAAATTTGTAGGAGAAGAAGTCTTTCCAAAAATTACTCTGCGATTTCCACCTGGCAATGGGGACATAGTGCGTGTCGCGCACGCGGACTTCGCCCTCAGATTCATGATCACGCCTGGGTCGATCCGCGGATCTCTACCGCCGGATATGACATAGGGCTGCGGAGTTCTCTTACTTTCTCTTCGGCCTCATAAAACTGCGCAATGACATGTTGGCAGAGTTCGATATCGCGACGCCCTTTCATTTCACGTTTCCAGGCGTGCAGGCCAGCAAATGCTATGTAGGTCCCTCCTCCGGTCGCGACGATCGTCGCTATGGTCTGAAGCTTAACTAATAGATCGGCCATCAGCGTCCCCCGCGACATTTTGCTGGCAAGCAATACCTGCGGTTCTTCCTACTGCCAATTGCGACCCCAATTTTTTCCTGCGACTATCTGCAAGTCCACGCGACATGGACGCGACATGTGGGGGCCTAAGAACAACGATGCCAAATCGTCTATTGCGCAAATTGGGTCGCGCCAGGGTGTCTGATGCTTTCGGCTTCCTTGGAATTATCGCCGCTCTGGGGGCATTGACGATCTCAGGCCAAGCTTCTGGGGCCGACCTGTGTTCAATATCGCAAGATGAGGCAAACGCCTCATCCAAATGCATCCGATGGTATTTCGCCTGTCGAGGGAGAGTTCTTGGCAAGCCCGATAAGCGATTTGAGACAATGCCCTACACAACTCGCCTCAGATACGTAGCTCAAGCCCTTTACAAGGTGGCAGAGCAAAACTGCGAGCAATTCGATTATGTGCAGGCAAAGGCCGCACTCGACGCGAGGCTTGAGGAAATTGGAGGCCAGTGAGACAAAGCAAAAGCCCGCCGCTGTGAAGGCAGTCTGGAGCCATCGCCGCGGGGTTACGTTCTCGCAACACCCTCAAAAACATCGCCTTCGCTGCCGTACTCAACTGCAAGTCGTGGGAATAGTTTTGCCAGGCGTCGAGTTCATTCGCCCCAGAATGGCGCCGGGGTGAGGCTCAGAAAGGCGGCACCTAGGAATGGCTACGACCTCCGCACCAGCTTTGAATTTTGCGATCCTCGCTCTGGCGGCGATCGTTTGGCTTGCCGGCGCCGCATGCGCTTTCATAGAGCGCAGCCCCAAGTTAGACCGTGCCGCCGGCGTTGCCCTTTACGGTTTCGGCGCCATAATGTTGGTGGGCGGGATATATGGCATGCTGTCGGCGATCGTCTGGACACTGCGCGCCATCTTCTGATCAGCGCCTTTTCGGCTTCGGCGTGACCGCCTCGACCCGCACCTTGTCGCCGATCTCCTTGGCCATCGCCAGCGTCCTTGGCGGTCAGGACAGTGCGCCAATGCGGTTTCTCGAACACGCTCACGATGTAGGTGGTTCTTGCGGACTTAGGTCCGGCTGGCATACTTCACCTTGCCCCACTGGCTGCATTGAGGACACAAAGGGTGCAGATAGGCCAACTTGTCGCCTGGAATATTTCCGGAACTGGTGATCGTCAGGCTACCGCCATTGAAACCCTCCAAGCTGTAGGATTCCCAGGTGCCACTGAGGGGCTGATCGTCTTCTCGTAGTTTCAAAATCCGGTGCGACCGCATTCGCAAACCAGCTTCTCCCTTAAAACAGTTGAGAGCACTTAAGGACTGACCTTCCGATGCGGCAAACAAGCCCGATGCTACATGGGCATTTTACGCTTGCCGCCATTCATTGTGATGATTGCAGACAACGCTATCGAACGTCGGTTTCCAGTCGCGATTGCGCTCTCGCTGCAGGCCCTCGTAGTCAGGAATGCAGGTGAAGAACACCGGGCGCCGATCACGGCCGGCGGCCTTGCAATTCAGACGAACAGACGGTTTCGCAGGCCGGCCAGGAGTGCGGTTGCGTACTTAAGATCACTCTAATAAAGAGGCTGACCAGACAACAAGGGAATCAACAAATGACCGAAGCCGATACCCGCGCAGCCCAACTAGCCGGGTTAACCGCAGATGTCGTATCCGCATATGTGAGCAATAACCCATTGCCAGCCGCCGCTCTGCCGGAGCTAATCGCGTCGGTGCATCTCTCACTATCAGGGCTTAGCCAGCCGTCAGCGCCGCTAGCCGAAGAGCTTGTGCCCGCGATCAACCCGAAGAAGTCGGTAATGCCCGATTTTATCATCTGCCTCGAAGACGGCAAACGGTTCAAATCTCTGAAGCGCCATCTACGCGTCGACTTCGGCTTAACGCCGGAAGCCTACCGCGCCAAATGGAACCTGCCGAGGGATTATCCAATGGTCGCGCCGAACTACTCCGACCGCAGGTCTGCTATGGCAAAGTCCATGGGCCTGGGCCGCAAGTCAGTGCCTGAGATGGGAGCAAAGTAGGTGCCTGCGAAGCTGAAAGCAAAGGCTTAGTGGCCGATCGACATGACGTCACGGAAAGACTCAGCTATGTCTGGAGTGCGGCGGGCCTGAAGAGGACCATCTGGCTGGCGCCATTCGGGCAACCTCCCCTCTGGCGCCGGCCTTTTCAAGCCCAGCGCTTTAGCGCGCCTTCCGCGATCACACCATATCCCCTGCCCTGACCTTTGATAATTTGCGCCGGCGGCGGACCCGTTTCCGCCTGGCCGGCGCCTTTTACCCCAACGCCCCCGTCCAACGAGGTGCCGGCCAACGCGCATCGGCCGAGGGCTAGAAGTCGAACAGATCGTCCTTCACCTCATCGAGCAAATCAGGCGTCTTGTTTCGCGGATTGCTGCACGCCCTGTCTCTTCATCACAATGAACGGCGACACGCGTGAGCCTCCGTGGGACACCTTCTCGCATGGACAGAGCAGTTGGCCTTTACCGATGCCCGGGAAGTCCGCCCTTTGCCTGCATGCTGGAGAGCGGCAAATGCAGCTATATCGGCCACAGGGCCACAAAACAAAAGGCCTAAGGGGGAAACCCGCCGGGCGAAGACCCCAACCACCTCAAGCCCGGCGGGCCTACTACCTGATCAGCTACGCGATCAGGGCCGGGATTACCCGGTACGAAGTCCGAAGCAAGAGCAATGCCAGCACCGACGTCCCGAAATGGGACAATACCGGGGGAAAACGTCCGTACAGGGTTCTGTTGCGGAGTTGCTAATATTAGGGTCGAATCAGCCGGCGTGCCCTCGCCGGTTAGGCCCGGCGGTCGGTAAAAGTCACACCCCAACGGGCTGTCGGGCCGCCTTCGTCAAATCCGTAGTCGACGAAATATCGCCTTTGCGCTAAATCGGTCGCAACCAGGGGTGGGGTTCATGTCCAAAAAGCAGCCGAAGCGCGAAGTCGTTGAGGTTCATGAGGACGGGGTTTTTGCCGTGGAAAACGGCATCACTCTCGACCAGTTGAGGTTTCTGATCAGGACACTTGGTAATGATCGAGAGACGTTAGTCGAAGCGGTTCGGGCGTTGCGAAACGTGGGGTGAAGCTAGCTACGCATCCGTATGCCGAAGAAGGCGGACGACCAGCGGACAGTATGCCTATTGGGCCAATTGGCCAATGAATTTCGTCGCGCCTCCTATAGAGCCCGCCAGCGCGCGCTCTCGCCGGCCGCTCTCCTACACCGCCGAAGCTTCCCTTTAATTGTGGTTGTCCAACAAAAGGGCAAGCTTTCTGGTTGCGGCGCTTTCTACAATCAGTTCCTCCAAACCGCTGTCGCCGACGCGCGATTTGTTGACGCGACGCCTGATTACACGGAGTGCTTCAGATATCGAAACCGCGGTGGTCTTCGCGTGATTATCCAGATATCGGCCGATTTCAATCACGGCATCAGCATCGATGTCGAATGGTAATTCTCGCATGGCACCCTCCCGCGCGTCACCCGAACCCTGCGAATATACAACTGCCAGCCAAAGGCAGCATCATCAATAAGGAGGAAGCCTGCGCCTCAATTCCACAATGACGATTGCAGGCTGGGATTCAGCCATAACGATGGTGACGCTATGCGGCCGCCCAGACCATAGATCCTACCGGAACTCTTAGAGCCGTCTAACGTTCGGCCCAGCAAGAGATCAGCGCAGATCCCGCATGATAAATTCATAGATCGTGCCAATTTCCTCGTCGATCTCTCGGCCGGGAATGCCTTCGGTTTCCGCCGCTCGTTTTGCGTCCGTAGCCATATCGATCACCATGAGGACGGGGTCGATAATCGGACTGTCCGCTAGATGGTCCGATATCCAGTGGTAGAGAAAATCACTCCCGCGCTTGCTCATTCTTCCCGGAAATCCTGCAGTGAGGCGTGCCTCAAATCCTCCTCGCCCCGCAGATGCTTTACACGGCCGATCAGCCCTGGCTTGACCCACTGCGTCGCCGGCCGCCTCATGCCCTTTGGCGCCGCTCCTGCGTGGTCCTTGACGCGTTTCCAGAGCCGTTCGCGCATTTCCCGGTTCAAGGTGATGAAGGCGCTGCCGACATAGCGCCCGGTGCCACGCTCCGCCATCAGCGCGAAGGCCGGTTTGCCTGGCTCGCGCTCGACGCCGAGAAGTTCGTATTCGTCGATGGTATATGCCTTGATCTTCAGCCAGGCCGTCGATTTGCCGCTCCGGTACTTACTGTCTTTGCGCTTCGAGACCATGCCCTCCAGCCCGGCCTTGTCGACCAGTTCGAAGATCGCCTTGGCATCGCCGGGCAGCGCCTCGCTGAATTGGATGCGGAGCCCGGGCGGAACTATCGCGTATAGCCCAGCCCGGCGGTCTTTGAGTGGCATATCGCGAAGATCGTATCCGTTCAGGTGCAACAGATCGAAGGCCACGAAATAGAGGTCGTGCTGCCGGCTGGTGATTGCTTTGCGGAGTGCACGGAAGTCGGACAGGCCAGCCTCATTCGTGACGATCACCTCGCCGTCGAGGATGGCGCTTTTGACGTCGAGATCGCCGGCCGCTTTGGCGAGATCCCGGTACTTCGACGTCCAGTCGAGGCCGCGGCGGGTAAAGATCCGCACGCCTTCGGCGTCGACGATGACTTGAGTGCGGTAGCCGTCGAACTTGACCTCGTGAATCCATCCGTCGCCCTCGGGAGGCTTCTCGACCAGGGTAGGAATCAAAGGGTCGATGAACTTCAAACGCATGCACTGGAACTCGCAAAATGCCGCGACTCAATTAGCATGCGCTGAAATAGTTCCTGAAACTTATCTAGGCTGGTGGTCTAAAGGCAAAGCCCGCCGCTCGGAGGGGTACGGGGAGCGACGGGCCTTGTCGGTTGCCTGTAACTGCGGTGCTTGAGCCGCTCAATGAGGGTGATCCCGAATGGTTAACGGAACGTTAATAGGTCGATGCTCCGCAGGAGCCTCGTCGCCAGCGCGCGTTTCGGCTGCCCGCCGTCCTACACTGCCGACGCGCCCTGCACGTCCTGGCGCCTGCCTGTGGCCAGCAGCATAGCAGACCACTGCTTTGTTAAAAACGTACAATCGAATCCCCTTGAAGCCACGATGGAAGCAATTATGATTCCATCGTGTATTTTGGTTGCGTGAGGGCTGCCATTATGGACGCGAACGGGACGGACAGACACATTTCGGCCTTCGACTTCGACATTGTGCGTGAGGCTTTCAGGAAATCGGTAAGAGAGTTGAACATGGCTGAAGAGCATTGGGCGGCGCATGCCAAATCGCTCTTTCAGGACTTCACCGGCACTGAGCCCGACGAGGCCATGGTCAACCATATCATCGGGCGCTAGGTCAGTTACCGGCCCTTAATCATCCGCGCCTCTCGCAACAGCGATGACCAACTGTACGCGCCAAGAATGGCGACAAGATCACGAGCTTGCGCTTCGGTAATGCCTGCCTCAGCCACCAGCCGCCTAACGATAAAATCGATCTGTTTGGTGCGTGCTTCGTCCTGTTCATCGGCCATCAGCACAATCTCCTGAACGGCCAAACGCACTCATCAGGCGCTTGTTCCGCGAGAATTGTAAGGCTCGTACAGAGGATCTAAGCCCTACCTAGGTGCGGTACCGGTCCTGTCGAGCTGCCGGCCTGCGAAGCGTCGTGGCGCCAGCCTGTGGCCAGCCGCATGCATTGTGAGGCCATGCTCCGGGAAAGCCCTTCCTGCTTGTCGAGCCAAGGCCCGAAATGACCGTGCGGAAGCGACGCCTTGTTGTGCAGCAGCCAGCGGCCGATGGCGAGCTTCTGTCCGTCGGACAGGTGCCCGCGCGGGGAATCGCTCGAGTGTCGGGCGGCGCCGGATCCGCCAGCGGCACGACATTGGAAGGCGACATCAGCGCGAGATAGTCCTTGTGCACGTCATGCTGCTTGTAGGGAGCTTGGCGAACTAGCGCACCGTCATCCAGCAACCTATCGCCAGGACATCGGTATGGCGCTCATCGCCACGAAGGCGCCGCAGCCGCTTGACGCTGCCAACCCCGGGTGTCAGAAGGCGGGCACGCTGCCCGCCTTCGACTTTCAGGCTAAATTCAGCCACCCATCATCTTTGCCATCGCACAGAAATCCGCGTGCGACTTGTTAATCGTGGTATCGCCGCAGTCTTTCAACACCGCCTTCTGCTCGTCGGGTTTCATGGCCGTCCATGCGGTCTTGAAATCCTTTTCCGACCTCAACGTTTTCATACCGGCATCGGTGAAGAACGGCGACATCTTTGCCGGATCGTCGAGTGCGGATGTGTTGCCAGCGGCGAGCGCCGAGCCGGTCATCATTGCAAGCGCCATCGCGCCCATCGTGAGCATCTTGAAGTTCATGGAAAATTCCTCCTGTTAGCAGCGAGGAGGCTGCCAGCGTTGAAACCAGCCGCTTAATATGAAAAAGCCCGCCCGGAATGGGATCACGGGCGGGCCAGGGTCCGGGTGCTGGGATCAACCAGCGCAGGTCAACGAGCGGCGGAGGGGTTGGTTGCGGCGGCAGTTCGATATCAATCGCTGTAAGCAATCCGCCCCTGCGCGAAGTAGGTAGCCGCATCATTCAGGCGACGGTAGAAAGACAAGACGACCTTTGCAGCCACTAGCGCATTCTGGTCAGTTAGATCCCACACTGCTTCGAAGTTTGGTGCCAGCATCTCATTTGCGAGTTCGCCCGCCCTGCTCTTCATAAACTTCTCAGTGGGGTCGCCTTTTGGGTAAAGCTGCCCTTCAATTTTAAAGTAATGGTTCTCTGAGAGGTACTGGTGGAAAGATCGATACTTTGCGCCTAGAAGCGCCCGTTTATGGAGAAAATTTGGTATAATGTTGTGGAGGTGGTCGAAAACATCCTCGTTACCGAAAATTTCGACATGTCCCGGCGATTCATATTTTATTTTGCTGAGATTTAGCTGCTCGCTTCGAGGAACGTTCTCGCTCAGGTCCCGAAAAAGGTGCACATAGCTAAAGCCACCTCGGAAGGGTCGGTCCAAGAATGCCTCTTTCACCCTGCGTTTTGACGCGAGCGTCGCACTCGCCGAACTCCAGGTATTCGTGGCAATGATGAAGGCATAAACATCGGCATACTTCTGTTGAAACTGGCCGAAATCCTGCAATTCCCATTCGCCATCGATGACGAGTTTTTCAGTGTCGCTCGCGCGGTCGTCAGCCTTGTATTCTTCCGTATGATTTGTCGAGAAGAACCGTGGCAGCGGCAGATACCGCTCGTCTATCTCGCCTTCCCAGGGGGTCATCATGACCTTGCCATCTTTCAGATGGTTCAAGTCGAAATGATACTGCACCCGCACTGTCGGGAATGTGAACAGGTAACGCAGATCGACCGTCCCATCCAGATACTTGGTCCAGTCTCGATCATTCGCAGTCGTAGCGAGGAACATCGAGCTATCCGGATTGCCATACGGTATCGCGATAGCGACCACGCGCGTCTTCTGGGAAACTAGGGTAATCACCTGAGGTTCATCCACGTAAACCAAGGTGGCGTCGTATATGGCAGATCTACGATGGATCGGCATCAGACCGGCTCGACTTGAATGGTAGCCGAGCACGGATCAAAGCTATCATACATCCAAAAATCGATATGCTTGCCTTTGGTTCTGGACATGCCGGCGCCGGTCGGTACCGCTAGCTTCGCCACGAAGGGCGATCCTGCGTCTCGAATTTTCGGAAGGCTATGCATATTTTTGACATGCGAAAGTGACGTAAAAAGTGAACATGAAGCCCACGAGCATGCATCAACTGTCGGTGGTCTCGTCTTGCCCTTTTTCGCGTGTGAGGCGAAGTGCTCCTTCGCTGGGGGATTTGCTCCCACTAGGCGGTATGCTTCGGCTATTTCTATATCGGCAGCGTCCGCCGGAGGGCATTGCTGCGGCAACATCTCCCAGTACCCCATAGTCCCCCACCTGCTCTCAACTTGAGCGGCGTAGTCCAACGTCGGACGGAAATCAATCATTGGCTGCGTATTGAGCGGCCTAGACTCTGCCTTTTCTGTGTCTAAGTGCATAAAAAGCCCTCATGCGTGCGCAATCGGATCCACATCATCATTTGATCACCCGCCCCGCAGCACGCGCCAGATATCGGACCAGTAGGCCGTTATCAGGGACGCCAGGGCCGCTGCCGCCATGCCGGTGACTAGCTCCGGCGGCCAATCATTCAGTCGCTCCGGCGGCCGTAGCGCCGCATGAGGTCGGTGTCGCCGGACATCGGACGGAGTTCCCGTACTTCCGCGTGTTGGCGATGAAGCGCGATCTTTTCGAGACCAAGGGCATGCCGCTTGATGGCGGCAAGGGCTTTTTCGCCGACCGCCCGGAGTGGATCCGATTGCTCGCGCGCCGTCACGAGAGCGCTATGGGCGTTGGCAAGCCGGAGCTGGTAGGCCTCGTCACTCTCGCCTTTGCGATCGACGTTAAGCCGCCTCGCCAGCGCGTAGCGCAACCGTTCGCGGTGGTCGGCCTCGGTTTCGCCGTTGGTTAGTTGCAAACGCAGGGCGCCGGCCACTGCGGCCCAACGACGAGCACTGTAGGCATCGTCACCCTCGTTCGCGCGCCGCTCGACATGCATGGCGCGGCATTCGGCGAGCACAGCTGCGCTCACGGTCGTGCCACGCTCTTTCTTGCCGTTCGGTGCGACCCCGGCATTCGAGGCAACCACGGACCATAGCCTGGCTTCGAACGCCTCGTCGGTTTCGCCCGTGCGGACAGGAACCACGATGCTGGCATGCCGGGTGCCGATCGTGTCGAGTACGGCCCTGCGCAGGATGTCCATGTCGATCACCAGGTCACGGCGGTCGTTTCCAAGCGCCTGCTGGTTCATCCCCTCGATGGCAAGCGCGTGCTGCTCAAGCACCAGTGCGCTGTGACAGACGCCGGCCAGCAGCTTGTACATGGTCTGCAAAGCCTCTGCCGCGGGGCCGTAGTGCTCAGCCCTGGCCGCCGCGGCTTGCCTCTCCAGCGCCGCCTTGCCGGCGGCTGCCTGGGCTTTCGCAAGCACGGCCCGCGCCGGCGCTAGAGCACGTCCCGCGATCGATGAATCGATTGTGATGTGACGTCGGGCTGCATGGGTGATTCAACATCCCCTTTGATGAGGTGGATGATGGCAAGAGCACTGAGCGGCGACCTTCGATCCCGGGTCTTGAAGGCTTCGGACGCGGGCATGTCGGCACGGCAGGCGGCGGCGCGGTTCGGCGTCGGCATATCGAGTGCGATCCGGTGGATCGCACGGGCGAAGATCGGCGAGCGGATGCCTCGCCCGCAAGGCCGCCGACGCGCGTCCAGCCTTGATGCCCACGAAGCCTTCATCGTCGGGCTGATCGATGAGCGCAAGGACATCACGCTGAACGAAATGGTGGAACGGCTGGGGGACGAGCGGTCGGTACGGATCAGCCGCAGCGCCTTGAGCGCATGGCTTCGCGGCCACGGGTGGACGTTCAAAAAAAGTCCGCACACGCACTGGAGCAGGACCGCCCCGACATCCTGAAGCGCCGTCGCGCCTGGTTCGACGGCCAGCTCGATCTCGATCCAGCGAAGCTCGTCTTCATTGATGAGACCGGGCTATCGACCAAGATGGCCCGTCTGCGGGGACGTGCGCCGCGCGGTGAGCGCTGCCGGGCCGGCGTGCCGCACGGCCATTGGAAGACCACCACCTTCACCGGCGCGTTACGGCTGACAGGAATGACCGCTCCGTTCGTCTACGACGGCGCCATGAACGGCAACGTGTTCCTGGCTTATGTTGAGCAGGTTCTGGTTCCGACCCTGTCGGAGGGCGACGTCGTCATCATGGACAATTTGCCGGCGCACAAGGCGGCCGGCGTGCGCGAGGCGATCGAGACGACCGGCTCGAGGCTCATGTTCCTGCCGCCCTACAGCCCCGACTTCAATCCGATCGAAAACGCCTTCTCAAAACTCAAGGCTCTTATGCGCGCCAAAGCCGAGAGAACAATCACAGCCCTGTGGAACGCCGTCGGATCGCTCGTTGACCTCTTCACCCCAGCCGAATGCCAGAACTACTTCAAGGCCGCAGGCTATGACCCGGATTAAACCGGACGTGCTCTAGCCCCGCTTCAAGGGTCTTGACCAGCTGCTCGGCGTCTCGCAGACCGCTGTGCAGCGCGTCGAGATCGCCGCCGTTCAGAACGACATCTGCCCGGCTGCCGTCCAGCTCTGCGAGGCGCTGTCTTGTTTTCGCGACGTCGGTTTCGAGCCGGTCGACCACGGCCTGCCGCCGCGCCACCTCATCACCCAACGCCGTGGCGTCCACGGCCGGCGTGGTCTCGGCCGGCCGCAGCAGCTCGTCCAGCGGGGTCACCTCGCCCGGGCCATAGGTCTTGAATTCGGTCGCGGGCTGCTCGATAGGCCCCGATATGCCGCGCTGATCGCCATCGGCCGGCTGCGCAGGCGCTCCCGCGCCGGCGGTGGCTGAATTGTCGGCAACGCGCCCGCTTTTGCTTTCCTGAAGACGAGCGAAAACGGCTCGCTCTTCTGCGTCGGCCCCGGCTTCGGTGGTCCTGGCATTCATGGGGTCACTCTTCGTCTGGTTGCGAGGTAAGCGGCAATGCGGGCAAGGTCCTGAGTAAACCACCGCGGGGCATGTTCGGCCAAGGCGTCGGCGGGCTTGCCGCCGGGGGAACGTGCGTCGTCGAGCGCCTTGTCAGCAACGCCCGGCTGCGGGGCGACCTGTGCGACGCTTTTTACGATGACAGCCATTCAGGTTCTGCCGTGGTCGTTTTGTGGGGCTGCCAGGGCGCTGGTTGCGGGCATGATTTAAGCTCCAAATTGCCTTCGAATTGTACGCTAATTTGTACGTAAATGGCAAGGATCGTTGCTTGTAGCCCAAGTACCATACGGTCTTGGCGGACATACCCTCCGTATAACGATTCCTTGAGGCCAAGAGGCGGGCAGAAAGGTCACCAGTTATCCCGGGGATCATCCAACGGTAGAGGGTCGCCGGCACTTTCATCTTGCCAACCTTGCGGCTCTTCGGCAGCGGGCTCTGGCAGCTGGCGCCTGGCTGCTATGCGATCGGAGAGGCGTACAGCAGGGTCGGCAGGCGCCGGGCCTTGCGCCGCGGCATCGGGCTTGGCGAAGTCCTTCAGCATCTCATTCAGCGCCAGTGCGGCCTCGCGAACGGTTGCTTCGCCGGCGGCTTTGGCCTCGACCTGCTGGCGCTGTGCTTCCGCAACCTTGGCCCGGTCGGCGGCGGCCAGCTCGGCCGCGCGTCGCTCGCGGCCCCGATCGAGCGCCTCACGGAAGTCTGCATAGGCCAACCGCCACCGAGAGACCGTGCGGATAGTGCATCCCAGCTCGGCAGCGATCTCGGCCAATGTAGCGCCGCGCTCGGCGAGGTTCGCGGCCTCTGGGCGGTAGGTCGGCTGCCGGCCTTGGTTACCGGGGGCGAAATAACCTTTACCAGTGTTGTTGATGGGCTTCGCGCGCGTGGGCGCGCGAGCGCGCCCGCCTTTTGGGTGTGCTTTAATCCTATAGACTTTACGGTCCGCTGGCTGGCCTCGCGGTGCCGCTGTCGGTGGCTTGTCGCGCGTGGCCATTTTCACCGGCCGGTGGGCTTGGCCGGGGTAGCCGGCGCGCCCTGGAGCCGCCGTTCCACGTCCTTGAGTAACAGCCGAAGCTTCAGATCCATCTCCGCCATGTGCGCACTTTCGTCGGGCTTGGCCGGGGCCGCCGTTGCGTTCCGAAGCTGCTGCTCTAAATCGCGAAGCAGCAACTCCAGCGGGCTGGCATCGTCGTCGCCAGGAGGGGACGTAGCCATCCTTTCACTCTGCCCGCGGCTGTGGACCGACCGTGTCGGCGCGATACGGCTCAGGGCGACGTGGCTCAGCATGACCCAGCGCTCGGAGCCGCTTCGGCACCTTTGGCGCGGGCTCTGGCTTGCGAACCTTGGCGTTTAGGAGGGCTAGCATATGTTTCAGGTAGGTGACGCAATCCATATCGTTCAGTCCTGTTTTCGAGCTGTCATCGGCCGTTCGGTTTCGCCGGGGGACTGCCTTGTTTTTCGCAACCGTCAGGTTGTATTGCCGTGGTGTAGCCATCGACGGCGTGCGATTGGTGCGCTATGGAAAAAATGGCAATGCGCGCCTGCTGCGCCATTGCTTTTTACTAGCGCCAATCGGTCAATAGAGCAGACGACTTTGCGCTATTGATGCGCGATTGAAAAATTCAATAGCGCAACACCTTGGGTTGCAATCACGCATTTTCAGGCTCCGCCAAAACACGGCTGACAAACAGCCCTTTCAAGGTCTTTCGCGTCACGGGGCTCTTGTAATCCTCGACGCGCACGACGCCATCCTTTATCCACTTGCCGACGATCTGGCGCGCGTCGGAAGCCGATTTGTTCTGCACATGCATTCCGAACGCGACCGATACGCAGCGATCGGTAGCCCGCGATGCGTCGGTGTAGCGCTCGCCGTTCTCGAGGCCGTCGCGTATTTCCATCAAAATGCGGTGGCAGGTGACGCCATCCATGCCGGCCATTAGGTCCGGCGGCGTCCACGGCACTATAGCCTGCACATCGTCGCCGTTGGGGTATTCGTGCGTTCCGTTGCCGATGTTCTGGCTGATCAGCTTGAACCACTGCGCACTCCGCCCTTGCCTGGCGATGTTGACCTTCGCCGGGTCGACACGGACATACTGCTTGCGATCATCTTCGGGGATGTGGAACGCTTTCGCTTCCTCTGCTGACATATGCGTCATCGTGTAGCCAAGTCGGATCGCATCCTTAAGCGCTGAAGCGCCCCGCCCCCGGTTGGCGTTGCCGGGGTCTGGCGTCCCCTTGGCCATATGATGAGGCAAGTCGATCGCGATATTGAGACGCGAGGCCATGTCGGTCAGAGTCTGAACGACGGCGTCCATGTGGTCGTTGCTGTTCTCTTCGACGCCGTGGATTTTCTTCAGCGGGTCGAGGATGACCAGATCGATTCTGTATTTGGTGACCAACTGCTCCACCGTCGGGGCCAGGTTCGAAAGCGCCGGCTGCCTCGTACCGGGGTCGATGACCATAAGCTTGCCTGCGGACAGACCAGGCGTCGCCAGATGCAGGCGGTCCCCAATCTCTTCGTCCGTTATCTTGTGGTGCATCCTGGCTGCCGCGACGCGTCGCTTCAGCTCGTCCGCGTCATCTTCGAAACACATCAGCAGCACGTTGCAGCGCTTGTGGACACGCTCTTCGGTCAATCGCCGCCCGCTCGCCAGTGCAAGCGCCTGCGCGATCCGGAGCGTTGTCTTGCCGGTGGCGCCGTCGGCGAACAAAGAGCTGACGAAAGTGCGCGCGAAGACGTTGCCGAGGAGAAACTCGCGCGGCGGTATCTTGGTCGCGTCGATGCCAGCAGCGCTCCACACCTCGATATCCAGAGCCTTCGGCGGCTCGGGCGGCGCCGCCTGCTGCTTCTGACCGCCGTCAAGCTTGTTTGACATCAACTGCCTAAGCAGTTCCATCGCGGCGCCCTTGACCTCTTGGTCTGGCTGCACCGCTCCCTTAGCGATTATCATCACGCCCAACTCTCTTTCTGGCTACTTCCGTGACCAGCTCCACCAAAGTGCCAGCCAAGAGATCGACAACATCGATTTGCCGGGCTCCGATCAGCTTCTGCAGTTTCTCCGCGAGGGCGCTGGCATCGCCCGGCTGCAGGCTCGCCGGTAGATGCAGCGTGTTTTCCTGCCAGTCGACAATGGCCGGCGCACCGTTGGACGCCACGGTAAGGCAGCAGGATGCCCCGCTGCGGCTGCTTTTGCGTAACCACGGCACCGGGCTGATCGGCGTGCGGATGCCGCCGCCTATCTCGCCGCTCTCGGCCATCTCGTATAGACGCGCCAGCGTGTGGCCATCGATGTCCATGTCGTGCGTCAGGTCGTAGACCCGGACCATCTGTCCGGACAGGCTGCCACCACCAGCACCACCAGGTGCCTCGCGCCAGCCGAGATCCTTGAATGCGGCTTCCGACACGTCTTGCGCCTTGAACAGGTCGGCTTTCGACAGTAGCGGCAGTTCGGCGCGGGGTGCCGTCAGCGGCGAGTAGTCCTCAACCCAGCGGTAGGACTTCAGGACTTTACCCGTCGCCGTCTCGACCGTGTGTGCACCGAAAGCGCCGAAGTACCTTTTCGGCTGCCTGTACGTGCCGTCTTCGCGCCATCTGTACTCGCCGCCGCCGCCAAATATTTCAACCTGGTGCGTGTCGACGCCAGGGTCATCCGGATCATCGCCAGGGGCTATCCACCGCCTGTTCGGCAGTCGGTAGATATCATCTGCGTCTTCGCCGACGCGGAAGAACCACGCTTCCTTAAGCCCGGATCCAAGGCGCACCGGAGCATCGTATAAAGCCGGTACCGCTTCCAGCACCGGCCGCGCTACGTTCTCGATGTCGGGATGGTCGGTATCAAAGTCGAGCACACCAATGCCGTCCAGCCGCAGCGCGACCGACCGGGGCGGCATCCACCAACCTTGCTCATAGCGCTCGGTCTTTCTGTTCCAGCGCTTCGCCGGCCCACCCTTGTCGACGATGAATTGCGGCTTGCGAAGCATACCCCGCAGCGTTCTGTCGGTTGGGGTCTTGGCCGGCCAGCCGGGCGTCGAACACACTTTGTCGACCCCGAAAAACGGCGTGAAGTCGTTGCGCAGACACTGGCCCGCTGTCTCAAGGAGTTCTTCGTCGGTCATTGGATGCCCCCTTGCGGCTTCTCGCAGATCAGGAGGACCTGACGCCCCGGCGCTAGCGCTTTGATTGTTTCGACCCACTGGGCTTCCTGCTTCGGTCCGGTGTCGACCAGAAACACATGTTCGCCTCTGGCCGCGGCGATTGCGGCGACAACATAAAGTTCGGGAGCTTGGGAAGATTGAACGACAATATTAGCGGCCATTTTCAAGGCCCGCCGCAGCGATGCTCGGTGGAAGGCACCGGGGCCAGATGCTCCAGAGGCGAGGTCTTCAGCCAGCGCGATGACAGGCCTGCCTGTGGGCAGCCTGAACGGCTGTCCCCATGGCGGCAGCATTGCCAACACGACACCGTGGTCGCGCACGGCGGTCAGGATCGCACCGAAGCGGGTGTCGGCGCCTTGCGTGGCGATGCCTGCGGTCAGCCCTTGGTGAAAGGCGGCAGTGCCGTCATGAGCGAAGATGAATACGCCGCGCGGCGCCTTGTTATTTTTTGCGGGATTTGATCGGACGTTCAACATTGGTCGGACTGCCTCTGATGCAGGCCGGACGCGGAGATTGACAAAGCGGGTCTAGGCTTTTATTCCTAGGACGTTCTTCAGTGCCCTCGGTGCTCCCTAAGTCCCCGCCGGTCGTCCTCTCAGCGATCGGCGTTTTTCTTTGTCATGCCGCGAAAGCGTCGCGCGCTTCGATGCGCGCTTGCTGCCAAGCCGCTATATCCCGCTCCAGCCACCCGACTGATTTGGCCGACAGTTTGACCTGTTTCGGGAACGTTCCTTCTTTGATGCGCGCGTAGATCGTAGAGCGTGGCAGCCCCGTAACCCGTTCAACTTCATGTCGCCTGAGAATTGTCTGCATGGCCTCATCTCTTTCGTGGTTTGCCTTGGCCTTGACTAGACACGTAACGCAGGGTAATTGCACGGCTGTTATCGTTAAAATTGCCGTTAAAACGAAGCTTCGATATGACAGCGAAACAGGCAACAGTCCGCACCGTCCAGCTCTGGCGTGACACGGCCGGGTACGAGATCAAGGATTACGGCCATCCGCCATCCGACATGGCCTCTCTAGGCCCTTCCGGCAGGTGCATCGAAGGCAGGTCAGCGAAGGTGGTTCCAGTCGTCTATGGCATCGCGCCTGGTAAGACCGGAGAAGCGTGGAGAAGGGCGTCGCGCAAGCTTCGCCGCGTTAAATCCCTTGATGATCTATGCCGCTTCATGACGGAGTTCGGGCCGATCGACCAAGCGGCAGGTATGTTGCCAATTGGCGCTTTCTTCAATCCCTCCTGTGGCAGCGACCACGCAGGCCACGTCGAGCTACCCCACGCGCAATCACTCCCCCAGGTCTTTGCAGATGGCTACATTCGTGACATCGCTGCGCTCGTGGACTACAGCGCGAGCGACGACAGCGAGGGGTTTTTGTCGGCGATAAGCGGCACGCTGGCAACTCGCGCTGTCTTGCGGCCAATGTCGGGAGCGCTTTGGGTCACCGAACTGCCGTCCATCCTCGCTCTTCTAAAGTATGACATGTGGTGCAGTTTCGGCGAAGGCCGGTCTGTACCTTCTGCACGGCGCTTATGCGCTAATTGTGGGACAACAATGCATGTCGGTGACGCGCGAAAGCGCGGCGGGAAGCCCGTTACCGCCCGCTTCTGCAGCAACAAGTGTCGCGTCGGATCCCACCTACGCCAGAAGCGCATCGAGGCGCGCCGTCTCGCCGGATTCTGACCTTCTGCCGTCTCTCAAGCCCGCGCCTTGATAGGCGTAACGTTGCCCGACGCCGCCGACTTCACCGTGCTGCAGAAAGCGGCCCAGTCGGCCATAAGCCGGCGGCGCTTCTCCATCATGTCGCCGCGGCGATAGGCAGCTTCGGTCTTGTCGCTGACAGTGTGCGCCAGCGCCATTTCAAGCAGTTCGTTCGGGTATGCCGTCTGCTCGGCGGCCCAGTCGCGGAACGTGCTGCGGAAGCCGTGCGCGGTCAGGTCAGCGCGTTCCATCCGGCGGAGCGTCATCAGCAACGCCATGTTCGAAAGCGGCTTGCCGCCCTTCTCGCCGATGAACACGGAATCGTTCCCCTTCTCGCGAGGCAGGCTCTCGAGGATTTCGAGAGCGCGATCGGACAGCGGAACGCGGTGTTCCTTGCCGGCCTTCATGCGGTCGCCGGGGATGGTCCACAGCGCGTTCTCGGTGTCGATCTCACTCCAGCGAGCGCCGACGACTTCGCCGGTTCGAGTGGCCGTCAAGATGGCGAACTCAAGCGCCTTGGGGCTGACGCCTTCCATCGGCCGCAATGTGTTCACGAACTCGCCGATCTCTGGATAGGGCAGCGCGGCGTGATGCTTCACCTTGGCAACCTTGCTGCGGGCCGGCAGCAACTTGTCGAGATGGCCCCGCCACCGGGCCGGGTTCTCGCCCTGGCGGTAGCCGCGCGCCGTCGCCCAATCGAGAATGCTCTCGATGCGTCCCCTCACCCGCGTTGCGGTCTCAGGCTTTGTGGTCCAGATGGCCTCCAGCGCCTTCAACACCAGCGCCGTGTCGACGCGCGAGACTGCGAAACTCCCGAACTGAGGATAAGCGTAGGCCTCCAGCGTGGCCTTCCACTGAGCAGCATGCTTGATGTTTTTCCACCCCGAGCGATGCGCCTTGATATAGGCCTCGGCCGATTCCTTAAAGGTCAGCACGGTTGCCGACGCCGCCAGCTTCTCCAGTCGCTCAGCCTTGCGCTGCTCGATCGGGTCGTCGGCATCGAGGAGCTTTAGCCGCGCCTCCCCTGCCCGTTCCCGCGCCAGCTTCAACGTCACGGTGTTGACAGAGCCCAGGCCCATCTTGCGCGGCCGGCCGGCGAGCATATAGCGGAAGATCCAGCTCTTGGCGCCGCCGGAGGAAACCTGGAGGTAAAGGCCCATGCCGTCGGCATAAAGGCCGGGCTTGGTCTTTGCGTTTACGGCGGCGACGGACAGGCGGTTGATTTGCATTCGAACTCTCCCTGCGAACAAGTCTACGTACAACTTGATCCGGGACTTTGCAAGACACCCTTAGACGCTATGAGCGCTCAAATGCATACTTTGCAAGGGTTTTGGCCGGGGTATGGGAAGCTCTCGGAACGCCTTGGATTAGGCGGAGACGGACACTCCCTCCGCCAGATATTTGGCTATGACTTGAATACGCTAATCAATTTGCGTGACGTTCATCGAGAAGCCCTCCCGAACCGGCATCATGTGCGATCCCGTCTGGTGGACAGTGGTGGCAAGGGCATAGGCCAGGGTCTTGGCTCGTCCATCCCCATGGGTCAGGAAACCGTCAAGAATGCCCTTGATGCCGGCGACTTGGGCCGGTGAAAGGCTGGTGCCGAACACGCCCGAGTGCGAGAGCGAAGAGCGGCATAAAGGCGCTGCGGTCCATGGCTGATCCTTGCGGGGTTTACGAACCGGAGCAGGATGGGACCACGAAAAGCGAAAACAGTAGCCGTTTGATTTTTGGAACCGAACAAAGGTTGCGGGAACATCTTGGCTGCGGTTATAGATCCCCACTGGGAGCATATATGCCGCTGAAGCGGCGCCAATATTGCTTATAATTCAGTTGTAGGTTGCGGGGGGCGACGATGAAATGTTTGGTGATTAATCTTGACCGGTCAGTTGATCGGCTTGCTGCCGTCAAATCTGAATTTTCTCGTATTGGGGTAGCCTTCGAGCGCGTAGCTGGGGTTGACGTGAAAGAAGGGCTCCCGTTTGAAGCGCCCCCGCTCACCGCGACTGAGGTTTGTTGTTTTCTCAGTCATCGGCTCTGCTGGAAAATAATAGCAGACGGCCCTGATGAATTCGGCGCCGTATTCGAGGACGATGTTGTTTTTAGCCAGGACGCCGGGTCGATGCTTGCTGACAGTAGTTGGATCCCGCCGAATGCCGACATCATTAAACTCGAAACATTCTTCAATCGAGTGAGGCTGGGCAGCCAGCACTTTGCCGTTGCGGGAGCATACTCAGCCCGGCTGCTTCTGGGGCAGCACTTAGGGGCATGCGGTTACGTCGTTTCCAAAAAAGCGGCGCAGAAGCTATTCAACAGCACTGAACGCCCCAAGGTCGCGGTCGACGTTGCCCTCTTTAGCCCAAATCAGATGACAGCTGCTCGAAACACAATTTACCAGCTAACCCCGGCTCTGTGCATGCAGGCTCATTTTTTGGGTGGCAAAATGCCCCAAAGCCTGGTCCAAGTTGCCCCGAGAGTCCACGTCAACAAGCGGATGATCGATAGGTGCAGAGCAGAGGTTGCGCGCGTTTTCTGGTACTTCCACAACAGGCCATTTTTTCAAGCAGCAGAGAAAGTTGACGCTGTGCGCCTAGGCGGCAGCAACGTCTAACGGATGGCGCTGACCAATTAATTCTCTCCCGCCTGCCTCTCCCTCTAAGGACTAGGGCTGGCGCTGGCCGGAATGTGAACGGCGGAATCTTGCGGGCGCGTGGGTGATCTCCGAGTTAGCTTCCGACCGAGCCAAATGCCTCCTTGCTCGAAGATGCGCTCGGAGAATGCCGCGAACGGAATGGTAATTAGCAGCACAACACTCCCGACGATCAATCCGGTCAAAAGCGGATGCGTTGGGTATACGTCTAGAGGGGCTGCGATCGACCACGCAACAAACAAACCAAGGACGTTGAGCAGATAAAGGCTATAGCTGATACGCCCCAAAAAACAGGACCGGGTGCCAGTTTAGAAAGCGAATCACTGCCAGCTTCGGCGACGCGTAATAGACAGCACCGACAAGGCCTCCGCAGATCACGGTCTGCCCTATCGCGCTCTGGACGCTGCCCATATTGGTGGCAGCCCTCAGGACAAAGTACGCGACGCAGAGCAGAGTAAGCGCCGCCCCCGTCGCGTCTGAGAAGAACGGTTTCAAACGCTTATCGGCGACCAGCATCCCGACCATGAACGCGGATAGCCAACTGTGCATGTTTGGAGCCCAGAGGACCATTTCCGGATCGCCAAAAGCAAAGATCGAATAAACCACGCAAGTGAGCAATGCAAATGAACCAAGTATGCGACCTACAAAGAACGCGGCAAGGATGAACGGCACTGCCAGAAACTCTGCCTGGATAGTGCCTGACGGACCGTGCCAGCTGATCTTGAAAAGCAAAGCGTTGAGCAGCGGGTCTGTTAGGTTGGGGGCTGGAAATCCTGACCAACCCATCTTCTGATAGAGAATCGCCAGAGCCAGAAAACACGCCATGCAGAAGAACATCGCAGGATACAGCCTACAAAGTCGCCGCAGGATAAAATTCACAATGACGACGCCTGGACTGCCGTCATGCCGCTCGAGCGACAGCCGGAGCACAAAGCCGCTGAGAACAAAAAAGAGCAGGACTGCATTGCTCCCGTTGAAAAGTGCGAGCACGACCTTAGTCGCGATGTCCCCAAACGTATTCAGTTGCTGTATTGGCGGCATCAGCACCTTGTTTATCAGAGCCTGGTGATAGAGTATTGCGTGATAGAAAATAACCGACGCCGATGCTATGCCCCGAAGACCGTCAAGAGAATTGTTCCTATATTTATCAGTTGATTCGGACATTTCCTACCCGTATCAGCACAAGCCGAAATAAGTCCAGAATATCAGCTCATCTCATGAGCCGAGCGGGTGTCCCGACATAGGTACCAGCCACATCGATATTGTCGGTCACCGTTGCGCCCGCCCCGATGATGACATTATCACAGATGGTTACTCCATCGATCACTGTTGCACCTGCGCCGACAAATACGTTCGAGCCTATCCGAGCACGACCGGCGACGGTTGCATTGACCGATACGTGGGAAAAGTCCCTCACCTCGCATTCATGCTCGATGATTGCACCAGTGTTTACAATGACACCGCGACCCACGCGCGCTGCGGGGCCTACATGCGCGTGGTGGGCGACAAGCGTCCCTTCGCCTATTTCGGCCAATGTGCCAATCGTAGCCGCCTGCGAGATCAGGGTGGCGATCGGCAAGATCGGATCATTCCATATCCCCTTGCGGCGCAGATTGTCGCCCATGGCTGGGAACAACAACCAGCCGTTGACCAGATCGGGGGCAAGGCGCTGATTACTGGAAAACCGGCGAAAGCCTCATTCGGACGGGCGTTGCTATCGACAAATAGCAGTTCCTTGACCCCAACGCTGAGCGCCACGTCAGCCACACAGCGGGAATGACCTCCAAAGCCCAGAATGCAAATGCTGCTGTCAGCGGGGTCCCTCACGCGGGCACCGGTGGCCGAGCGCGCATCGAGATTTCGTCAAGAATAGCAATGTGCTCATCAACCACGTCGTGCCAAGACCGCTTGGACAGAACATCGTCGTAGTACCTACGCTGCTGTGTATAGAGGTCGTCCGTATGTTTCAGCGCCCATTCGATTTTATCGGCGAGGGCTCGCCAGTCATAAGGGTCAAACAGCGACGATTCGCACAGCGCCGGATCTGTCAATATCTCACGGGTTACTTCGATATCACCCATAATCACCGGCGTTCCGACCGATAGCGCCTCTGTGAACGTAAAAGGCATTCCGCCCTCGGAAAGACTGGGGTTCACCGCCAGGTCCGCCAAGCTGTAGCAAGCGGCGAGTTCAGGTTCGGTAAGAGCATGAAGGCAGAGCACGTCTGCACCCAATTTTCGCTCGTCCAGGAATGCCTTGACGCTTCCGTAGTCTCCACGGCCAGTAAGGAGTAGCTTGTGGCCAATACGTCGTTTGCGCAACAGCCATTCGTACGCACGCAGCAATGTCATCACATTCTTTGAAGGACGGAATTGGCTCGCGTAAAACAGGAACTTAACCTCAGGATTTCCAAAGGTGCTGCCATAACTAACGTTACTCGCCTTTCGAATTGCTCCGAGCAATAAGGACTTTGCATACGTTCGGCTGGTTGCCTCATTGTCGGGGAAACCCGTGATCTTTATTGGTCCGCTCAAATCGTTTGGCGCATGATGGACAATTCGGACGGCCATCGGATCGATCCCAAACCTCTGAACGAGAGTATCGCGCTTGATGTGCTCGCTATAGGTGACGAAATTTTTGCTCGCACGAATGGTGCTGGCGACCGTTTGGTACGAATGAAACATGGGCTCGCCCCCTATTTCAGAAAACCCCGCCGGAAACTCGGTCATAACAACGTCAGGTACGCACGTAAGAACAGGTACTTTCAGTTTGTTCACATTTGGCCAAAAGGCTGCTGGCGTGTACCAAGCAGCTATATCCCCTTCGGCATTTCCAGCCTCGATCATCAAAGCCGTTTCCCGGGCCAGCATACCCTCGTACAACCGGAAAGGAATATTAGAGGGCAGCGCAATTGGGAGCCTTTTCAAAACCCGCCAGATCCGCCTGGGAGCCTGCTTGATCCCTCGAAATGTAATACGCGCGGTTTTGCGAATAAGGCGGAGTGCGAGAAGTCCCACCGCTGCGGGCAACGCCAGCAACGCGCTATAAGCAAGCCAACCGAAAAGCGCGGGAAAACTCCGAGCGCTTGCAATGCGTTCCTTGAGCCATTCGGCATGCGCGATCGCCGCAGGGTACATGCGACTAACGAACCACCCGGATCGTCTCTGCTTTTTCTCAGGCGGTCTCGGTCGCCGCAGGAATTTATGCAATCGGTAAAGTGCCGGGGTCCGAGAGGGCCCCAAAAGGCTGTACGAATGATCCTGGATGCCGGCGTCCATGCACAAGTCGATTAGAGCGGGTCGCGACCAGCTAGGGCACAACACCGAAAAATGGCAATCGCCTTTCGCCGTTGCTGCCTTTAGAAACGCCGCCAAATAACGGCCGAGGCCTTCGGTCCGAAGATCCATATTCGGGGGTAGGCAATGAAAATTCCGTATTTCTTCATATGAACTCACGCACAACTTTCCAGTACTCGGGAGCGAGGCAGTCGATGGATTGGCTGGCGAGTTGTTCGGCGGCGACAACTGCTCGCTCCCTTTCGACCAAATTGATCTCCATCGCGTGCAGTTGAGCAGCCATATGGTCGGGGTCTCCCTGATCCATAAAATTCAAACCGAGCTTGAACTGCTCTTCAATCTCGCGCATGGCAGGGTAATCGCTCGAAAGTGAAGGTACACCATAGTGGGCAGCCTCAATGACACTGAATGTTCCATTGTCTAATTCAGCCGGATGCCAAAGAAACGCTGCGGTAGAAAGTTTTTGTCGGTAAGAGGCCTCCGAGAGTTCGCCAACAAATTTGACCATCTGCTTTAGAACTCGGCTGCCGGCGATGGTGCGAGCAAGGCCCTGGAGATGCGGCAATTGACTCTTGAGGATTCTATCGGTGCCGACCCCCGTCACGTGGCATTCAAGCCGCCCCCCATAAATCTCATAGTAGAGCTGCAAGGCGGCGAGAGCACGCATATGGTTTTTGTGCTCTCCCAAGTTGGTGGTCCACAAAAAATGGCTCTTCTCGATACCCTGGATACGAGCAGCATTTCCCCGTTCTGGCGCCAACATCGGCACTTTGGTTATTCGGCTCGCTTCGACCCCAGCGTACTGAAGAGCGTCCTGACGAGCAAACTCTGTGGTCACTAGAATGTGGTCCGCGCCGCGGTTGGTAACGAGGATTTGCTCTTCCAAATCTGTTATTCGATAATGGCGCTGCAAATAATCGAATATCATCAATATCTTAGGACGCAGAGGCAAAAGCGGCAGGGAAAGCCGATCCGAGACGACCACCCACAAATCGCAATCTCCAAGTTCCTGGATTCCGTCCTCCATTACGAGGTATTTTGCAAACTCCGGCTCCCACTCAGAGTGCCCCGCATATCGCATTGTTCGTAGCGCTTCGGCCGCTTCAATGGCGCGCCACCTAAATGAACGGATGTCAATTGAGGTGGGCAAATCCGCCCAGTCGTGCGAAGAGTAGACGGATGGATCGTCGAGGTGAACTAGCACCACCTCCGCCGGTTCCCCGGCTTGTACGCCTCCTAAGGAAATCGCCATCGCCAACAGTTTTGCGGCACGTAAAGTCCCGCCGCGGTAGCCCACAGGGATGATGACCGCTATGCGCCGTTTGCGTGGGGAAGCATTATTCGGACGCGTTTTGCCCACCTGCAACTGGCCGACGAGCTGTGAAAGGTTGTCACGCCAGACTTGCTCCAGACGATCGGTTTTCATTGCGTCAAGCAGTTTGGTTTGACTTTGCCTGATCTCGTCGGCCAAGCGCGTGTCTCCTTGCAACAGCTTCAGCAATTTTGCCCTGGCCTCGGCTACTGATCGAGCTCGACCTGGAAGATCCTCGCCGCCGAGCTTGTCGAGCATTCCGTCAGCCATGAAAATGAGCGGCATCCCCGCGCGCACAGCTTCGAAGGGGTGAAAGTGGACATGACGCGGCTCGCGCGAATGGTAGAACATCGCTCGCAGGTCCCGCATGTTGCGTTCATGCACCTCGTTCGAGACAAACCCGAGCACGTTTGGATCTTTCACCGCAATCGGCTGGCTCCCACCAATTACATAGGGCAAGCCGGAGAAGTCACGTTTGAAATCTTCATAGATTTTTCTGTAGTACGGATTGAAGCCAAGGTCCGGACACACAAAGAATACGCGCTTGTCGCCTCCATTCCATTGATCGTCGATCTTCAGAGATGGAAGTCCCAAAGGAAGGTAAACGGCCCGCTTGCGAATAAATTCTTCCTCAACTTCACTTAGGTCTTTGTAAGCCTCGCCGAACCAAAAACGATCTCCCATATTTTCGAGATTTCTTAGCCCCCCAGTGAAATGTTTGCGGACTTTCGAGTAGGTCAGTGTGCGATCGAGGCCGTAGGCACGCCAGACAGCTGTTCCCTTAAAGTGGCGAGATACGCCTTCAAGAGTCTCTCGTGACTGAACGATAAAGAAAATAAGGGAAAAGTGGCGATTAGCGATGGACCACACTTCTCTCCCTGGATCACCATACCAGTCGGCCTCATTGAGGATGGCCAAATCCCGGGACGGAATTGTCAGGTGTTGGTCTTCAGAAAAATCAACGGAAGCGCTTCGAAAGCTCGGATCAGCAGGATAGTTCTTCGGGAGAAATATCTCATTGAAGCCACAGGCCTTGAGCATTGGTATTTCAAATCGACGGGCCGCTCCGTGATTCAACAGCCACATGACGCGGGGCATTTTTCCCGCCATCGGATGAGTCCGCATCGTTCCAGCAATCGTCACCGTCGGGAGGCTCCTCGAATTCGCTTGTCGAACAGCCTGCAGCCAAACTCGTACAGTTCAAAATCATTCGAATTCAGGCTGCGCAGACGTGCCATCGCGCTGGGCGACAATTCGGAAGTTGCCTTGTTCGACCTATTTTCGCTTCCGGTAGAAACCGTGTAGGGCAATGTGCTCGCAAAGCTCGATCTGAACAATTGGATCGATTCTTCAAAACGTTCAACTATGCCAAAATAGCTAAAAGCATCTTCGAGATTGCGCTTCGCACTATTGAGCATGCCCGGTCTGTCGGGTTGATCTGCCAAATACCGAGTTTGCACGTCCCTGATATGCCCCTCGATATAGAGGTTCTCCGACATAATGAACTCTTCAAGGGTTGCCGTTTGCGAAAAGCGTACAGCTTCTATTTGGTAGGGTTGCATCGCTTTCAGCCACTCGTCGGTCAGATTGCTAGGAGTTGACCACGATTTCCATTGTGAAACTGCTCGGGCCAATGGGTGCCGAAGGAAGGTCAGGTAAGTGAATTTTCTCCCGGTCCCTTTGAGCAGAAAATAGTCGTAGTGCCCCCAGTAGAGTCTGAATGGGCTGCTAGAATCCTGCGTAGCCGCCATATCCCCCATAAAGGGTGGAGCGATCTTCGAGGGATCGCCGATATTCGTCATTAGGTATTCCACGAATGCAGTCCCTGCCGTCTTCGGGATATGAACGAACGCTAACGGGTCCTTGGGATCGCGGATGTCTATCCGCGCTGGTTTGTACAGACGTTGCAAAATGCCCTGCATCATGGATTAGTTATCTTCACGGCACAGGATCGCCTGCGTGACTAGCGGCTCCGACATTGGCCGTCCGTCGCCGAACACCAGCTTCCGCTGAGGAGTTCGCCGCAGAGTCCTTCGTTCATGTTTCGCCAGGGTCACGATTCCGGGTGCACCTCTAGGTAGTCCACAGCTGGTTCCAATAGCCCGAGGCCGGGCCGCGTCGTTACGAAACTCCTCAGATTACCCAAAAAGGAACGCACGTCGGCGCAAATCCTACCGACCTGCCCGGAGGTCAAGCCAGGGTAGCTTGGGAGATTGATCCCGCGAGCACTAAGGCTCTCACCAACCGGGAAGTCCCCTTGGGCGGAACAATGAGGCATTCGATGGGCCTGGCGGAAAAATGGACGGGTTTCTATTCCTCGTTCTGACAGATGTACCCGAAGCGGGTCCCTGTCTTTCGGATCATCGACAATTACTGAACACATCCAATGAGAATGGACAACGTCCCCGATAGGATCATGCGTGCGTAGAGGCAGGCCTGACAAGTCAGAACGATAGGCTTCCGCCAGTCGGCGCTTCATCTCCAGAATGCTCGAAGCGATCTCCATCTGCGCCACACCGATGGCCGCCTCAATATTTGTCATGCGATAGTTATATGCCAACATATCGTGCCAATATTCGCGACTGGTCGAAACTCCCTGGTTCTTAAGCCTACGGCATCGCTCCAGAATTTCTGGATCACGCGCTAGCACCATGCCGCCCTCCCCCGTAGTGATCGTTTTGTTGCCGAAAAAACTGAATGTCGCTGCGTCCCCGAAGGTTCCGACGTGCTGCCCACTCCACCGGGACCCGAAGGCTTCCGCGCAGTCTTCTATCAGAAGAATTCCGAACTCTTGGCAAAGGGCGACGATCGAGTCCATCTCGCACGGGTGGCCGTAGAGATGAACAGCCATGACCGCTTTGGTTCGCTGTGTAATAGCTTTTCGAATCGCAGAAGGATCGATCTGAAGCGTCGATTCGAGTGAATCGACAAAGACTGGCGTCGCGCCGGTTTGCAGGATGGTGTTCACTGACGCGATATACGTGAAACTTGGCACAACGATCTCGTCGCCGGGCCCTATCCCCAGTGCCACTAGCGCCAGGTGGATGGCTACAGTGCCGTTGGCGACACTTACTGCGTCATCCGCGCCGACAAACTCCGCAAATGCGGTCTCGAACCTCGATATGAATCCGCCGCGGGACGAAATCCAACCCGTGGAGAGGCATTCGTTCACATAGTGAGGTACATTCCCGGCCAAAAAAGGCTCATAGACGGGAATACGGCTTATGTCGGCACCCTTTAATACTTCTGGCGCAAGCGTGATGTCCATCGGTTATACTCACTACCGCGCCCGCCCGTTATTTCAGGGGTAACGCCACAATCGCAGACACACAAGTTGAAATGCCTGTCTTTGCACAACGAATGGACTAATCGATGACTTTTGTAGCAGACGGCACCCTTAAGATGCCTTCTAACGCGCCGCAAGATCGCGCCACCTCTAGGCCTTGAAATCGCAAGGTGCTCCGATTACGAGCCTCGGTTCCCCGCTTATGGCTGCCTGGCCAAATGCGCGGGCGCCCCGATCCCAGGCTCCGTCATCGTGGTGGCGAACTGCAATCTTGTAGGAGTGAGGCGGCGTCGCCCGGACTTGGTCGGCGAACCGCCGGCACAGCTGGAATCGATGGGCTGCCTATACGGCAAATCAATCGGATAGGACCGGCTTCCTCGGCCACCCAATGAGGTCGCCCGCGCAACACCAGGCGATTGCTCACTCGGACGGCTGGGTACGCTCCGCGATGGCGAATGCCTGTAGGTTCTTGGCCTTGCCGATGTCCTGATCCGCATTGGCGATGATCGAAAAGAAGGCCGCTCTGGCGATGTCCTTCTTCGAGGCCTTGGGGTGGGCTTTCTGGGCTGCCTTGACAAGCTGCTTGGGTGACATGTCTGGCGTGACGATCCTCATGAGGGTGTCGCCGATCGCGCTCAATTCACTTGCGTCCATGACGGGGTGTCCTGTGCTGACCGTAGGCCACGATAGCAAGGACAGTTCGCGACTGCCAAGATGCTATATGAAATAGAAAACCCCACCGGCAGGGAACCGGAGGGGTTGGTCTTGGGAGGACGCGCGGCACACGCTGCGATCATCAACCGCGCAATGCTGAGATACCGCCTGGTTGCGACACCGTTATGACAGACCGGCGAGCGCTTCGATCGCGGGCCCTGCCCTCAGCAAGACCGGGAGACCGGCATCAAGCCTTTGGAAAGGAGAACTGTGGTTCTGTCCGGAAGCTGACGCGCGAGCGGGTGCTGGCCACAGGCAAGGCCATAGAGGCGGGTGAATGGACATATTTGGCATCAAGGCACTGTTGATCTCCGCATTGATCTTCATTCCGTTCGAACATCTGTTCCACGAACGCCCCCAGAAGACCCTCCGCAAGGGCCTGGGTGTCGATCTGATCTATGTGCTATTCAACGGCCTCATCATAAAAGCAGTCATCGTTCTGATCGCGGCCAACACACTCGACGCCGCCGCAATCCTGGTCCCGCAATCCATGACGCACGCCGTCGGTGGCCAGCCCGTCTGGCTGCAGGTCGCGGAAATCATCTTGATCACCGATATCGGCGTCTACTGGACACACCGGGCCTTCCACGAAATCCCCGCGCTTTGGAAATTCCATGCCGTTCACCACGGCATCGAGGATTTGGATTGGCTCGGCGCTTTCCACTCCCACCCGGTCGACGCCATCCTCACTAAGGCAATATCGCTGACGCCGATCTTTTTCCTTGGATTCTCGGAAACCTCGATCGCCGTCTTTTCATCCATCTATTTTGGACACACGCTGCTTGTTCATTCGAACCTGCGGATTCCGTTCGGCCCCTTGAAGTGGCTGATCGCCAGCCCGCAATTCCATCGCTGGCACCATGCCAACCAGCGCGAGGCCTATGACAAGAACTTCGCCGGGCAATTGCCTGTCCTCGACATGGTGTTCGGCACCTACAATGCCACTGGCAACAAGGTGCCGGAAAAATACGGCGTCGATGATCCGATCCCATCCAGCTACGTCGGGCAGGTCAGCTATCCGCTCCTGCCTCGTGGGAAACGATCGGATCGTCCAGTGCCGAGCACCGAAGCCTGACATCGACGGTGCACGGCCTTTTGCCGCTCCAAATTGATGGTGTCGCCTGATGGCAGCAGACTTTTCGTCGCGGGTTGGTTTCGGCAGATACCAGCAATAATTCTAGGTCCTGCGCTTCGCCTCAGGACTTTCTCAGCATGGACCATCGCGACGACGATCTCAGGAAATTCGAAGCACATAGCGCCACGCCCCTGCCGACCGCGGGGGACGAAGGCCATGTGGAACATGAGGGCGCAAAAATCTGGTACGCCACGTTTGGCGCCGGCTTTCCCGTGATCTTGTTGCATGGCGGCCTCGGCCATAGCGGCAATTGGGGATTTCAGGTTCCCGCACTGGTGGAGGGTGGCTACCGGGTCGTGCTGATCGACAGCCGCGGCCACGGGCGCAGCACCCACGACGAACGGCCTTACAAATACGAACTGATGGCTTCCGACGTCCTGGCCGTGATGGACACGCTGAACTTGAAAAAGGCGGCCGTGGTGGGTTGGAGCGATGGCGCCTGCGTTGCCCTGATCCTTGGCATGAAAGCCGCCGACCGCGTCACGGGCGTCTTCTTCTTCGGCTGCAACATGGATGCGAGCGGTACGAAGGACTTCGAGCCCAGTCCGGTTATCGAGCGGTGTTTCGGCCGGCACGCCAAGGACTATGCCGAACTGTCGGCGACGCCGGACCAGTTCGACGCATTCGTCAAAGCCGTCAGCCTGATGATGAAGACCGAACCCAATTATTCCGCCGCCGAGCTGGCACTGACGCGCGTGCCCGTGGCAATCGTTCAAAGCGAGCATGACGAGTTCATTAAAGACGAACACGCGAACTATCTCGCCCGCAGCGTCCCGGGAACGGAATTGATCATCCTGCCTGGCGTCAGCCATTTCGCGCCGCTGCAACGGCCCGGGCAGTTCAACGGCGTGCTGCTGGCCTTCCTCGGAAAAATTCATTCTTAAGGATCCGCTGCGCCGCGCTTCCTCAAGCCGGAGGGCTTTTCGCGCCGAATCGGCTAAGCCTTGAGGCATGAACGAGACCTCACTCTATGCGCCGGTGAAGCGGTTCCTCGAAAGTCTCGACTTCGTCGTGAAGGGGGAAATTGGCGGCTGCGACATCGTCGCGCTGCGCGAGGGCGAGCCGCCGGTCGTCGTCATCTGCGAGTTGAAGCTACAGTTCAATCTGGAACTGGTGCTGCAAGGCGTCGACCGTGCGGCCGCTTGCGACGAAGTCTGGCTGGCGGCACGCATGTCGGCGCGGGGCAAGGGGCGCGAAAGCGACGCCCGCTTCCGCAATCTCTGCCGCCGGCTTGGCTTCGGCGTGCTTGGCGTGACAGCCAGTGACAAGGTCGAAGTGCTTGTCAGTCCTGCCGCGCCGGAGCCGCGCAGGAACGCGCGGAAGCGATCCCGCCTTGTCGACGAGCACCAGCGCCGCCGCGGCGATCCTGTCGCCGGTGGAGGATCGCGCAATCCAATCATGACCGCCTACCGCCAAAGCGCCCTCACCTGCGCGGCTGCGATGGCAGACGGACCCAAGCGACCGCGCGATCTGAAGGCCTTGACGCCGATCGCGCCGAAAATCCTGCAGCACAATGTCTATGGCTGGTTCGCGCGCGTCGACCGCGGCCTTTACGATCTCACCGATGCCGGCCGCGCCTCGCTGGTCCGTTGGCCGCAAGCCGCGCAAGACGAGGCTCGACACGAGATTTTGATTGCGTCGACCGCCTGAATACGGGGGCTTGCCGAGCATGAAGCGCCCCTCTTGGTTGATTTTTCAGACAAAACATGCTGCTTGTCCCGCCCATGAAGACACTCTGCATGATGGCCGTTGCGTCCCTGACGCTGGCTTTCCCGGCCAGCGCAATGGACAACGCATTGCGTGCCGGGCTGATGAAACTCGATCCGCAAACACGCCTCGAGCAGCGGTGCGATGCCGAGGTTCTGGACCGGATCACTCACGATGACCGCAAGTTCAAGGCCGACCGTGTCGTCGCCTACGCCTTCGCGACGCCCGAGATGAGCGCCGATGCGATCAGGAGCCCGGGTGCGGCGTTCCGCAGCAAGGGACAGTGGTATCGGCTGAAGTTCAAATGCCAGACCGGGCCGGACCATATGGAGGTCCTGCAGCTGCGCTACCGGATCGGCGACGAAATTCCGGAAGCCGACTGGGCGAAGTACAATCTCTACGATTAGTTTTTCGCAGGCGCTCGTCCGCTTCGGCTCACGTTCCGGCGGCGGCTGAAAATCCCCTGTAAAACCCCTGCCACGAAAGTGGTTTTCCAGTGTTGTCTGTCGCAGCGTCTTGACGCCAGCGGACCATGCCTTTAGGCCCGTCTGGACAATCGACAACGAACACTCGGCGAAGGGCTTCCAGGTCGATGGAAATATTTACCGCCGCGGGCATATCGGCTCTTTTTCAGGTCATCGCCATCGACCTCGCGCTCGCGGGCGACAATGCCATCGTCATCGGCCTTGCCGCGGCCGGCCTGCCGGCCGCCCAGCGCAAGCGCGCCATTCTCGTCGGCATCGCGGCGGCCACCGTGCTGCGCATTTTCTTCGCCCTGATCACGCAATGGCTGCTGACCATTGGCCCGATGCTGCTGATCGCCGGCGGCCTGCTTTTGCTGTGGGTGTGCTGGAAGATGTGGCGCGAATTGCGTGTCACCCATGAGCAGGAGCGCGACGCCACCGAAGCGTTGTCGAATGGCGATTTCGACAAGGACGGCGCCATTGGCGGCAAGGGATCGGGCAAGACCTTCTCGCAGGCCGCCTGGCAGATCGTCATCGCCGACGTGTCGATGTCGCTCGACAATGTCCTTGCCGTAGCCGGCGCGGCCATGAACCATCCGACAGTGCTGATCATCGGATTGGCCCTGTCGATCGCCCTGATGGGCTTTGCCGCGTCGTTCGTCGCGCGCCTGCTGCACAAATACCGCTGGATTGCCTATATCGGCCTGGCGATCATTCTCTATGTCGCGGTCAAGATGCTGCTTGACGGGGCCGTGCAGCAATTCCCCGACCACTTCGCTTTCCTAGCGCCCTGGTTCGGATCGGGAGGCCACTGAGCCACCCCAATGGCGCGGACCAGCCTGCCGGCCGGTTTGCTTGATTGCGCAACCCATGCTATTGCGCCGCGCGTATTGGCTGCTGCCACGCGCCACAGACCGACATTTACAACGATTTGAGGCCGGACCAGCGTTTCGGCCCGTGCCCCCATTGGAAACTTGCCTATGTCCGCCCCTCGCGTCAGTTTCGTCAGCCTTGGATGTCCGAAGGCGCTCGTGGATTCCGAGCGCATCATCACGCGCCTGCGCGCCGAAGGCTACGAGATCGCCCGCAAACATGACGGCGCCGATCTCGTCGTCGTCAACACCTGCGGTTTCCTGGATTCCGCCCGCGACGAGTCGCTCAACGCCATCGGTTCAGCGCTTTCGGAAAACGGCAGGGTCATCGTCACCGGCTGCCTCGGCGCCGAGCCGGATGTGATCCGCGAAAAGCACCCCAATGTGCTGGCGATCACCGGGCCGCAGGCCTATGAGAGTGTGATGGCGGCCGTGCATGAGGCGGCGCCGCCTTCGCACGACCCCTACATCGATCTCCTGCCGCCACAGGGCGTCAAGCTGACGCCGCGCCACTATGCCTATCTCAAGATTTCGGAAGGCTGCAACAACCGCTGCACCTTCTGCATCATTCCCGCCCTGCGTGGCGATCTCGTTTCGCGCCCGGCAGCCGATGTGCTGCGCGAAGCCGAAAAACTGGCCAAGGCCGGCGTCAAGGAGCTGCTCGTCATCTCGCAGGACACCAGCGCCTACGGCATAGACATCAAATACCAGACGTCCATGTTTGGTGACCGTGAAGTGCGCGCGAAGTTCCTCGATCTGTCCGAGGAGTTGGGCAAGCTCGGCATCTGGGTGCGCATGCACTATGTCTACCCCTACCCCCATGTTGCCGACGTCATCCCGCTGATGGCCGACGGCAAGATCCTTCCCTATCTCGACATCCCGTTCCAGCACGCGTCGCCGCAGGGGCTGAAAAACATGCGCCGGCCGGCGCATGGCGAAAAGACACTGGAGCGCATCCGCGGCTGGCGTGATGTGTGCCCCGATCTCGCCATCCGCTCGACCTTCATCGTCGGCTTCCCCGGCGAGACGGATGAGGATTTCGAGATACTGCTCCACTGGCTGGACGAGGCCAAGATCGATCGCGCCGGCTGCTTCAAATACGAACCGGTCAAGGGCGCCCGTTCCAACGAGCTCGGCCTCGAGCAGGTTCCGCAGGACGTCAAGGAAGCACGCTGGCACCGCTTCATGCAGCGCCAGCAGAAGATTTCGGCGACGCAGCTGGCCAAGAAGGTCGGCAAGCGCCTGCCGGTGCTGATCGATGAAGCGCATGGCACATCGGCGAAGGGCCGCACCAAATACGACGCGCCCGAGATCGACGGCTCGGTCCACATCCAGTCGCGCCGCCCGATGCGTGCCGGCGACATCGTCACCGTCAAGATCGAGCGCGCCGACGCTTATGATCTCTACGGTTCGGCTGTCTAAGCCTGCCGTCGGTTTCTTCGGGAAATGAAAAGGGCGCCTCGCGGCGCCCTTTCCTATTCGAGATGTGGTGCGCCGCCTATTGCGGCAGCTTGTCGTCGACGCCCTTGACGTAAAAGTTCATGCCGAGCAGCGTGCCGTCGTCGGCGACTTCGCCGTCCTTCAGCCATGCCGAGCCGTCCTGCTTGGCTATCGGTCCGGTGAAGGGGTTCCAGCCGCCGGCGATCTTCTTCTCGGTCGCCTCGGCCATCGCCTTCACGTCGTCGGGCATGTTGGTATAAGGCGCGAGCTTCACCGCGCCGTCCTTGATGCCGAGCCAGACATTGTCCGGCTTCCAGGTGCCGTCGATGGCTGCCTGCACCCGGCTGATGTAGTAGGGCCCCCATTCGTCGGTGAGCGAGGTCAGCTGCGCGTTGGGCGCGAACTTGATCATGTCGGACGACTGGCCGAAGCCGTGCAGCTTGCGCTCCTCGGCGACCTGCAGGGCGGCGGTGGAATCGGTGTGCTGGACGATGATGTCGGCGCCCTGGTCGAACAGCGCCTTGGCGGCGTCTGCTTCCTTGCCTGGATCGAACCAGGAGTTCACCCAGACGATCTTGGCCTTGAAGTTCGGGTTGATCGACTGCGCGCCGAGCATGAAGGAGTTGATGCCCATCACCACTTCGGGAATCGGGAAGGAGACGATGTAGCCGGCGACACCGGACTTCGATTCCTTGGCGGCGATCTGGCCGAGCACGTAGCGGCCTTCGTAGAAGCGGGCATTGTAGATGCCGAGATTGTCACCGGTCTTGTAGCCGGTGGCGTGCTCGAACATCACTTTGGGAAACTTCTTGGCGACCTTTACCTCGGCATCCATGAAGCCGAACGACGTGCCGAAGATCAGCTTGCAGCCTTCGCGCGCCAGCCGCTCGAAAGCACGGTCGGCGTCGGGGCCTTCGGAGACGTTCTCCAGATAAGCGGTCTCGACCTTGTCGCCGAGCGCCTTCTCGACTTCGAGCCGGCCCTGGTCGTGCTGGTAGGAGTAGCCGAAATCGCCGATCGGGCCGGTATAGACCCAGCAGGCCTTCAACTTGTCGGCAGCCTCTGCGGACGCGGCCAGCGACAATGCCGCTGTCGTCGTCATCAGGGCAATAAGCAGTTTTTTCATCGTGTTACCTCTCTGTGTTAAGCCTTGGAGCTTCCCGTCTTTTTGTTGTTGTCAACGATCCGGAACGAATGGCTGCCCCAGGGATGCCGGCGTGTTCATCATCGTCAGACGCTTATTGCGCGAGATTAGAACGAGAACCACGACGGTTGCCAGATAGGGCAGAGAAGAAAGCATCTGCGAGGGCACCGGAATGCCAAAAGCCTGTGCATGAAGCTGGCCGATCCAGACCGCGCCGAAGATGTAGGCGCCGGCCAGCACCCGCCACGGCCGCCACGACGCGAACACCACCAGCGCCAGGGCGATCCAGCCGCGGCCCGCGCTCATGTTCTCGACCCACTGCGGCGTGTAGACCAGCGACAGATGACCGCCGGCGAGACCGGCGCAGGCGCCGCCAAAGATGACCGAGATATAGCGGTAGCGGATGACCTTGATGCCGAGCGCATGCGCCGACGTGTGGCTGTCGCCGATCGAGCGCAGCGTGAGGCCAGTGCGCGTCTTGAACAGGAACCACATGACGGCGGCGGTCAGCGCGATCGAGATGTAGAAGACCGGATCCTGGCCGAACAGCAGCTTGCCCACGATCGGGATCGAGCTGAGGCCGGGAATATCGAGATTGGGCAGCCTGACGCCGGGCTGGCCAACGAAGCTCGTGCCGATCATGCCGGAGAGACCGAGGCCGAGCAGCGTCAGCGACAGGCCGGTCGCCACCTGGTTGGTTGCAAGCGACAGCGTCATCACGGCAAACAGCAGCGAGAACAGCGCCCCCATGGCGATCGCCGCCAGCAGGCCGATCCAGGGCGAGCCTGTCAGGTAGCCGGCGCCGAAGCCGCCGACCGCGCCCATGATCATCATGCCCTCGACGCCGAGATTGAGCACGCCGGAGCGTTCGACCACCAGTTCGCCGATCGCCGCGATCAAAAGCGGCGTTGCCGCGGTGGCGATAGTCAAAAGGATGTTGACGGTGATGTCCATCAGCGGGCTTCCTTCAACTTCGGCGTGGCTTCGAGCTTCGCCGCGCCTTCTTGTTTCGTCAGCGCCAGTCCGATCAGGCGGATGCGGTAGTGGATGAGCGTGTCGCAGCCGAGCACGAAGAACAAAAGCATGCCCTGGAACACCCTTGCCACCTTGTCGGAAATGCCGAGCGCGCTTTGCACCGCCTCACCGCCGAGATAGGTCAGCGCCAGCACCAGACCCGCGGCGATGATGCCGAGCGGATTGAGGCGGCCGAGGAAGGCCACGATGATGGCGGTGAAGCCGTAACCGGGAGAAATCACCGGCTGCAACTGTCCGATGGCGCCGGAGACTTCAGAGATGCCGGCAAGGCCGGCCAGCGCGCCCGACAGCAGGAAGGCGAAGAACACCATGCGGCTGAGGCCGAAGCCAGCGAAGCGCCCTGCCCGCGGGCTGGAACCCAGCACGCGCACCTCGAAGCCCTTAAGCATGCGGCCCATCAGGATCCAGATCAGCACCGCGGCAACCAGCGCGAAGACAAAGCCCCAGTTGGCGCGTCCGGCATCCGGCATCAGTTCCGGCAGCACGGCGGAGTCGCCGAACTGGATCGTCTGCGGGAAACCATGACCCTGCGGATCGCGCCATGGGCCGCGCACCAGCCAGTCGAGGAAGAGCTGGGCGACATAGACCAGCATCAGGCTGGTCAGGATTTCATTGGTGTTGAAGCGGGTCTTGAGCAAGGCCGGGATCGCCGCATAGGCGGCACCGCCGACCATGCCGAGCAGCAGCATCAGCGGCAGCACCAGCGGGCCTTCGAACTGCGGAAACAGCACCGGAATGGCGGAGCCGAAGATGGCGCCGAAAATGAACTGGCCCTCGGCGCCGATGTTCCAGATGTTGGCCTTGTAGCAGACCGACAGGCCGACAGCGATCAGGATCAGCGGTGCCGCCTTGATCGCAAGTTCATGCAGCTGCCAGACCTGGCTGACCGGCTCGATGAAGTAGATCCGGAACGCGGTCAACGGGTTGACGCCGAGCAGCGCAAACAGAACCGCGCCGGCAATGATCGTCAGCGCGAAGGCAATGAATGGCGACAGGGCCGAAAACAGCGCGGAGCGCTGCGGGCGTTTGACGAGTTCGAGGCGCATCATGCCGTCTCCAGCGTGTGTTCGGCGTGGCCGGGCTCGGCGCCGCCCATCAGCAGGCCAACCTTCTCGAAGGTCGCCTCGGCGATCGGCATCGGCTTGGACAATTCGCCATTGTGCATGACCGCGATCGCATCCGATATTTCGAACAGTTCGTCGAGATCCTGGCTGATCACCAGCACCGCCGATCCGCTGCGCGACAGTTCGATCAGCGCCTGCCTTATGTGGGCAGCGGCACCGGCGTCGACGCCCCAGGTCGGCTGGTTGACCACCATGACGCTTGGGCGGCGATCGAGTTCGCGGCCGACGATGAATTTCTGCAGATTGCCGCCTGAAAGCGCTGCCGCTTCCGGATCCGGCGCGCTCTTGCGCACGTCCATCGCCTCGATGATGCGTTGGGACGCAGCGTAAACAGCGCCGCTCTTGACCATTCCACCGGTGCCGACAAAGGCCTTGCCGTCGGTGGCATGGCGCGACAGCAGGAGATTTTCCGAGAGTTTCATGCGCGGCGCCGCGCCATGGCCGAGGCGCTCCTCCGGCACGAAGGCGGCACCCAGCAGGCGCCGTCCGGTGATGGTGAGGCCACCCGCATCCTTGCCGCGGATGCGCACCGAGGTGGCATCCTGCTGCGAGACCTCGCCGGAGACGGATTCGAAGAATTCGCCCTGGCCGTTGCCGGCGACACCGGCAATGCCGATCACCTCGCCGGCGCGGACATTGAGGCTGATGGCCTTGAGCGGAATGGAGAACGGCGTCGCCGGCTTGCGGCTGAGATTGCGGATTTCGAGCAACGGTTGAGCGGTTTCGATCCCTTCGACCGGTGCACGCACCACGGCCTGCACTTCGTTGCCGACCATCATGCGGGCGAGCGAAGCGGCAGTTTCCTCGCGCGGGTTGCAATGACCGACCACCTTGCCATGCCGCAACACGGTGGCACGGTCGCAGATGCGTTTGACCTCTTCGAGCCGGTGCGAGATGTAGAGGATCGATTTGCCTTCCGCGCGCAGCCGCTCCAGCGTCTCGAACAGCTTGTCGGCTTCCTGCGGCGTCAGCACCGAGGTCGGCTCGTCGAGAATGATGAGCTGCGGCGTCTGCAGCAGGCAGCGGATGATCTCGATGCGCTGGCGCTCGCCGACCGACAGGTCGCCGACCAGCGAGTCTGGATCGAGCGGCAGGCCATAACTGTAGGAAAGCGCCCTCGCCTTCGCGGCGATGCTGCTGATCGGCGAACCGTCATCCAGAGACAGCGCGATGTTCTCGGCCGCGGTCAGCGCCTCGAACAGCGAAAAATGTTGGAACACCATGCCGATGCCGAGCTTCTTGGCAGCACCCGGGCTGGTGATCCGCACCGCCTGGCCGTTCCAGAAAATCTCGCCGGAATTGGGCTCCAGCGAGCCGAACAGCATCTTGACCAGCGTCGACTTACCGGCGCCGTTTTCGCCGAGCAGAGCGTGGATTTCACCCTTGGCGATGTTGAGGTCGATATGATCGCACGCCGTCAGCGTGCCGAATATCTTGGTCAGGCCACGAACCTCAAGCAGGTTCGCCCCATCATGATTTGCACTCACAGTGCCTCCCATCTGGTTCGCCAGATATGTTCTGTGTTCCCGCAAGCATGGTAGGCGCCGCCGGCTCTCGACGGAAAGCGGCACGCGTCTTGAAAGAGCTTCAAGAATTTCAGCGGAAATTCAAGGGATAGCAAGCCTGGCGGGACTAAGGGATGAGAATGGTCGTCCCTGTGGTCCTGCGACCCTCAAGGTCGGCATGCGCCTTGCCCGCATCCTCGAGCGCATAGCGCTGGTTGATCTTGATCTTGACGGCACCGCTGAGCACCACCTCGAACAGCGCCGCCGCGGAGGCATCGAGGTCCTCGCGTTTTGCGTTGTAGACGAACAGCGTCGGTCTGGTCGCGAACAGCGAGCCCTTCTGCGCCAGCAACGACATCGAGAATGGCGGGATCGGTCCCGAGGACTGGCCAAAGCTGACGAACATGCCGAGCGGCTTCAGGCAGTCGAGCGAGGCCGGAAAGGTGTCGTTGCCGACCGAATCGTAGACGACATCGCATTTCCTGCCGCCGGTGATGGCCGCGACGCCGGCGACGAAATCCTGTTCCTTGTAGTTGATGACATGGTCGAAGCCGTGCGCCCTGGCGAGTTCGATCTTGTCGGTCGAGCTTGCCGTGCCGATGACGGTTGCGCCGAGGTGTTTCGCCCATTGGCCGAGAATGAGCCCGACGCCGCCGGCAGCGGCATGGAACAGGATCGTGTCGCCCGCCTTCACCTTGAAGGTGCGGCGCAAGAGATATTCGGCGGTCATGCCTTTCAGCATCATCGCGGCCGCCTGCTCGTCGCTGATGCCCTCGGGAATCTTGACCACGAGGCTGGCGGCGATGACGCGTTGCTCTGCATAGGCGCCGACATTTGTCGAATAGGCGATGCGGTCGCCCGGCTTCAGCCAGTCGACGCCTTCACCGATCTCCTGAACCACGCCGGCGGCTTCGCTGCCCGCAATGAGCGGAAAGCCGCCGGGCGGCGGATAGAGGCCGGAGCGATGATAGACATCGATGAAGTTGAGGCCGATGGCTGTATGCTTGACCAGGATCTGCCCGGAACCCGGCTGGCCGGGATCGGTATCCTCATAGGTCAGAACTTCCGGGCCGCCATGGGCGTGGATGCGGATGGCTTTGGACATGGACTAGGATTCCTCTGGGAGCGGCTGATCAAGCCTTCTTGGCGCCGAGATTTGGAAAGAACTGCATGATGCCGCCGATGCAGCCCAGGTAAAGCCCGCTCACGGTGATGCCGATCTTGATGAAGGTGCTGACCTGCTCGCCCAGCACACCGATCTGATCATAGAAGGCGGCTAGAGCCGCCTGCGCAAGCGCAAGCGCGCCGAAGGCGCACCACAACAGGGTCATTGTGAGATTGATGCGGCGCAGCCGCACCACCCGCACCGGATGAATGAAATTGATCGGGACGAAGGTCAAGATGCCGGCGACCACCACCACAGCGAACGACACCCATTGTCCCGGCTCGATGACGAACAGTGTGAACACCACCATGTTCCAGACCACAGGGAATCCCTTGAAGAAATTCTCCTTCGTCTTCATGCCGGTGTCGGCATAGTAGATCGCGCTGGAGACGACGATGATCGCCGCCGACAGGAACGACAGACCCTCACCCATGAAGCCGCGCTGGTAGAGCGCGAAGGCCGGAATCAGCACGTAGGTCACATAGTCGATGATGTTGTCGAGGAGTTCGCCCGACCAGGTCGGCAGGATTTCCTTGACCTCGAGCTTCCTGGCGATCGGCCCGTCGATGCCGTCGACGAACAAAGCCAGTCCGAGCCACCAGAACATCGCCGTCCATCGTTCCTCGCTCGCCGCCACCAGCGACAGGAAGGCCAGGAACGAGCCTGACGCTGTCAGCAGATGGACGGAGAACGCCCTCGCCTGCGGCCAGGTGACTTTCTTCTTCGGTCGCGGAATCCGGTCCGTGATTTTCTTGGCAGCTTTCCGTGCCGCCAGGTTCCTGGCCGCCATATTCCTCGCCGATGTGTTCTTGCTCACGGGCCCCGCCAATCCAGCTTGCAGATTTCGGCCGAGCGGCCTGCAAAATTCCAGTTGCGGCCAAAGGCGCGCATCTTGCTCTTGTCGGACTTGGCCACGATGATCTCCGGCGCGATCCAGTATTCCGAATTCGTGATCACCGTATCCTTCTCGCGATCCTTGCCCGCAATCGGCGTGACCGCCCCGTCGATGATCTTCGGTATCTGGAAGATACGCGTCTTGTCCCGCGTCTCATAGGTGATCTGCACCTGTTCGACACCCAGGAATTTTCCGACCAGGATCGACAGCAGCGACGTGGTTCCGCCGGCCTTGCCGGTAAAAATCTTCGTCAGTGCCTTGACCGCGTAGACCGAGGCGCGTTTGTCGATGAAGAGGCCCGCCGTCCAGTTGCCGCGGCTCATGTAACCGGGGATTTCCATGATCAGCCCTAGGTTGAGGCCGGAGAGGTCGACCTCGCCGAAATGACCGGCGTCGATGCGGAAACCCGCCCAGGTCTGGCAATAGCCCTCGGTCGGCGGGTGACTGCCGAGCGACAGCACGCAAGGGCAAAAAACCGTGCAATTGCAGGAGAGTACGAGCTCTCCTTTCATTGCCCAGCCCTGATCTTTCATTGAATTTCCCCCACTCACAGCGAGACTACTAGCAGCGCGGCTGCCCAGACAAGCAGTATCGCACCGGCCAGCCGGGTTGGAAGACGGCCGGTCGTTTGTTTTTCAATCAGGGTGAACAGGCCGATCAGCGCCATCCAGAAGATGTTCATCACGCCGACGGCGAACATCACCAGCATCAGCGCCCAGCAGCAGCCGAGGCACCAGATGCCTTGCGCGACGCCGAGCCGGAAGATGCGGATGGCTTTGGCACTCCAGTTCGAAAACAGGATCGAGAACGGGTTGCGGCATTTCTTCAGGCAGGCCTCCTTGAGGCCGCTGAACTGGTAGAGGCCGGCAACCAGCAATGCGAGCGCTCCGGCAATGCCGAGCACCGGGTCGTAGATTTCGCCGGACGCAGAGAATGCGTGCACGGAGAGCGTCAGTGCCGAAAACAGCATCGAGGCGGCGAGCCATACGCAGAGATAGCCGGCAACCAGCACCAGCGGATGGACGACCGGCTCGCCCTTGATCCGGGCTGTATCGGCGATCTCGCAATAGGTGCGGATCATCGGCGCCGCGGATGGCAGCATCGCGGCGATCGCCATCAGGAACCACATCAGGATGAGCGCCAGGGCACGCAGACCGATGTTTGCGTCCAGTGGCGTCGGCGACAGGCAGAGCGCGAAGAATCGCTCCAGGAAATCAGGCAGCGGCAACTGCGGCAGGCCACGCAGCAGCGGGTCACCGGGCGCGCTGCCCCCGACCTCGGCACCGCGAATTGCCATCGCGGCCAGCAGCAGCCAGGCGAGCAGGATGCCGGCGCCGACGACGATGTTGACTGTCAGGCGCGGGTTGCGCGCGATGTCAGCCGCGGCGCGGCCGGCGCGGTCGAGATGGCTGAAGTCGTCCTGATGGCCGGTCATGACACCCGAATGGGCCGAATCGCCGCGTTGATCAAGCCGCATGAACTGCCCTATATGCTGCTCAACTGGCAGGTCTGGTGGGCCCGCCTCGCATCACAAACCGGAAGCCGACCTTGGAGCATCAGGAAACAGCGCCGATACTGATTGCCGGCACCGGGCCGGCAGGGCTGATTGCGGCGCTGGCTTTCGCCGATGCCGGCTTCCCGGTGACGCTGGTCGGGCCTAAGGCGTCGGCCCCCGACGGCCGCACCACGGCGCTGATGAACCCTGCTCTGAAAGTGCTTGAGCGGCTTGGTGTCCTCGAAGACATCAAGCCCAAGGCCGCGCCCTTGAAAGTCATGCGCATCGTCGATGCGACCAGCCGGCTGATCCGCAGTCCTGTCGTCACCTTCCGCGCCAGCGAGATCAACGAGGACCAATTCGGGCTGAACCTGCCCAACGCCGTCTTTGGCCCGGCGCTTGCCGGCAAGGTGGCCGCGCATTCCGGGATCGAATGGCGCAGGTCGATGGTCAAGACCTGGCGCCTCGATGCCGACAAGGCTTATGCCACCCTCACCGACGGCAGCGAGGTTGGCGCATCGCTGGCGGTCGCCGCCGACGGACGCCAGTCGCCTGCGCGCGAGGCGGCTGGCATTTCGACCGGCTCGCGCGCTTATCCGCAGGCCGCGCTCGTGCTCAATTTCGGTCATAGCCGAGAACATGCCTTCACCTCGACCGAGTTCCACACCGAGACCGGTCCGTTCACACAAGTTCCGTTGCCCGGCAATCGCTCGAGCCTTGTCTGGGTGGTGAAGCCCGAGACCGCCAAGGAGCTTGCCGGCCTGGATGACGCAACGCTCTCCCTGCGGGTCGAGCAGCAGATGCAGTCGATGCTGGGACGCGTGACCGTAGAGCCTGGCCGCCAAATCTATCCGCTTTCGACCGTGACGCCCCTGCGTTTCGCGCGAGACAGGGTGGCGCTTGTCGGTGAGGCGGCACATGTGTTCCCGCCGATCGGTGCGCAAGGCCTCAACCTTGGCATCAGGGATATTGACGATCTGGTTGGAATCGCAAGTGAAAATCGTGAGGATCCGGGCGCGGCCAAGGCCCTTGCCGCCTACGATTTCAAGCGGCGCCCCGACATTCTGGCCCGCAGCAGCGCTGTCAATCTGCTCAACATGTCGCTGCTCTCCGATATGCTGCCGGCGCAGATGGCGCGAGGTGCGGGCCTCAGCGTACTCGGCGGCTTTGCGCCGCTCCGCGCCTTCTTCATGCGCGAGGGGCTCCGTCCCGGCAGCGGTTTTTCGGCACTTGTGGGTGGCCTGCGAAAACCGATGCGGCAGCAGTAGCGATCTTGCGGATTTTATCGCGGCATCGCGGCACCAATCAAAAACCTTTGCTCCGCATTTTGCGTAGCTTGAAGGCGTTCAAACGCTTCGGGATTGAATTGACTCGGAGTCTGCGCCAAATAAAGTCAAGGAATTCAGTGGTGAGTACGATGAAAACGGCCAAATTCGCGATCGGACAGGTGGTTCGCCACCGGCTGTTTCCGTTTCGAGGCATCATTTTCGACGTCGATCCGCAATTCGCCAACACCGAAGAATGGTACGAAGCCATCCCCGCCGACGTGCGGCCGCGCAAGGATCAGCCATTCTACCACCTGCTCGCCGAGAATTCGGAAACCGAATACATCGCCTATGTGTCGGAGCAGAATCTGCTTGAGGATCGGTCGGGCGAGCCGGTCCGCCACCCGCAGATCAAGGAGATGTTCGACAAGAAGCCGGACGGGCGCTACGAGCCGAAACGCCAGTCAAGGCACTGAGTTTCCGGCTAGCCGTCAGGAAATCCAGCCATGGAACAAAAAAAGCGGGGCATGACCCCGCTTTTTCTTTGACTGGAGGTGACCCGAGCCCGCGATCAGTTGGCGGTCTTGGCCTTGTCCTGCTCATCCTTGAGCTTCTTGGCGAAGTCCTGGTTGTTCTTGGCGACGAAGTCCTGGAGCTTCTTCTGCCGGTCCTCGATGTCCGACTGCTGCAGCGGCGGGCCGTCATAGGCGCCGCTGAAGCCCTGCAGCGCGATCTTGATCGGGTTGGCCTGGTTCTGGAAATTGATCGAGGTCAGCGTGATCCCCTGACCCTTCTTGAACGCGGCGACGAGCTGGTCGGTCAGCGGCACTTCGGCCACGCAACGATCCGGGAAACAGATGACATAGTCGAGCTTTACGGCCTTGCCGGTATCGATCTGCAGGCCGATGCCGGGAGGCACCAGGCGGCCGGTCGGGACCGTCACCTGAAACACCTTGCGGTTCACCTTGCCCTTGAGTTCGATCAGGCTGACACCGGTGACGAGCTGGCCGTTGCCGGCAGTGACGATGTTCTGGACGTTGCAGATATCGACGTCCTCCTGCTTGGTGCAGGCCTTGAACCAGCCCTGTGGGATCTGTTGCTGCTGCTGTGCGGAAGCAGAGGGAAGTCCCGCGCCCAGAAAGCCGACCACGCCCGCGGCCATAACCGAAAGGCGGTATGCGTTGCTGTTCAGGCTCGTCATGTCGTGCACTTCCTCTCAAATGATCCCGGAACCGGCTTCTCTGCGCCGTGTGGTCCAGCTACCTGTTGCCGAAATGAGGCAACAGAATGACTTCGGACGGCGTGTTACACTGCAAGCGGTGCCGAATCCAGCCCGCTCACTTGTAATTCTTGATGACACCATTGGCCGGCACGCAGCCGCCTCATGCTAGGGTGCGCACCGAATCATCAAGCCGACCTGTTAAGGAGACGGTCATGGGCCGCGTTCTTGTTTGGCTGATCACCGCGATATCGCTTTTCACCCTGTCGCCGCCGGCGCTGTCGGAGCCAAAATACGCGATCGCCATGCAGGGCGAACCCGCTTTGCCGCCGGACTACGCGCATTTCAGCTACGTCAATCCAGACGCGCCCAAGGGCGGCAGCATCACCTATTGCGTCGTCGGCAGCTTCGACAACCTCAACCCTTTCATTCTGAAAAGCCTGCGCACGACGGCGCGTGGCATGATGGACACGATCTTCGGCAATCTGGTCTTCGAGCCGCTGATGCAGCGCAGCGCGGATGAGGCTTTTACCCTCTACGGGCTGCTTGCCGACACAGCCGACATGGACCCAGAGCGCAAGAGCATCGAATTCCATCTCAACCCGAACGCCAAATGGTCTGACGGACAGCCGGTGACTCCGGAGGACGTGCTGTTCACCTATGATGCCTACACGCAAAAGGGCCGCCCGCCCTACAGCGACCGCATGGCCAGGATCGCCAAGCTCGAAAAGACCGGCGACCACAGCGTGCGCTTCACCTTCAACGACAAAGCCGATCGCGAGTTTCCCCTGATCATCGCCCTGACGCCGATCATCCCCAGGCACGCCTTCGACATGGAGACTTTCGACAAGACGACGCTGAAGCCGCTGATCGGCAGCGGTCCCTACACGATCGCACAGGTGACGCCCGGCCAGCGCATCGTCTTCAAACGCAATCCGGACTACTGGGGCAAGGACGTTCCAGCCAAGCGCGGCTTCGACAATTACGACCAGATCACCATCGAATATTTCCTCAACGCCAACGCCAAGCTCGAAGCGTTCAAGAAGGGTCTTTGCGCCATCGACGATGACGGCGATCCGGTGAAGCGCGAGCGTGATCTCGACTTCCCGGCCTTCCACAGGGGCGAGGTCGTCGCCGAAACCTTCGACACCGGCATTCCGCCCGTCGTGACCGGTTTCCTGTTCAACACCAGGCTGCCGAAATTCTCCAATCCGGTGGTTCGACGCGCGCTCGGCATGCTTTACGATTTCGAATGGGCCAACAAGAACCTGTTCGGCGGCAAGTACACGCGCACGATGAGCTATTGGCAGGGCTCCGAACTGTCGGCGCTTGGTCATCCGGCCGACGACAGGGAAAAGGCTTTGCTGGCGCCCTACCCCGGCCGCGTGCCGCCTGATGTCATGGACGGCACCTGGAAACCGCCGGTGACCGATGGTTCGGGCCAGGACCGCAAGGTGTTGAAGACCGCTTTCGATCTCCTGAAAAGCATCGGTTACCACGTGCAGGACGGCACGATGCTCGATCCCGACGGCAAACCTTTCGGATTCGAGATCCTGACCGCTTCGCAGGACGAGGAGCGCCTGGCCGGCATCTACCAGCGCACACTGGAGAAGATCGGCATCAACGTCAGCATCCGGAGCCTCGACGGCGACCAGATCCAGTCGCGCAAGCAGCGTTTCGATTTCGAGGCCCTGATCGGCTCTAGCGGCTTCAACAATTCGCTGTCCCCAGGCATCGAGCAGATCGGGCGTTGGTCGTCCGCCGCGGCCAAGACCGAAGGATCTTTCAATCTCGCCGGCGTTGCCGACCCGGCGATCGATGCCGCGATCGACGCGATGCTGCGCGCCCGCTCGAAGGAAGACTATGTCGCCGCCGTTCGCGTCCTCGACCGGCTGCTGATCTCGGGCAACTATATGGTGCCGATGCAGTACAACACGCAGCAGTGGCTTGCGTACTGGAATTATCTGGAACATCCGCAGAAGACGCCCATATTCGGTTATCAGCTGCCAAGCTGGTGGCGCAAACCGAACTGACAATCCGGAGATCGAGATGAGCGAAGCGAACGCCATTACCGTCGATGTGGTGTCGGACGTCGTCTGTCCGTGGTGCTTCATTGGCCAGAAGCGGCTGGACAAGGCGGTTGCCGCGGCCGGCGATGTCGATGTGCACATACGCTGGCGGCCGTTCCAGCTCGATCCGACCATTCCGCCGCAAGGCAAAGACCGCCGGGAGTATATGCTGGCCAAGTTCGGCAGCGACGAGCGCATTCGCGAGATCCATGCCCGCATCGAACCGCTTGGCGAGGCGGAGGGCATTTCGTTTGCCTTCGACGCCATCAGGGTGGCGCCGAACACGCTGGATGCGCACCGCCTGATCCGCTGGGCGGGTGCTGCTGGCGAAGCCGTGCAGAACAGGTTGGTGCGCCGCCTGTTCCAGCTGAATTTCGAGGAGGGCGCCAACATCGGCGACCATGCCGTGTTGGTCGAAGCCGCCCGTGAGGCCGGAATGGACGCGTCCGTGGTCGCCACACTCTTGCCGACCGACGCCGATGTCGAAGCGGTGCGCACCGAAATCGCCACCGCTTCGCGCATGGGCATATCGGGCGTGCCGTGTTTTCTGCTTGAAGGCAAATATGCCGTGATGGGTGCTCAGGACGCCGACACGCTGGCTGATGCTATCCGCCAGGTGGCGGCGGCCAAGGCACGGGGCGAACTGGACAAGGTCGGCTGAGGCAGGTTCCTACAAGGCAGGCGTTACTTCACCGTCGCCTTCGCTTTGCTGATAAAAAATCCGTGGCCATTCATGGCGGTGCAGGTCAGTCCCTTGGTCGATGACTGGCAGAAGAAGGGCCCAGCGCTCCAGCTGTTGCCATAGGCGAGCCTTGTGACATCGCTGCAGCAAGGCTGTTCGCCGGGGTTCTTGATCAGCGTCGCCGGCCCGTTGGGGCCGAGGATGATGGTGATGTAGCTCGGCTCGACGCGCGAGCAGCTCAGTTCCGGGCCGCCATCCTGTGGCTCATAGGTGCTGGTGCCGCCTTTCGGCGTATAGATGCAGCCAATGTTGTCGGATGGTGTGTTGAACTCGATCTGGCCCTCGGCGCTGGCCGGGATGCTCTGTTCGGCTGCGTGCGCCAAAGGGAGGGTAGCCAGGCGAAGAGGACGAAAGCTGCGGTTGCGCGCGTGAGCATGAGAAAGCTTCCCTGTTGGACAACCCTGGGTGTCGACAACGCCCCGGAAGGTTCAATCCCGAACGCGGGAATTGTCAAAGCAGACATCAAGGACGGCACGTTTTCGGGAATTTTGGTTAGCCCGCAATGAAAATCCCGGCCGGCTCGACCAACTAAAACGAGTCACAAAATCGTGTGCACACCTTCCCTTAGGGAAGCTGTAGGCGCCCTGCCAGCGATTTGGTAACTGTCTGACATCGTTGCGTTAAATCGCCGTTTCGCCAACTTCCGCGCGACGCTTGGAAAGCCTGTTCTGTTGCCTTGCCGACACGGCCGGAACTTCAATCTCGCTGACCCCCTACAAAAATTAATGGAAAATGATCAATTGGTGTTACCATCCGTAACAAAACAAAAAAGGTTTGGGCGGGATCGTGATTCGGATCGGCAGACGATCGCAGGAGTCAGTACCGGATAAACTACACGGCGGCGCCGCAGGGCCGTCGCATTTGACGCCGGTATCCTCGATGCGCAGTTTCTGGGGCCTTATGCGGGCCTACTGGTTCTCCAACCGTTGGAAGGAGGCCTGGACGCTGACCATCGTCATCGCCCTGCTGACGGCGCTTTCCAGCAAGGCCGGCGTCTGGTTTGCCTTGGCATTGGGCGAGTTGGGCAATTCGATCGCCTTCTTCCACGATGCCGCCAACACCAGCCCGCTGCGGGCAATTCTGACCAATGCCGGCATATTGGTGGTGCTGGTCGTGCTCAAGGATGCCGGCTTCACCGGCGTGCGCGGTCTTGTCTCCGCAACCTTGCACCGTAAATGGCGTGGCTGGCTGAACAGCCAGTTCAACCAGGCTCTGCTCGACGGCAATCATACCCATTTCCATGCCCAGCATGGTTCGGCGGCCGGCGGTATCGTGGCTCCCGACAACATCGACCAACGCATCCAGGAATCGATCAAGGACATGACCGGTGGGGCGATCGGTCTCGCCATGGGCGTTCTGGGTGTTGCGACCTCGCTCTATTTTATCGGCGAAAATCTGATCGGATCCTCGGTCGAGGTTAAGGGGCTGGAGTTCCTCGGCAGTTATGGCAGCGCGGTGCTGGCTTTCCTCGCCGTCGCCATTTACGTGCCGCTGAACACCTGGATCGCGGTCAAGCTTGGGCGCCTGCTCGAGCGGCTCAATATCCGCATGCAGCAGGCCGAGGGCAGCTACCGCAGTGAACTGACGACATTCCTGCGCCGCAGCTTCCACGTCGCCGCCTCGCATGGCGAGGACGTGCAAAAGTCGATGCACGACAGGCTCTACGTCGATATCGACAAAACCTGGGGCCGGCTCAATGTCGTCAACAACAGCTACACGTCGTTCGAGCTGATCTACAATTTCATCGGCGCCCGGATCGTCGCCTATGGTCCCGGTCTCGTGTCGTTCATCCACAATCGCCTGGACTACAAAGGCTACATAACCGGCTCTGAAATGGTCGCCCAGCTGATCAGCCAGTGCTCGTGGTTCATCCATGTGATGCCGGCCATTGCGACGCTGCGTGCCAACAGCCAGCGTGTCACCGAGCTGGCGAATGCGATCGAGAATGTTCAGCACCCGCAAGCGTTCTACAGCCAGACCGGCCGTTCCGACTTCCACTATGCCAGCCAGAATCCGGTTTTCGGCCTGACCATCCAGAAGCTCGAACTGGCGCATCAGGGCGAGGACGCAACACCGTTCCTCAGCGCCGCCAATTTGCGCTTCCGGCGCGGCGAATGGACCTTCCTGAAGGGCGAATCCGGGTGCGGCAAGACTTCGCTGATCAAGGCGATCAACGGCCTCTGGCCCTACGGCCACGGCACCATCGTCTTCCCTGACGGGGTGAAGAGTTTTTATGCTGCCCAGGACGTCAAGCTCCCGCAGGTGTCGCTGAAACAGTTGGTCTGCCTGCCGGGCTCCGAACATGACCATGGCGACGCCCAGGTCGCGTCCGCGCTGCACAAGGCTGGGCTCGGCGACTTCATCGAACAAATGGCCAATGAGAGCCGCGAGGGCAAAAGCTGGGATCAGGTTTTGTCGGGCGGCCAGAAGCAGAAGCTGGTGGTGGCCCGCATCATCCTGCAGCAGCCGGGACTGCTGTTCCTCGACGAGGCGACCGGCGCCCTCGACCCGGAGGGCAAGATTGCCTTCCACCAGGCGATCAAGGACAACTGCCCCGATGTCACGGTGATCAGCGTCATGCACGAAGCGGTGGCGCCGAGATCGGCTGCCGGCACCGAGTTCTACCACTCGATCGTCCTGATCGCCGACGGCGTCGCCACCAAGAAACCGCTGACTCCGACCCTGCCCGTCGAGCTCACCACGATCCTGGCGCAGCCACGGCCAGTAGAGGACAAATGGCTGCGTTTCTCGCGTCGGCTGAAGCAGAAATAACCGTGATTTCACCGCGACTTGCCGCATCTGGCGGCAGTCGGCGATCACAGTATCGCGATCGGAGCCGTCAGGCGCCGTTTTCCTCACTCACCACGATTGACTCGGCAAGACGCACTCCTATGTTGCGCCGGCTTGCTGATAGTCAAACGCGAACCCGCAAGCGGAAAGGTCACCGCGCCATGCCTGGCGACAGTATTAGTCGAACGCAACCGCCGTCCGCCTAGACGTGACCTGAATGGTTCATGTCCTGCCGGACGGCAAGGAGTGAGCCATGAACGATTTTTCTCCCGTAGCGGACGACGAGGCCGTCGCCATCGCCCGCATCCTTGCAAACGACCATGTCGCCGACGTGGTCGAGGCGCTCAACCGTGAACCGCGCGAAACCGCGACAGATCTGCTTTGCGCCGTGCCTTTCGAGCGGCTGGTCGAGATTTTCGATCAGCCTGAACTCGAAGGCGCGCCGGAACTCGCCGAGGCCCTGCCCCGCCCCAAGGCAAGCAAGCTGCTCACCGCCATGTCGGTCGACCGTGCGGCCGACATCCTGCGCGAGCTCGACGAGCCGGCACGCTCCGAACTGCTCGGGGCGCTGGCGCCGCCACTGCGCGCGACCCTGCTGTCGATCCTGGGCTATCCCGAAGGCAGCGCCGCATCGATCATGACGACGGAGTTCGTCAGCGTTCCCTCGGACTGGACCATCGGGCGCACGCTCGATTACATCCGCAAGGTCGAGCGGACGCGCGAAACCGTCTACGCGATCTATATTGTCGATCCGCAAACGCACCTGCTGGTGCGCTCTACCGGCCTGCGCCGGCTCATCACCGGTGAGCCGGACGACCCGATCCTGTCGGTAGCGCCGGACCGCACCCCGGTCACGGTCACCCCGCTGACCGATCGTGAAACCTTGGCGCAGACGATCTCCAAATACGATCTGCTCGCTGTCCCGGTCGTCGACCACGGCAAGATCCTCGGCATCGTCACCATCGACGACATCATCGATACGATGATCGAGGAGACGACGGAGGACGTGCACCGCTTCGGCGGCATGGAGGCGCTCGACGAGCCCTATATGAAGATGAGCTTCCTCTCCATGATCAAGAAACGCGGCGGCTGGCTGTGCGCGCTGTTCATCAGCGAAATGCTGACCGCCAACGCCATGCAGAGCTACGAGGGTGAGCTGGAGAAGGCGATCGTGCTCACGCTGTTCATCCCGTTGATCATGAGTTCCGGCGGCAATTCCGGCTCGCAGGCGACCTCGCTGGTCATCCGGGCGCTGGCGCTGCGCGAGATAGGTCTTCGTGACTGGTGGCGGGTGGCGTTGCGCGAACTGCCCACCGGTCTCGTGCTGGGCGCCATGCTTGGCGTGGTCGGCATCTGCCGTATCGCGCTCTGGCAATATATGGGCTTCTACGACTATGGGCCGCATTGGCCGCTGATCGCCACGACGGTCGGTGCCGCACTGGTCGGCATCGTCACTTTTGGTTCCCTGTCGGGATCGATGCTGCCCTTTGCTCTGAAACGGATCGGCTTCGACCCTGCCAGTGCATCGGCGCCGTTCGTCGCCACGCTGGTCGATGTCACCGGGCTGGTGATCTACTTCTCGGTGGCGCTGGTCATCCTGCGCGGCACGCTGTTGTAGCGCATCACTGTCTCCGCCGCTGGCCATGGCCGGCGGCGGGGTTCCGTCCTTCGTGGAATTGCCTAGGCCTGCCTGCCATAGATGGCATCGCGCAGTGCATCGGGAAACGTGCCCGTCATGCCGGCGATTGCCGTGTTGGTCAGCGCCACCACCGTCAGGTCCAACGCCGGATCCACGAACCAGGAATGACCGTAGACGCCGCCCCAGCGCCAGGTGCCGACGGTCTGCGGCGTCGATGCGGCGAGCGGGTCGCGCAGGACGCTGAAGCCGAGACCCCAGCCCCAGCCGGGCATGGTGGTTTCGAGGCCCGGTATCGCATCCCTGGTCATCACCGCTGCCGTTTCGGTGCGGATGACTGGCCCGCCGCCCGAACGCAGTGCCTCGAGCAGCTTGAGGACATCGCCGGCGGTGCCGTTCATGCCGGTACCGCCCGAGGCGAAGGAAGCGGGATCGAAGACACGGCCGGGCGAGTATGAGATGAAACCGTCGCCGAAGGGCACGCGGTGATGTTCTCCCATCACGATGGCCTTGCCGGGCCCATCGGCGTATGGCGTTACCAGCCGGGATCGATCGCGCACGGCAAAGGCCGCATCATGCATGCCGAGCGGCTGTACGACCAGGCGATCGACCAATTCCGGCAAGGAGGCGCCCGTGGCTCTCGCCATCGCCTCGCCCAGCACATCCATCGCCACCGAATAGCCCCAGCCCGTTCCCGGCACACAGGACAGCGGCACTGAGGCGATGCGGCGGGAGATTCTCGGCCATGGAGAGGCCGGGCTGGTCAAGGCCGTCGGAGACATCGGCGCGATGATAGGGCCCGTCCGCCGCCTGACGAAAACCGTAGTCCAGCCCAGCGGTGTGCGTCAGCAACTGTCGGATGGTGATGACCGGCTCGCTGCCATCGCTGAGCTTCGGCCGGAATTCCGGGATGAATGTTACCAAGGGATCATCGAGGCCGATATCGCCTGCTTCGACAAGGGCAAGTGCTGCAGTCGCGACGACGGGTTTGGTCACCGACGCAAGCCGGAAGATCGCGTCCGGCGTCATCGGTTTCTTCGCTTCGCGGTCGGCCAGGCCGGCGGCGCGGCTGTAGAGGATTTCCCCGCGCCGGGCGACAAGGATCACGGCGCCGACGATGCGCCCCTCTTCGACGGCCCTGTCGATGACCTGATCGACACGTCCGCCGAAGGCGTGATCAAGCGGTGTGGAACTGGCTGTCACGGACATTGATTGCCCCCTGGCAGCAAGCGCTGGCGGCTTGCAAAAGAGTCAGACGCGCTGGCCGTCCTTCACGCGGTAGGTCGGCTTGTACATGGTGACGAGTTCTTCCGCCGCGGTCGGGTGCACGGCCATTGTGCGGTCGAAATCATCCTTGGTCAGGCCGGCCTTCAGCGGAATGCCCAGCAGCTGCGCCATCTCGCCGGCATCCGGCCCCAATATGTGGGCGCCGAGCACTTTACGGGAAGCGCCATCGACCACCAGCTTGATCAGCATTTTCTCGTCGCGGCCCGACAGCGTATGCCGCATCGGCCGGAAGCTGGCGCGGTAGATCTCGATATCGGCGAAACGCTTCACGGCGTCATCTTCCGACAGGCCAACCGTGCCGATTTCCGGTTGTGAGAAGACCGCGGTCGCGATCGTCTCGTGATCGGGCGCGGTCGGGTTGCCCTTGAATGCCGTCTCGACGAAGCACATCGCTTCGTGGATCGCCACCGGCGTCAGCTGCACGCGGTTGGTGACGTCGCCGATCGCCCAGATGTTGTCGATGTTGGTGCGGGAATAGTCGTCGACCTTGACCGCGCCGGCCTGAGTCATCTCGATGCCGATGCCTTCCAGGCCCATATTCTCGGTGTTGGGAATACGCCCGATGGCCAGCATGACCTGGTCAACCGTCAGCGTTTGGCCGCTGGTGAGAACGGCGTCGAGCCGGCCGTCCGGCCGCTTGCGCACCTCTTCGCTCACCGCATGGCAGAGTATCTTGATCCCCTTCTTTTCCATGGTCTCGTGCAGCGTGCGGCGCAGATCCATGTCGAAACGGCTGAGGATCTCCTTGCCGCGATAGACCAGCGTGGTGTCGACGCCGAGACCGTGGAAGATGTTGGCGAACTCGACCGCGATATAGCCGCCGCCCTCGATCATGATCGCCTTGGGCAGCTCCTTGAGGTCGAACGCCTCGTTGGAGAAGATGCAGTGTTCGTGGCCGGGCAGTGCCGGATGCGCCGCCGGACGGCCGCCGGTGGCGATCAGGATCTGGTCGGCGGTGACGGTGCGGTCTTCGCCCAGAAGATGGATCACATGCGGGTCGACGATCAGCGCCCGGGTGTGGAAGGTCTCGCCGCCGGCACCCTCGACATTCTTCTTGTAGATCGCCTCCAGCCGGCTGATCTCGCGATCCTTGTTGGCGACCAGCGTGCGCCAGTCGAAACTGGCTTCCGGCACCGTCCAGCCATAGCCCGCCGCGTCGGCAAAATGCTCCGGGAATTGCGAGGCGTAGACATAGAGCTTCTTCGGCACGCAGCCGCGGATGACGCAGGTGCCGCCAAAACGGTATTCCTCGGCGATGCCGACACGCTTGCCGAGTGCCGCGGCGACGCGCGCCGCCCTCACCCCGCCCGAGCCGCCGCCGATGACGAAGAGATCGTAGTCGTAAGCGGTCATGAGGGGACTCCTGCGGAGGGAAAGTTCAAGCCAGAGGTAGGATGCGAAGCGCCAAAGAAAAGCCCGGACAAAGCCGGGCTTTCTGGTCCAGAGGCAGCTACGCCGCCTCGAAAAATGAAATCAGTTCTGCGTGCCGTCGGCAGGCGCCGAACCGTCGGCAGGCGCGGCGCCATCCGCCGGAGCCGCATTGTCGGCCGGAGCGGCACCATCAGCGGGCGCTGGCGCGGGCGCAGCCGGTGCCGCGGCCTTGGCAGCCGCTGCCAGCGTTTCGCCGACCTGCTGGGCGAGATCGCGGGCGACGCCGTTCTGCCAGATGTCGGCTGCCTTGACCAAATCACGTGTCACGGTCGGCCCGCTGTCGAGCAGCTTCTTGCCGGCGTCGGAGCTGTAGAAGGCCGCGATGTCGTTGAGGTCCTTTTCGGAAAACACCTTCGCATAGGCAAGAGCCGCTTCCTTCTCGAGATCGGCGCGGCGCGCGGCCAATGCCATCGCCTTCTCGCTGATCGTCTTGCCGATCAGTTCCTGCATGTCCGGGTTCTTCTGGATCAGCTGTGATTCGAGCGCTGCGGCCGCCTGCGGCAGGATGTTGTCGAACGGGTCGGTCGCATGGATCGCCGCGACCGCCGCCCGGGCGGCCTTTAAGTGCGATTCGGTGACGTCCTGCGAAAACGCAGGCGACGACAAGGCGAAAACGGCCGAAGCCGCCAGAACGACGCAAAGGCCGCGAACCCGGTTATGCAACATCATGATCGGTAGAACTCCCTGGTTTTCGGGCGGCATGGACGGTTTGGATACCGTCGCCGCCGGCGATGATGGCCGCTGACGCCAGCCCGATGAAAAGACCATGCTCGACCACGCCCGGAATGGCGTGGAGAGCATTCGAAAGCGCTCTTGTATCCGGAATGCGGCCAAAAGATGCATCGAGGATAA